>JAEDDI010000012.1 GCA_016293805.1 Bacillota bacterium | reverse complement strand
AAGAAGAAGTACTACGTACAGGTAAGAACCTACAAGACAGTAAGCGGAAAGACATATTATTCTTCATGGAGCGGTGTTAAATCAGTTAAAACCAAGTAGCTCTAATTAATGTTTGGCAATACAAAGTAATTGGAGTATTCTTTACTGCGAGTGTTTTCGTTTGCCGAGTGGGAGCAACAGGATAAGTTTTAAAGGTGAATACGAGTAATGAGACGTACACAGTTTGCAACACGTCTGCAACAAAGCGAAGCAAAATGCAGTAATTGCAATGGATTGCACTTATCAAAGCGCTAATAATAGTTCTGCAAGAGATAAGATATCTCAATTTGCGAAGCAGATTGTTGAAAAGCTATCCGCAAGGATTGCCCGGCTTCAGCTGGAATGCAATATACTGCGAAAAGCCTATTCTACAATTCATTTGTACTCACACCCCTGGGCTTATGTCCAGGGTTTTTTGTATGTACATAAAAATGACCCCACCTGAAATGATGTACACACGACGGACAAGCTATTTCTGGTGGACTTTTTCTATAATCAGATGTCCTGTTTTAATCACCTGAATCGTTTAGTAATAAGTGGCATCTTATGTTATATGATAGAATTGGTATTAGAAAGAGGTGCTTTATATATGATATTGATGGATATAGCGTTTACAGACAATGCATCATGTGAAATATTTGAAAAAATGTACGTATCATATGCCAAACTATTGTTTTATATAGCTAATGACATTTTAAAAGATGAGATGACTGCAGAGGATGCAGTACATGATGCATTTGTTAGAATTGCAAAGAATATAGATAAGTTCAAAGGCTTTGATGAAGTTAGACAGAAACGACTTGCATGCATAATCGTTAGGAATTTGTCGATTGACATATATAGAAAGAGACAAAGAGAATTCATTGAAGATGCTGCAATAATATCCGATTTGTTTGATTTACAAACGTGGGATATGACGAACCAGGTCGATATTTCAGGACATATAGAGGAAGCTATTGGAACTTTATCGGATGTTTTGAGAGATACTATGTATCTATACTGTTTTGAGGAATATAAGCCTGGAGAAATTGCAGAATTGTTGAATATACCGGTCGAAACTGTGCGCAAGAGAATACAGAGAGCCAGAAAGTTAGTTATAGAAAGGGTTGGACATTTAAGAAATGAGGAATGAGTTAGGTAATGCATTAGCATCATATTTAGATAAAGAACTAGCGTTCTATGAGAAAGAAATGCAGAAAAAGGAAGAATATATATTTTCGGAGAAATTCGTTGAAGAAATGAAATCCTTTACACAAATGAAGAAGCATCAGAACATGAGCGTTCCTCGCAGAAGAAAACTTATTATTGCACTTGTTGCAATAATAGCTATGGTAATATCTTCAGTTACTGTAATCGCTGCATCTCAGAAACATATAGAATATGTCTTAAAAGAATATGATGGAAATTGTGAAGTGACTTTTGAGTCTGTAACATTTCAGACAGGTACTATTGATTACTTTAAACCGAAAGTGCCGTCTGACTATGTAATTACAGATGAATCTGACGAAGGAAATCTGTATTACATCGACTATACAAATGGAAAAGAAGATATTCATTATCAGCAAATCATACCTGAAGGGACTTGTCTTGTGTTTGATATTACTCAGTCAGATGTCCGAAGAATCAGAATACATGAGCGAGATGCTTTGGTGTTTCATGAGAATGATTATTATACAATATTAGTTGAAGATGGAAAATATGCATATAGTGTTATGGGTAATTGCAAATATGAGGATTTATATGCTATTGCAAAAGATTGCCTTAATTGATGTCCTGTATTTCATTTCTCGTTCGTATTAATTATAAAGATACAGCATATTGTAAATTGGATAATTTAAAATTTGTTTTTAGAAGGAGAAATGAAATGAAAAAAATATTAGCTGTTGCCGTTTGTTTAACATTGATTATTGGAATGGTACCATTTGTGGCTTTCGCTAAGGATAGCAATGCATTAACGTCTATAAAGATAAACGAGGAACTGGATGCTCTACTTATGGGATTAGAAGATGACGATGTAAAGTTGCAGTTATACGATTATTTCTATTTGCCGGCTTATTCAAAACTGAGTCTCTGTGATGAGAAAGCGGCTTCTGAAAAGATTAATAACATGAAGAGCAACTCGGAAAAACAGTATGCTCTTGCTAAGCGTTTAGTTGCACTTGATGAGAAATCTTTTAATGAAGAATTATCAAAGCTGATAGAGGAGGGGGCAAGCGTTATTGCAGGCATGCCCGACATCGTAGTTGAACCGTCATATATTAATTACGTGAAGCCATATGTTGAAGAATCGGTAATAAAAGCTTTAGAAGAAAAGACTGAAGAAATTGAGATTAACGATCTTATGACAGCTTCTACTCAGGCTACAAGTAAATCAAAGACTTTCATGAAAGAATACGGAAGCGCAACAACTGTGGCCTATTGCATGTTTAAAATAAAGGCAAGCTGGACATCTAATGGGAGAAGTATTACCGCATTGTCAACAAGTAATCAGGAAATAGTGACTCCAGGCCATATTCAGACTTTTGTGGCAAAAAAGAATACTAGTAGAAACGGGGCCTATGGTTATGTCCAGAGAGGTTGGGGCTATACAAATGCATTATACGGAACTGGACAAGTTGTTGGATATTACATTATTGATGTGAAATTACATCTAGCAAGTGTTTCTAAAGAGAATCTGACAACAATCCAGGCAGGTCTTTGGAATACATATTCTTGGGGTTAATATTTTTTGAACGGAGGTGTTTTGAATGAACGTAAAGAAAAAAATATTAACTAGTCTGTATAAACATGATCCGCATGGGAAAGGTAAATATGGAAAAATAACAGCAGCCTTTCTGGTTATATCTTGCATTTGCTTTATCATGGTGCTTGTAAAGCAGGTAGCATAAAAGACTTTCAACGAAGATATTGCGACTAAATATAAGATATTAAAGTTACCGGTTAAATAGATTAATACTTTCATTCTTGATTATAGAATGTTGAAATGTGCACTTTAGAGAATATAGCATCAGTATAAGTAGTATCAAAGACCTGTGCATTTGTAACATTGAAATCAGAAAGTCAGTAATTTCAAGGGGGTTCACTTCTTAAAGCGTTAATTCAAACTACCAAAGAGATAGCAGCACTTGTCCTTGAGGCTGCTCCGAAGGAGCAGAGAGATGGAAATTGTGCCGTCATATGTCACAGTAAAACCGCTTACGGTGCAAATTACGGTGCAAAGGAACGTGACTACCAGTGACGAGAATACCTATCCGGGCAAGGCTGTCACAATTCACATTCGTGTGGACATCCCCCGAATTCCAACCCTTGGAATCGGGGGATTTTATTAACCTGTCGGACTGATCAGTGTTTTTTGGATACCATTTCTTCAAGGAGCTGAAAGCAATTGCAAGGAAGTTTCCAAAGCGAAATATCAAAGTCGCAATAGTAAATGCATTGGCAAAAGATGACCGCAAAAGAGCGGATATTTTCATTCAGGAGCTGGCAGAGGAGGATGCTGAGATACTGAAATTCGGAAAGTATCTCTTTGGCAACTGGGAATATATCAGGAATCTAATCATACTCGACATACCGGGAAGCTGTACAGAAGGGCAGGTAAGTCATGTATTGTCAGAGCGATTCAGCAGGAACCCGATGGGCTGGAGCAAAGTTGGATTAGGAAAGCTCAGTAAATTGAGAGTATACAACATTAATGGTGGAAAATTCACTGGAAAAGATCTTAAAGAAGAACCGGTGGAACGTTATTGCGATTACGCAGACAGGTTCATAGAAGAGAATATCGCAGGAGCGATAGATTGGAGCATATTTGAAGGTGAGCAGACCATCATGAATGTAAATTCCGGTACTCAGATTCTGCTCAGAAGGTATGGAACAGACCATGGCATATTAGGTGGAAACATTTTGAGTTGATTTCTGTCAACTAAAAACTCCACAACAACTTGACACCGTCCTGCTGATTTCTGCCGCTTTACAATATCGATAAACGATATTATAATCAGAGTGAAAGGAATATCGATAAACGATATATTGAGGATATGGCAAGAAAACCAATGGAAACATTAACTGAATCGATGTTTTACGTTCTGCTTGCGCTAAGCGTGAGGGATATGTGCGGGACAGAGCTGACATCTTATGTGAGGAAACTTACAGGAGGGAGAGTGTCAATGGGACCGGGAACTTTGTATGCAATAATATCCAGGTTTTCTTCTGAATATATTATTCATGAAGTTGGCAGAGCAGGAAGAAAGATAACATATTCGATAACTGACAGAGGCAGGAAGATTTACGAGGATGAACTGAATCGTCTTAAAATGTGTATTGAAGATGCAGGAGGTAGAGGAAATGAGAATATGGAGGATGATGGGGTTTAGCGCGTTCGAACCCGCAGCGGTCGAAAAGTGGATAACAGATATGGCGGGAAGGGGATACCATGTTACCTCAATAGGGAAACTGGCGGTATCCTTTGAGAAGGAAGACATTCCGGAAGGCAGAAGATACAGAGCATTCAGAACGAATAAAATGCTTGCCGGTTCCGAAGAAATTTCTCTTTATGAAGATGCCGGATGGAAACCGGTGGAATGCGGGAAATTCAGTCTCGCAGTACTCTATACAGATAATCCTGATGCAGCTGAGCCGTTTACTGAAAATGACAGTCTTAAGACATATTACAGGGACACGGTGCTTTACGATCTGATTAGGCTGGCCGTTTTGCCGTGTATCGTTTTGTATGCTGCTGCAATTATTGCGGGAAACTGTATGGAGATTTTAAGTTCGCCTGTGACAGCACTGCTGAACTACGGCGTTATTCTGCCCGCAGCAGGGCTGTTATTCTGTCTGATGCTATCCATAATATGTGGGCTGAGGTTCATAAGGATACTTAAGCTTAATTTCGGAAATAGCAGGTACAGGGGGTACAGAACAAGATATATTGCAAACTGCATTATACTGTCACTTGCACTGATTTCCGCAGCAGGTACGGCGGCTGGTTTTGCTGTGGCATTTCAGGGTGGAATTAATTACAGCTGCAGTATCGAGGATCTGGACCATCCGGTTCCGCTTGAAGAGATAGACAGCAGTCTGATGGACGAGATTGCAAAGAGAGAGCATGCTGAAGTATGGGATGATAAAGTGTTCGTCAGCGCAGAGATAGACAGAAATCCGCTGTTTGAGGAAATATGCAGATATACTGCGGATGAAACAGATACAGGTACAGGATTTGAAAAGGTTTACAGTGAGGAAATGGGAGACTATATGTATTTTGCTGATGATACTGCGGGATCCTTTTACTCGTTAAAATGTTATTCGGCGTCATATTACAGAGCAAAAACGCAGAGAACAGCAGATAGACTTTTCAGAGAATACAGAGAATCTGTGACCGGTGATGTTGAAGAAATTGACGACAATGCATTTGTTGAAAGAACAGAAAGCGGAAGCATGCTTGCTGTTTTGCAGGGAAAGTGCATAGAAATTCTGTGCTGTGACGGAAAAGAAGCCCGGGATGCCGGAGAGTATGAAGATATAGTAAGAAAGAATCTTGAGATTCAATAAAATACCGCAGGAAGATGGAAAGTGTGGTATACTCTAGTAAGCAATTCTAAAGAAAGTGAATAGAAAAAATATGAATAGAGAACATTTCAGCAGCAGGCTTGGATTTATCATGATCAGTGCAGGCTGCGCAATCGGACTTGGCAATGTGTGGAAATTTCCGTATATGGTCGGTTCATATGGAGGAGGAGCTTTTGTACTGCTGTACATCCTGTTTCTTGTGATACTTGGCATTCCTGTGCTTACAGTTGAGTTTGCACTGGGAAGAGGAAGCCAGAAATCTCCGGCGAAGATGTACAATATTCTTGAGCCGCATGGAAGCAGGTGGCACATTCATGGATATGCATGCCTTGCAGGTGTATATCTTCTGATGATGTTCTATACAACAGTGGCAGGATGGATGATTTACTATTTCTTCCGTACAGTATCGGGCTCACTTAATGGCCTTGATGCTGAAGGCGTTGGCGCAGCATTTGGAGGAATGTGTGCAGATCCTGTTATTATGACTGCGTTCATGGCCATTGTAGTCTTTATAGGCTTCTTTGTATGTTCATTCAGCCTTCAGAAGGGTCTTGAAAGAGTTACAAAATATATTATGACAGCGCTTCTTGTATTAATACTGATTCTGGCATTTCATGGTCTTACTCTGGACGGTGCAGCAGCGGGTATGGAGTTTTATCTCAAACCAGATATTTCTAAGATGACTGAAGTGGGAATAGGGACAGTTACAGTCAAGGCGATGTCGCAGGCGTTCTTTACGCTTGGTCTTGGAACAGGATCAATGGCAATTTTCGGAAGCTATATAGGCAGAGACAGAACTCTTCTTGGGGAATCGGTAAGCGTTACAGCACTTGATACCTTTATTGCAATCGTATCGGGAATAATTATCTTCCCTGCATGTTTTACATTTGGTGTTGAACCGACATCAGGTCCCGGACTTGTATTCGTGACACTTCCGAATATATTCAACAGCATGGCGGGAGGACGAATTATAGGCGGACTGTTCTTCGCATTCATGTCATGTGCGGCGCTTTCGACTGTATTCACAGTATTTGAGTGTATAGTGGCATGTACAATGGACTATACCGGATGGTCGAGAAAGAAGACCTGTGCGGTGAGCGGGGTTATTATGTTTGCGCTTTCAATGCCGTGTCTTCTGGGATTCAATGTACTTTCGGGATTTCAGCCTCTTGGAGAAGGCAGTACAGTACTCGACCTCGAAGATTTCATACTCAGCAATATACTTCTGCCTGTCGGTGCAGTAATATTCATTCTGTTCTGCACAACAAAGAAAGGCTGGGGCTTATCGGCATTTATTGAAGAGGCCAATGCGGGAAAAGGTCTCAAGATACAGCCATGGATGACAGGATACATCAGGTATGTGCTTCCTGTTATAGTTACAGCTGTATTTATAATCGGACTTATATCATATTTTAGCTAAAGGGGAGATGGACTTTATGGAGTCTACATTAAGACGAACTTGGGCAGAAATAGACCTGGATGCACTTAAGAACAATTACGAGAAGATACGCGAACACGTTGGCAGCGAAGTCAGGTTTCTAGGTGTTGTCAAGGCTGATGCCTACGGGCATGGTGCGGTGCAGGTTGCATCCATGCTTCAGATACTGGGGGCTGACTATCTTGCTGTCAGCAGTATAGACGAAGGGATGGAGCTGAGACTTAACGGAATTACAATGCCGATTCTCGTTCTTGGCCACACACCAAAGGAGGAGGTTCCAAAACTTATAAGGAACAACCTTACTCAGACTGTCACATGCATGGCCAAGGCCTATGAATACAGTCGGGAAGCGGTGAATTTCGGGGGAAATCTGAAAGTTCACATCAAGGTCGACACAGGGATGTCGCGACTTGGATATCTGTGTGACGGAGAGCATTTCGAAAACGGTGTTTCAGGCATATGCGAAGCCTGCGAGCTTCCGGGCATCAAGGCAGAAGGAATATTTACGCATTTTGCTGTTTCCGATGAGCCGGGTGATGAATGCAGAGAATACACTCTTCATCAGTTCAGACTGTTCATGGATGTAATTGATGCCGTTGAGGATAAATGGGGAAAAAGATTTTCACTTCATCATTGTGCCAATACGGGAGCTGTTGCCAACTATCCTCAGACATGGCTTGACATGGTAAGACCGGGGCTTCTGCTTTACGGATACGGTGAATATGCAGAAAAACTTGGCCTTCAACCGGTTATGAGCCTCATAACCACGGTGAGCACAGTGAAGATATATACACCCGGCACACATATAAGTTACGGCGGAACGTACAGGACGGATAAAATGACAAGAGTTGCGGTGCTGCCGTATGGATATGCAGACGGATTTCTCCGTGTTCTCTCCAGCAGAGCGATGCTCATGACTGAAGACGGACCGGTGAGACAGATAGGAAAAATCTGCATGGATATGTGCATGATAGATATTTCAGAAGCGCCTTCTGTGGATGTGGGTTCTGAAGTTGAAGTATTTGGCAAGCGTAATTCGATTAACACTCTTGCGCAGATGGCGGGAACGATTCCATATGAACTGACATGCGCTGTCAGCAAGAGAGTTCCTAGAGTCTACTACAGAAGAGGAGAAATAGTTGAGAAAGAGCTGATGCTCAGAGGTTGAAAAAGGAGGATTGAGACCATGGCAGTGGAAATAACATCAGATAATTTTGAGAAAGAGGTAATGCAGTCAGACAAACCGGTGCTTCTGGATTTATGGGCGGTATGGTGCGGACCCTGCGGGATGATTTCACCCGTACTGGATGAAATAGAGAGCGAGCATCCTGAAATCAAAGTCGGCAAAATAAATGTTGACAATGAGATGGAACTTGCTGTCAAATTCCAGGCAAACGCAATCCCTATGCTTGTATATATCAGAGACGGCAAGGTTGCTGATGTGTCAGTCGGAGTAGTTCCGAAGGAACGTATTTTGGAGATGATTGCAAAATGAAGATAAGAGAAAACGAAGACAAGGCCATTGTCGAAAAGATTCGTGAAGGTCTTAAAATGAAAGACGGCCACTGTCCGTGCAAGCTGGAGATATCCGATGATACCCTTTGCATGTGCACAGAGTTCAAGGAGCAGATAGCCGATCCGGACTACGAGGGATACTGTCACTGCCGTCTTTACTACAAAGAGAAATAACAGAAGAAACTGCAGGCCAAGGTCTGCAGTTTTTGTTGAAAACACTCATGATAAGTGGTAATCTTTTTGTTGTGAACTATATTACAGAGGGTATTTATGAGCAGAAAAACTAAAGCGATGCTGATGATGGTTGTGTGTGCCACATTGTGGAGCACAGCCGGAATATTCATAAAATGGATTGACTGGAATCCGATGATAATAGCCGGGGTAAGAGGCCTGATATCCGCATCGGTGCTATACATATATATGAGAATTTCAGGCAGAAGAATTAAGACGGGCAGGAACTGTTTTCTTACAGCCATAGGCCTTGGAGGTTCTGCAACACTGTTCACCATCGCCAATAAACTGACAACAGCAGCAAATGCCATCGTGCTTCAGTTTACTAATCCCATTTTCATACTTATAATATTCGCGGTATTCTTCGGAAGAAAACTGAGAAAAGGTGATGTGGCAACAGTTGTTGTGATCATGCTGGGAATTGCCCTGTTCTTTTTTGACCGGCTGTCACCGGGCAAGGTCATCGGGAATCTTGTTGCAATAGGAGCCGGAATTCTTCTTGCGGTCATGTACGTGTTTGCAGGCGAAGCGAAGGATGATGACGATATGAGAATGACAGGAATTCTTTTTGCACATCTTTTCAGTTTTATAATGGGTCTTCCTTTCATTGCGATCTCTCCTCCGGCATCGGTTGATACAAGAGAGATTCTGTGCATCATGGCACTGGGAATATTCCAGCTTGGCATAGCATATGTTCTGTTTTCCATTGCATCTGCAGACTGTCCTCCGCTTGCATGTTCCCTTATAGGAGCGCTTGAGCCTCTGCTCAATCCTGTGTGGGTATTCATATTTGACGGTGAGGCGCCGGGAGTGTTTGCACTTTGCGGTGCGGCAATAGTTATTGTGACCATATGCGTATGGTGTGTATATGATTCTAAGACAGCTGTCCATATAGGACAGAAGTGATAAGGAGATTAGTATGAGAATTGTGGTAAAGGTTGGAACATCAACAATTGCGCATCCTACGGGCAGACTCAATATTCGCCACGTTGACCAGCTTGTCCGTGTAATGGCAGATCTGAAAAATGCCGGGCATGAACTTATTCTTGTATCATCAGGTGCGATTGGCATGGGAGTCGGCAAACTCAATCTGAAGACCCGGCCGGACGATATACCTTCCAAGCAGGCGGCGGCAGCTGTAGGTCAGTGTGAACTTATGTACACATACGATAAACTCTTTGGTTCGTACAATCATACAGTTGGACAGATGCTCATAACAAGCGAAGATATAGAAGATGAAAACAGAAGAACTAATTTCGAGAACACAATGAACAGACTCCTTGAACTTGGTGCAATTCCGGTTATCAATGAGAATGATACAACATCAACCTCCGAAATCAGAGTTGGAGACAACGATACGCTGGGAGCAATAGTTGCTAAAGCGACCGGAGCGGACATTCTCATACTTCTTTCGGATATTGACGGCCTTTATGATGATAATCCTTCGGTAAACCCCGACGCTGTACTTATCAGGCAGGTTGATGAAATTACAGAAGAAATCACAGCCATGGCCGGCGGGGCAGGAAGCGAGTTCGGAACAGGGGGAATGGCAACCAAAATCGCAGCTGCCAGAATGGTGACAGAAATCGGATGCGACATGGTTATAATCAATGGAAATAACCCGGAAAGAATGTACGATGCAATCGAAGGAACTGTACTTGGAACAAGATTTTCGGGATGCAAATAGGACCCGTGCTGAGTCCTTTTGCTATGTACAAATACAAAGTGCTTATGATATAATCAGAATATATTTGAAAGGAGCTAGGTTATGACACCTAAAGTAAAACGTGTGCTCCTCAAGCTCAGCGGAGAGGTCCTTGCGGGAGAGAAAAAAACCGGGTTCGACGATATCAAGCTGATGGAGATGGCACAGCAGGTAAAAGAACTTAAAGAATTGGGGACAGAAGTTGCTGTTGTTGTAGGCGGAGGAAATTTCTGGCGAGGCAGAACAAGCGGTGATATGGATAGACCTACGGCAGATTATATAGGGATGCTTGCGACCTGCATGAACGCTCTTGCGCTTGAGGACGCATTCAGGAGGGCAGGCCTGACAGCCAGGGTGCAGACAGCCATACCTATGAAACCTGTTGCTGAACCTTTCTCGAGAAAAGAAGCTGTTAAAGCTCTTGAAGCAGGTGAAATTGTAATATTCGGCGGCGGTACAGGAAGTCCGTTTTTCTCAACAGATACGACTGCGGCTCTTCGCGCAGCTGAGATAGGAGCTGATGTGATACTGTTCGGAAAGGCAATAGATGCGGTGTATTCTGCGGATCCTGCCAAAGACAGTAATGCTGTAAGATATGACAGAATCACATTCCAGGAAGTTCTGGAAAAGAATCTTCAGGTCATGGACCAGGCTGCAGCAGCAATATGTAAGGATAACGGTATTAAGGTCCATGTGTTTGAACTCGCAGTTTACGGCAACATAATCAGAGCCGCAAACGGTGAAGATATAGGAACATTAGTTGAATAATCCGGAGGAAAAGATTATGGCAGATGTACAGAAAGTGTTAGATGAAAAAATCGCAAAAAGTTTAGACGTATTAAAAGAAAAACTCAACTCGGTCAGAGCCGGCAGAGCAAATCCCGCGCTGCTTGATCAGGTTTCGGTTGAATGCTACGGTTCAGTAATGCCGATTAAGAATATTTCGAACATCTCGGCACCGGACCCAAGAACTATCATGGTATCACCTTTCGACCCTTCAACAATGAAGGACATAGAGAAGGCGATACTTGCAGCAAATCTTGGTTTCAACCCTTCAAATGACGGTAAGGTTATAAGACTTGTTGTACCTCCTCTTACTGAAGAGAGAAGAAAGGAAATCACCAAGACTGTAAAGAAGATGGGTGAAGAGGACAAGGTTGCAATCAGAAATCTCAGAAAGAACGCTAATGACGAACTTAAAAAAGAAGAAAAAGCGGGAGAACTGACAGAGGATGACCTCAAGAGCGAACTTGAAGATGTTCAGAAGAAGATTGACAAGGCGATTAAATCAATAGACGAAATCGTAGCAAAAAAAGAAAAAGAAATTATGGAAGTTTAATCCTGAATGTGGCTGTGAAAACAGCCACATTAATTAATTTGAAAATATGATAGACAAAAACAGATTACCGGGCCATGTTGCCGTGATTATGGATGGAAACGGAAGATGGGCCAAGAAAAGAAACCTGCCGAGAGCTGCAGGTCATAATGCCGGAATGAAGGCGATGAGAGAGATTGTCAGAAGGGCATCTGATCTTGGAATCGGATATCTGACAGTATATGCATTCTCTACGGAGAACTGGAAGAGATCGGTGGAGGAAGTCTCCGGGATATTCAAACTACTTGTTATGTTCGTTACAAGCGATCTTCGTGAGCTTAAAGAAAACAATGTGCGTATGAATATACTCGGTGACTGTTCGAAGCTGCCTGAAGACGCAAAGAAGAGCGTTGAAAGAGCCGTTTCAGAGACTGAGTCAAATACAGGACTTATGTTTAATGTCGCACTAAATTACGGGAGCAGGGAAGAGATGCTGAACGCCGTAAAAGAGATTGCGCAGAAATACAAAAATGAAGATATTGAACTTGATGATATCAGCGATGAACTGATGGACAGCTGCCTTTATACAGGGCATCTTGGGATACCGGATCCGGACTTGATAATAAGAACGAGCGGAGAGAAAAGACTTTCAAACTTCCTGATGTGGCAGGCGTCGTACAGCGAGTTTGTATTCACAGATACTCTGTGGCCGGACTTTACTCCTGAAGAATTTGAGAGGTGCATCGAAGAATATCAGTCAAGAGACAGACGTTTTGGAGGACGCAGGAAATGAAAACGAGAATAATAGCAGGATGCTGCATGCTGCCGCTGCTGCTTGTAATATATTTTGGCGGATGGGTTTTGTGGGCATTCGACCTTGTAATAGGTATTATGGCAGTATATGAATTCTACAGAGGATTCAGAGAAATGGATATTAAACCGAGTCTGCCCATAGGTATTGGAGGGGCGGTGCTGCTGTATGCTCTTAATCTTGTCGCATGCGGCGGCAGACTTGGAGATGAGCTTGATTACAAATGGCTTATTGTATGGTTCTTTGCATGTGTGATTGTGTCTCTTCTTTATCTGTTCAGAATAGAGGAAAGAAAACTTGAAGACGGTATGGTGACACTGACAGGGCTGTTTTACTGCGTGTTCTTTTCATTCCATATCACACTGATAGATCAGATGACAGATTACAGTATTCTCATCTGGCTTGTATTTATTACTGCTTTTGGAACAGATGTATGTGCGTATTTTGCAGGGGTGACACTTGGAAAGCACAAGCTGTGTCCGAAGATCAGTCCAAAAAAGAGCATAGAGGGTTCGGTTGGCGGTATACTCGGAAGTACTGTGCTGAGCATAGTATTTGCATGCATATTTGCTGAAGAGCTCCTTGTTCACTGTATAGTAATAGGGGTTCTGGGAGGTGTGATTTCGCAGTTTGGCGATCTTACCGCATCAATATTCAAAAGAAAAATGGGCATCAAGGACTATGGAAAGCTCATACCGGGACACGGAGGAATTATGGACAGATTTGACAGTGTGCTTTTCACAGGACCTATGGTATTTTACTATATACTTCTTGTACTGGAATAAGGGGAGAAAATGAAGAGAATTTCAATACTTGGATCTACAGGATCCATAGGGACACAGGCTCTGGACATCGCACGGAAGAATCCTGATAAATTTAATATTTGCGCACTGACCTGCAGCAGAAGCATCGACAGGATGCGTGAGCAGATAAAAGAATTCAGGCCGGAACTCGTATGCGTGTCATCTGAAAAAGATGCAGCCGCACTTTCAGACGAGTTTCCGCATGTGACAGTAATGTACGGGAAAGAGGGATTAAAAGAGGCGGCCCGTATAGAGTGTGACATGGTTTTAAATTCCCTGCTTGGAATTTCAGGTCTTGTGCCGACAGTGCATGCGGCAGAGGCAGGAAGAGATATTGCCTTTGCAAACAAGGAAACCCTTGTTACAGGAGGAAGGCTGATTATGGAACTCGTAAGGAACAGCGGAATCAGGCTGCTTCCTGTTGATAGCGAGCACTCGGCCATATTTCAGTGTCTTGAAGGCAATGCCGGCAGAAAAATAAGAAGAATCATTCTGACTGCATCAGGCGGACCGTTCAGAGGATATGACAGAGAGCGTCTTGAGAATGTAACACTTGAGCAGACTCTGAAACATCCGAACTGGACAATGGGACAGAAGATAACAGTTGACTCAGCTACTATGATGAACAAGGGATTTGAAGTGATTGAGGCAAAATGGCTTTTTGATGTCAATCCGCAGATGATAGATGTTCTTGTTCATCCGCAGAGCATTATTCACTCGGCGGTCGAATTTGAGGATACATCAGTTATAGCCCAGATGGGAAAACCGGATATGAGAGTCCCGATTTCTTATGCCTTTTCCTATCCGGAACGTATTGACTCAGGACTGGACAGCCTTGATTTTACAGAACTTTCCGCACTTACATTCGAAAAACCAGATCCGGAAACATTCAGATGTCTGGGGCTTGCATATGAGGCCCTTGCAGCAGACGAGTCACATACAGTTGCATTAAACGGTGCCAACGAAGTGCTGACGGCAGAGTTTTTAAAGAAGAATATACGATATATCGATATTCAGAATATACTTGAAGAGGTAATGGAAAGACATCAGGGCAGAAACGGCCTTGAGCTTGAAGATATTATTGAGGAAGATAAAACAGCAAGGGAACTGACCCTGCGGATTATAAGGGGAAGAGATAAAAAATGACAATAGTATATGCAGTAATAATATTTCTGCTGCTGATATTCATACATGAACTGGGGCATTTTATTGCAGCAAAGGCATGTGACGTGAAGGTTAACGAATTTTCGCTTGGAATGGGGCCTCTGATGTTCTCAAAACAGGGTAAGGAGACTCTTTATTCTGTAAGATGGATTCCAATAGGCGGATTCTGCGCCATGGAGGGAGAGGAAGAGGATTCTGATGATGCAAGAGCCTTAAACAGGAAGAGCAGTCTGCAGAAATTCGCAATATTTGCAGCGGGACCTCTGATGAACGGGGTTCTGGCTCTGATTATAATGATTCTTATAGCTCTTGTGTCAGGGATGCCGTCTACTGTAATAGGGACTGTAGACGACGGGATGCCTGCAAAGGAAGCAGGAATTCTTCCGGGCGATGTTATACTCTCCATCGACGGCGAAGAGATAAATGAATGGAGCGATGTCGGAGAGATAATATCGGAAGAGAAAAACTCCGTCGATATTATGATGGAAAGAGATGGCAAACAGTATTCTGTTTCAGTAACTCCTAAGTACAGCGAGAAGGAAAAAAGGTATATGCTGGGTATCACAAGCAAGCCTGTTCACAGTCCAGGCAGGGCTTGTGTTCAGGGAGTCAGGGCGACTGCAGGAATGACAGTTGTAATGTACAGAGTGCTTGCAAAACTCGTAACAGGAGAAGTCTCTACCAAGGAGATATCAGGTCCTGTAGGAATAGTTTCCGTCGTAAGTGAGACATCCAAGAAAGGTTTTGTATATGTGGCTTATCTTACTGCCCTCATATCCCTGAATCTGGGTGTGATGAATCTTCTTCCTTTCCCTGCACTTGATGGTGGAAGAATACTCTTCCTTGTAATCAGAAAGATTACAGGCAAGAGGGTTACAGATGAAATGGAGAACAGATTCCATATGGCAGGAATGCTGCTTCTGTTCGCATTCATGATATTTATTACTTTCCAGGATATCGGGAGACTTATACAATGATGAAAGAAAAGGTTTTTTGTGGAGGAGTAGCAATCGGAGGAGATGCTCCTGTATCCATACAGTCTATGACAAATACTCCTACAGCAGATGCCGATGCTACTGAAAAACAGTGCAGAAGGCTGATGGAGGCAGGATGTGACATAATACGTATAACGGTAAACTCTGAAGAGGCGGCAGAGGGGTTTGCAAAAGTAAGGAAAAAAATAGACGCACCTTTAGTTGCAGACATTCATTTTGATTACAGACTCGCGCTTGCCGCAATAAATGCCGGAGCTGATAAGATAAGGATAAATCCCGGAAATATCGGAGAAGACGACAGAGTAAAGGCGGTTGCTGATGCGGCGAGAAAAGCAGGAATCCCTGTAAGAGTGGGAGTAAACTCAGGGTCACTCGAGAAGGATATATTACAGAAATACGGCAGAGTGACTGCCGTGGGACTTGCAGAAAGTGCTCTTCGAAATGTGAAGAGACTTGAGGATATGGATTTTGCTGATATAGTAATATCACTTAAGGCTTCAGATGTCAGGATGAACAGCGAAGCGTATAGAATCGTAAATGAACGATCTTCTCATCCGCTTCATATAGGGGTTACAGAAGCCGGAACGGTAAACAGAGGAATAATGAAATCTGCTATGGGAATAGGATCGCTTCTTCTGGACGGGATAGGAAACACTATGAGAGTTTCACTTACAGCAGATCCTGTAAAAGAGGTATATGCTGCCCGTGACATTCTCGGAATACTGGGAATGCGTGACGAGACGATAGACATCTATTCCTGCCCGACTTGCGGGAGAACTCAGGTTGATCTGGAAAGAATAGTTCTGGCAGTGGAAGAGAGAATTCCGCATATTGAGAAAGTGAGAAAAAACAGAAACTCAATCAGGGTTGCTGTCATGGGTTGTGCTGTCAACGGACCGGGAGAATCACGTGAAGCAGACATAGGAGTGGCATGCGGAAACGGCGAAGGCATCATTTTCTCAAAGGGCGAGATTGTAAAACGTGTTAAGGAAGAGAATATAGTTTCTGAAATCGAAAGGATGATTATAGACTATGAAAAGATATAGGGCAGGACACATGATAAGACCTGAACACCTCAATCATCATCACAATCTTTATGCAGGACAGGCTATAGAATGGATGGTTGAGGCATCATTTATGGCGGCAGAACTCACCGACGGAGTAAAAGACGGAATTCTGTTCAGAAACTGTCACAAGTTCGAGTTCAACAAGCCTGTTCTGCCAGGAGAGATAATATCCTATGAGGCGATAATAGTGCGTGCAGGAACATCTAGCATAACTGTGCATGTTGATATGATTTCAGAGGATACAGGAGAAATCAAGGCTCAGGGTATTACAACTTTTGTAACGACTGAACCGGGTACCACATCCAGAAGGGCACATAATATAGTTCTTGACCGGACTGAAGATGTGCAGGAGCTTGAGTACAGAAGAGAAGCAGAGGAACTGTTCAGATAATGAAGAATCTCATAGAAAACAGCATAAGCTGGAACAGGCTAGGCAGAAGATCAAAAAGTGAATATGAATTTGCAATCGAAAAAGCCGTCATGTCCAGAGAAGACAATACATTCGAAATGGATATAAAGGCTAATTTTGTCATGCCGTTTGAAGATTTGCTGAAGGTGAAGGCAATCATTCTGAATGAAATACCGGAACTGAATGGAGCCGAGTTTCATTTCAGATATGAAAATACGGTTCAGACGCAGGAAGAGATTCTGAAACTGTTTGTTGAACACATGATACATATTGTCAATGGACAGTATCACGGCATAACAAAGATGATTATTCCGGAGATGACATCGTACAGTGACGGAATTCTGACCATATATGCAATAGGCAAGACTGTTGTTGAAAGACTCAATGAGACGGTTGCGGCAAGGTTTGAAGCACTTGTAAGGGAGAATTTCGGGTTTGATGTCACAGTTGTTTTTGTAAATGACGGAGGAAGATATGAATCGGCAATAGACGATATATCGGCAATTGAAAAGGATTCAATTGCAAACCCTCCTGCTGTTCCGAAGAAGAGCAGAGTCTCAGCCGAAGACAAAGGCGGATGGCACAGAAGAGCTGTAAAGGATGAAGTAGAGGGCAGCAAGATAATGGGAAGAAGATTCAGCGGAGATGCAATTCCTCTAAGTGCGGTAACAGCAGACAGCGGGATGTGTATTATCGAGGGAATTCTTTTTAAAATAGAAGAAAGGTCCATAAGGCAGGATCTGAAGCTGGCTACAATTCTGGTAACAGACAGAAAGACAACCATGTGTGCAAAGGCGTTTGTCAGCCTTGAAAAATGGGCGGATCTGTCAGAACATCTCAAGCCGGGATGTTTTGTGCGAATAAGGGGAATGGCAGAAGATGACCAGTACGACCACATGATTATAGTCAAGGCAAAGGATATCATGAAGGAAGATGTCCCGCAGAGAGAGGATAACTGCAGCTGTGGGAAAAGGGTTGAACTTCATCTCCATACAAAAATGAGTGCAATGGACGGATTCAACGATGCTGCAACCGTTGTAAAACAGGCAATAAAATGGGGGCATCCTGCGATTGCCATAACTGACCATGGTGTTGTACAGTCGTTCCCGGATGCTGCAAAGGCAGCAGGTGATAAAATCAAAGTGATATATGGAATGGAAGGTTATCTTTACGATGATGATGGCCTTATAGATGAAAAAGGAAATATCGATTACAAAAAAAGAGCAACATTCCATATAATACTTCTTGCAAGAACGCAGGAGGGGCTTAAGAACATATACAAACTGGTTTCACTTTCACATCTGAAGTATTTTCACAGAAGACCTAGAATTCCAAGGTCTGTACTCGATGCCCACAGAGATGGAATAATAGTGGGCGCAGCCTGCGAGGCAGGAGAAGTATACAGCGCGTTTAAGGCAGGAAAGAGTGAGGATGAAATCAGAAAGATAGCTGAATATTACGATTATCTTGAAATCCAGCCGGTTATAAATAACAGGTATCTTGTTGAGGAAAAACATCTGTATAAGGATGATGACGAACTTCGTGATGTTAACAGGCGAATTGTTGAGCTGGGAGAAAGCCTTGGAAAAATTACATGTGCAACAACCGATTCACACTATCTTAATGAAGAAGATGCCGTGTTCAGAAATATCATACTGGCCTCTCACGGCTATTCGGGAGCCGAAAACGGAAGAGGGTTGTATTTCAGAACGACAGAGGAGATGCTTGAGGAATTTTCATATCTTGGCGATGAAAAAGCAAAGAGAGTTGTGATTGACAATACAAACGCTGTGGCGGATATGATAGAAGACGGTATTCTTCCGGTTCCAAAAGGCAAATTCCCTCCGCATATAGACGGCGCAGAAGAGACTCTGAGGACAACCTGTTATGAGAATGCTCACAGGATATATGGAAATCCTCTTCCTGAAGTAATTCAGAAGAGACTGGACAAGGAACTTAACTCGATAATCGGAAACGGATATGCTGTCATGTATGTATCAGCTCAGATGCTGGTTCAGAAATCTCTTGCGGACGGCTATCTTGTAGGATCAAGAGGATCGGTCGGGTCTTCATTTGCTGCAACAATGGCAGGAATAACAGAGGTTAATCCTCTTCCGCCTCATTATGTGTGTCCGGAATGCAAATATCTTGAATGGGGAGATGAAAATGAATACGACTGCGGTGTAGACATGCCCGTCAAGAACTGCCCGAAATGCGGAACAAAACTGGAGCAGCTTGGATTTACAATACCGTTCGAAACATTCCTGGGATTCGAAGGGGATAAAGAACCCGATATAGACCTGAACTTTGCGGGAGAGTATCAGGCCAGAGCACATAAATATGTTGGGGAAATATTTGGTGAGGAGAATGTTTTCAAAGCAGGTACCGTGGGTACTGTCGCTGAAAAGACAGCATTCGGATATGTAATGAAATTCGCCGAGGAACAGGGACTGGATATTAACAGATACGAAGCCGACAGACTTACAATAGGATGTACCGGCATCAAGAGAACGACAGGTCAGCATCCCGGAGGAATTATCATAGTTCCGGATGACCATGAGATATATGAATTCTGTCCTGTACAGCATCCTGCAAACGATACATCAAGCGATATAGTTACAACACATTTTGACTATCACAAGATTGATGAGAATCTTCTCAAACTTGATATTCTGGGGCATGATGTGCCTTCGATGATCAGACATCTTCAGGATATGACAGGTGTAAATCCGTTTGACGTTCCGCTTAAAGATGATAAAGTAAACAGTCTGTTTCTGAATGCTGATGCGCTTGATATTAAAGATCCGGAATACAGATTTGTCCACGGCAGTTTTGGAATTCCGGAATTTGGAACAAAATTCACAAGGCAGATGCTTGATGATACACAGCCGTCAAGATTCGGTGACCTTGTTCGCATTTCCGGATTCTCGCATGGAACTGATGTATGGATAAACAATGCGCAGGAATTCATCAAAAGCGGGGAGACAACCATCAAGGATGCTATTTCTACACGTGACGACATTATGAACTATCTAATCCTGAAGGGACTTCCGAACAAGACAGCCTTCAAGATAATGGAGAACGTGCGAAAGGGAAAGGTTGCCGGAGGAAAGTGCAAGGAATGGCCTGAATGGAAGGAAGAGATGAAGAAGAATAATGTGCCCGACTGGTATATTGAATCCTGCAACAGGATTAAGTATATGTTCCCTAGGGCGCATGCAGTGGCATACGTTATGATGTCATACAGAATAGCCTGGTTTAAAGTATATTATCCTGTGCAGTTTTATGCCGCATATTTTTCGACCAAGGTTGATGACTTCAATTCTGAAGTAATAATGAACGGGAAGGATGCTGTTCTTAAAAGATACGACGAAATCCACGGCAAGGGCAGTAATGCCACAAAGAAAGAAGAGGACGAAGCAGTAGTTCTTGAAGTGGCGTATGAGATGCTGTGCAGGGGATATGAATTCGAAGGGATAATCCTTGGAATCTCAGACGGAGTCAAATTTTATGAGCATGAAGGCAGAGTTCTGCTTCCTTACCTCGCAATTTCGGGAGTGGGCGAAACCGCCGCAAGGGCAATAGCCGAAGAGTATGAAAAGAAACCTTTTGTGACAGTTGAGGAGCTTCGTGAGAGAACCAGAATATCAAAGACAAACGTTGAAAGTCTGAGAGAGTTCGGAGTGCTCAAAGGTCTTCCTGAAACAGATCAGCTTTGCCTGTTTCCAACTTGATTGCCGGGCGCAGATATGGTAATCTTTCCTATGCAGGCAAATGAGGGAGTAGTCGGCGCTTTTGCGTTATGATATCAACATTATGGCATATGCCTGGTATTGTATTAAATGACGAGACTTATCTGCAGTGGAGCTGTGGAGAAGTCTCTTTTTTAAGGAGAAAAGAAAATGAAATTGAGTTTTGCGTTTTTTGCAAACAGCATACTTTTTGGTGCAGGTCTGGCGATGGATGCATTTTCGGTTTCACTGGCAAACGGACTGAATGAACCCAAAATGAAACGCACAAGAATGTACATGATAGCGGGCACATTTGCACTGTTTCAGACAGGAATGCCCCTTGCAGGATGGGTATGTGTGCATACGATAGTCACTTGCTTCAGGAATTTTGAAAAGTATATTCCCTGGATAGCACTGGTTCTTCTTCTCTGGATAGGCGGAAAGATGATCATTGAGGGTATCAGAGGAGATGATGCAAAAGACAATGCAGTCGGAGCGGGAGGCCTTGTCTTTCAGGGAGTGGCAACTTCCATAGATGCTCTTTCTGTGGGTTTTACAATTGCGGAATATCCTTTTGCAATGGCTGCTACAGAAGCTGCCTTAATCGGAGCAGTTACATTTGTATTATGTATGGCGGGACTGGTCGCAGGACGCAGAGCCGGGACGAAACTTGCAGGAAAGGCTTCTGTGCTTGGAGGAGCAATACTGGTATTTATAGGAATAGAGATATTTGTAACAGGGGCATTATGACTGTGATATAATCTGATAGAAGGAGCAGATTTATGAAGATATTAAACGCAATCTCAGAAAGACATTCAACCAGAGCGTTTCGTCCCGAAATGATAGCAGATGATGAGCTCGAAACGATAATTGAGGCAGGAAGACTTGCTCCAACAGGAATGAATGACAGAGCAAACAGGATATATGTGTTCAGGCAGGGTGCAGCTCTTGACAGGCTTCAGACAGCACTTGTGAATGCTGCATCAAGGGGCAGTGCCGACGGTATTCCGAAGGAAAAGGCAGAGAAGATGCGCAATGACGGATACAGTTTCTGTTATGGCGCACCATGTTTTATTCTTACAACCCACAGGGGAAATCAGTATAATGCTCTGTCAAACGGAGCGTGTATGTTGGAGAACATGATGATTCAGGCGCAGGAATCAGGTATTGGAGTGTGCTGGATCAATCTTGTCAGAAGAGCACAAAATGATGAGGAAGTAAGAACAGTACTGCGTGAATTCGGAATAGATGATGATGAATTTGTAACAGGCGGACTTGCGGTAGGATATGCCGATGGTGATTGTTCGCATGAACATACTGAAGAAGGGAATGAAGTGATATACATTGAGTAACGAACAGAGTTTGAATAAAATGGAAACAAAGGCAATGCTGCCTCTTATTATATCTATGGCTCTTCCGCCGCTTTGCTCCATGTTCATGCAGTATATGTACAATTTCGTGGACTGCATTTTTGTTTCATGGATAAGCGAGGACGCACTGACAGCTGTATCTCTGTCGTTTCCGATAACAACACTGATGCTGGCATTTTCTATCGGAACAGGCGTGGGAATAAATGTCCTGGTTGCGAGGTATCTTGGTGAGCACGACAGCGACGGAGCCGATAACATAGTAAGTCACGGACTTATTCTTTCTGCGCTGTTTGGAGCATTTCTGACAGCAGTGTTCTTTGCAGTCCTTAAGCCGTATTTCGGATGGTTTATTGAGGATGAGGACATTCACAGACTTGCTCTGGACTATATGGGAATATGTATAATGATGCAGATTCCGAATATGGTTCATATTGCAATACAGAAGATTATTCAGGGGACAGGTAATATGCTGGCACCGATGGGGTTTCAGATTGCAGGCGTAGTTCTGAATTTTATCCTGGATCCTGTACTGATATTCGGAATCGGACCTTTTCCGGAGATGGGAATAAAGGGTGCTGCCGTATCGACAGTGCTGGGATATACATTTTCAATGATACTTGCGTTTTACGTGCTGATATTTACAAAGCAGAAGGTGAAGATTAAGGTTAAGGGCTTCAGGCTGGAGCCTAAGATATTCCTTAAGATATTTTCAATTGGAATGCCCTCGTTTATAATGAATGGACTGGGCGCGTTCATGGTTACATTTGCCAACATATTCCTGATTGTATACTCGACTACAGCTGTAGCTTTTTTTGGTGCATATTTTAAGGCACAGCAGCTTGTTGTGATGACTGTCAACGGACTTATACAGGGCTGTATTCCTATAATGTCATATAACTACGGGGCAAAGAAGAAGGAAAGACTGAATCAGGCATTCAGATACGGAACGATAATCGCGGTTGTTATGATGGGTGCCGGAGGAATAATTCTGAGCGTATTTCCAGAGCAGATACTTCGTATTTTCCAGGCATCAGATGCAATGCTCGAACTTGGAATTCCGGGACTGAGAATTATGGCTACAAGCTATATCTTCAACGGAATTGCCACCATGGTTGCTTCATACATGCAGTCGTGCAGGAATATCAGGTGGAGCATAATAATCAATCTGTTAAGGCAGCTTGTTGTTCTTCTTCCGATGATGTGGCTGCTTACAAAGTCTCTTGGGATGGCCGGTGTATGGTGGGCGTTCCCGGTGGCTGAGATAGTAACATGTATAGTATGTGCGTTTGCACTTAAGAGAATCAGGATAGATATATAGGGGGATTTATGAATGAATCAAACTGCAGCATAAAAAGCGGACCGCTTACACTTTTGCTGTGCATATTTCTGGGATGGCTTGGAATTCACAGATTCTATGCGGGCAAAACAGGTACGGGAATAATCTGGCTGATAACAGCAGGCTTTTGGGGAATCGGAGTTGTAATCGATATTATACTGATCGTGCTGGACAGATTTACTGATGCTGACGGAAAGGTTATTACTCTTAGCAGCAAGGCAGAAGGTTCGGAATGCCGGGATTATGTCTACGAGGAGAGTACTTATTCAGAATATAATGCTTCATATGCTGAAGCTGAAGAGGCGCCCCTGTCCGAAGATGAATACATTAGTGTAATAAGGAGAGCGCAGGACAGGTGTATTGATGAGGATATGAGAAACAGCCTGTATGATATTGAAAAGTCAGTGTTTAAAATAGATAAAAAAACAGCTTCGAATACTGATGATGAGAGTATCAGAAAGTACAGGGATGATTATCTTCCAAAACTGATAGAAATACTTAAAAAATACAGTGACGGTGAACTGTCACCTGAAACAGAAAGAAAACTCTGTGAAGAAACAGTAATGTGGGCAAGAGCTTTTGAACGCATAGAGAAGAAACTGTATTCTGCAGATGATGAAAGAACGGAAATAGATATAGAGAATCTGAAAAAAACTTTCGAAAGAGACGGACTTGCATAGAAAAAGGGAAGACGAAAGTCTCCCCTCTTCTATATTATGAATATTTCAAGTACAAATACTGTTACACAGCAGGCTACTGCCACCTGGAAAAGATTTCCACCAAACCATGCTGCGAGAATTCCTATAAGAAGCGCTGCCGCACCGGCAAGGGGCGACTGCGTTGCTTCAATAATTGCAGGAAAAGTCATTACAGAAAGTGTTACATAAGGCACATAGTAAAGGAATGAGCGAATAAACCTGTTTTCTATCTGTTTCTGTATAAGCGTTATCGGAAGTTCTCTTATGAGAAGAGTTACTGCCGCCATTATAAGTATATAAATGTATGTATTATGCATCGGCAGATTCCTCCTTTACAGGGAAGAGTACTGCGGCTAACGCTGAAATAAGAACAGTCAGTATTATAGTTCTGGTTCCTGCGGTTATTCCTTCAAGCGAAGGGATAACTGAGAACACATAGCTTGATATGAAACAGATTATTACGATTCCCGCGATAATCCTGCTCTTTCTTGAAGGCGGAACAATTACAGCTATGAACATGCCGTAAAGTGCTACACTAAGTGCACTTACTACGCTGACAGGAAGAATATCTCCCATGATGATTCCTATGGATGTGCCTATGGCCCAGAGAGGTACAGATGCAACTGAAACACCATATGTGTACCATGGGTTAAGGTATCCCGGCTGTGCGATTGTAACTGCGAATATCTCATCTGTTATAGTAAATCCCATAAGAAATCTATGGTGCATCTTTAGTCCGGGCTCAAACCGCTGGCTCATGGCGCATGCCATAAGCATATATCTTGCATTGGTTACAAACATTATGAGCGCAAGCTCGATATATGATGCAGATGCTGCTATTGATAAGAAACCTGCATATTCACCTGCAGATGCAATTACTGTGATACTGGCAAAAAACCCCTGGACAGCATCCAGCCCTGCGTCAATAGCCACGATGCCCAAAGAGAAGGCTACTGAAAAGTAGCCCAGTCCTATAGGAAGCCCGTCTTTCAGGCCCTTTACAAATATTTCTGTGCGCCGTTCTTTTTCGGACATATTATCAAATAACTCCTGTCTTAAAGACTCTCTGCAATATCGTAGATGAGCCTTTCTGATTTTTCCCATCCAAGACAAGGATCGGTAATTGACTTACCGTATATTCCCTCTCCTATTTTCTGGCAGCCGTCTTCGATATAGCTTTCAATCATCATTCCCTTTACCATTCTGTCGATATCAGGGTTATATCTTTTTGAATCCATTATCTCATGTGCGATTCTGATTTGTTCAAGAGGCTTCTTGCCTGAGTTGCTGTGGTTTGTGTCTATTACAACGGCAAGATTTTCAAGGTCATGGGACATATATTCTTCGTAAACACGGATAAGGTTTTCATAGTGATAGTTTGGAATGTTCAGTCCGTTGCTGTCAACATAGCCTCTGAGGATTGCATGTGTCAGCATGTTTCCTTTTGTCTGTGCCTCCCATCCTCTGTATATGAACTTGTGAGGTGACTGCGCAGCTATAATGGAATTGAACATTATTGAATTTTCTCCGCTTGTCGGATTCTTCATTCCAACAGGGATGTCCATGCCGCTTGCTGTGAGTCTGTGCTGCTGATCCTCAACCGATCTTGCGCCTACTGCGACGTATGAGAGTATATCTGAAAGATATTTGTAGTTCTCAGGATAAAGCATCTCATCGGCACATGTCAGACCTGTCTCTTCTATGGCTTTTGTGTGCAGTCTCCTGATAGCTATAAGGCCTTCAAGAAGATCTTCTCCCTTTTCCGGGTTAGGCTGGTGAACCATTCCCTTGTAGCCTTTGCCTGTAGTTCTTGGCTTGTTGGTATATATTCTTGGAATAATTATAATCTTATCCTTAACTTTTTCCTGAACACCGGCAAGTCTTGCTGTATAATCGATTACCGCATCTTCTCTGTCTGCTGAACAAGGACCGATGATTAAGATAAACTTGTCACTTTTTCCCGTGAACACCTTTGCAATTTCCGCATCTCTTTCAGCTTTGGTTTCTGCAACTGCATCTGAAAGAGGATAGCGCTCCTTGATTTCCTGAGGTATCGGGAGTTTTCTTGTAAAAATAGTGTTTTTCATATTAGTAAATTCCCCCTAAAAAAATAGCGATTGGTTCGATTATATCACAAAAAATATATATGTTGTGGGAATAGGAAGAAAAATGTAGTAAAATATGTAATGATAATTCAGGAGGTGTTTGTGTGATTAATATTAAAAAAACATGTGAAATAGATATTGACAGGCTTGAGGAACATATAGGAGGAGGAAGCAGGCTGGTATCGTTTCAGGTTCTGAATAATGGAAATGTTGCCATGATATTTAAGTTTCCGGAAAGAAGTGATGACAGGATACGATATACAGTCAAGATTCACAACAGACTCGGAATACAGAGGCAGTGTTCTTTCACGGCAGTTGAAAGCAGCATGGTGAATGTTATGCTTTATGCCGGTGAACTTTATGCGTTCATGAAGGGGAAGGAAGCTGATGATATTTCCATTAACAGACTGGATCCTGCAACAAAGGAAAACATTGTTCCGCTGAACAGAGGCGTAATCAGGCAGTCCATCGGAATCTCTGCAGATGATTTTATGATAGCTTATGCTGACGGTACTGTTACAAGATATGTCAAAGGAAGCGCCAATACAGTTTTGGGGGCAGGCAGAAGCACTTGCCTTTCACTTGATTTTAACAGAAAGTATATGGTATATGACGGGGAAAAGATTGTTCGGTTTGACGATGCGATAAACAGAACATACAGTATTCAGTGCGGAAAGATTGATGGCTTTATACTTGCAAGAAGCGACAGATCGATAGCAGTATGCACCGGGGGACGGCTTGTCGAGTATGTCAGGGAAGGAGATTATTTCGTAAGCGGCAGAGAACTTGCAGAGTTTGATATAGATGATTGCTCCATGGTGAAAGATACTGCTGCGGTTCTTTCGGGAAGAACCATATACGTTTACAAGACAGTATGATAAAGAAAACGGCTACTGATGTATTTTACTACACAGTAGCCGTTTTAAAATGGTCTCTTAAGTTTCACCTGTAATCTCTCCTTTCGTTGTCATAAAGATGATATATGATGATATATCTTAAAGCTTGGATCCTTGCCAGGTATCCTGCTGTTATATATATAATATCACAAATTAACTGAATTGCAAGAGATTTCTGAAAATTACTGAATATTTTTTATTCTCTCTCTAACGAAGGCTACGAAGTCGGCTACGCGCCTGTCGGGACTGTTTCCTACACCTATTCCAAGTTTCCTTACTGTTTTCGGAACCAGGTTCATTATCTTTACACTTGGGTTGTCGGGAATGAATTCAAGGCTTAGTTTTGGCAGTACTGTTGCGCCAAGTCCCTGTGCCACGATTGAGAAAAGCGAAGCATCATCATCAGTCACTACATTCAGATTGCCTGCAGGAACTTCCTGAAGATATGTTTTGGGTGCGTTACCGGGCGCCATGACAAACGGAAGGGATGAGAATTCCTCCTGAGTTACAGTATCGCCTTCAGGAGCGATATCAGCTGGGATTGCTGCCATAAAAGGGTCGTCCATAAGTTCATAGAAACGCAGTCCCTTGCATCTTTCGGCATCGCCAAGAGCAACATCTATCATGCCGTTCAGTATCCATGGTGTAAGCATGCTGGTTCCGATTTCAAGGTGAAATGATGTTTCGGGATGTTCTGCCCGGTATTCCTTGAGAAGTGCGGGAAGCCATGAATTGGCTATACTGGAAAAAGTGCCGATTCTGATAGGAACTTCCCTTCCCTCACATATGCTTTTGGCCTGTATTCTGAGGCGTTCAAGAGCAGTGTCCGCCTCAATGATATACGGCATGAGACTTTCTCCTGCAGATGTGAGTTTTACGCCTTTGTGGCTTCTGTCAAGTATCTTCAGATTCAGTTCAGCTTCCAGATTGTTCATTATCTGGGTGACCGCAGACTGCGTACAGTTTGTTTCTTCGGCTGCCTTGCTGAAACTTCCTGTTCTGACTGTGGCAAGGAGCACTTCAATTTTTCTGTCATCCATAGTATTCACCTCATTCAGATTATACTTTAACAGGAAGGCGGCGGGCAATCATAATTTTACTTGAAAAAGATGTGGTTCAGTTCTACAATATACCTAATAATCATAGACAGGAGGTTAATTATGCCGGAATTAAAGAATATAAATATAGGGCTGATGGGTCTTGGCACTGTAGGTGGAGGCGTGTACAAACTCATTGAGAGAAGACAGGAAGAGATTGAAAAGAAAACCGGTACGCATATACAGATAAGCAAGGTGCTTGTCAGAAACCTTGACAAGGAAAGACCAGGTGTCCCTGCGAGCGTTCTTACAGACAGGTGGGAAGATATTCTCGAGGATGATGATATAGATATTGTTGTTGAAGTTACAGGGGGAATAGAACCTGCACGCACAAGAATAATACAGGCACTTAATGCAGGCAAGAATGTGGTTACTGCAAATAAGGACCTGATAGCAGAATATGGTGCCGAACTTTTTGAAACGGCAGATAATAACGGAAAGGATTTTCTTTTCGAAGCTGCAGTGGCAGGCGGAATCCCAATCATCAGGCCTCTTAAGGAATGTCTTGCAGGCAATGAGATAACTGAAGTTATGGGAATTGTAAACGGCACCACAAACTATATACTGACAAGGATGAGCGAAGATGGCATGGATTTCGATGAGGCCCTTGCAATTGCTGCGGAACTGGGATATGCAGAAGCGGATCCGACTGCTGATATTGAAGGGTATGACGCAGGACGTAAAGTTGCCATAATGGCATCTCTTGCATTTCATTCCCATGTTACTTTCGCAGATGTTGATATTGAAGGAATCACAAAGCTGACAGCAAAGGATATCAAGTTTGCAGAAAACTTCGGAAAGGTGATCAAACTTCTGGGAATTGCAAAAAATACAGATGAAGGAATAGAAGCGAGCGTACATCCGGTCCTTATAGACAGGAATCATCCGCTTGCATCCGTAAGAGATGCTTTCAATGCTGTATTTGTTCATGGCGATGCAGTTGACGATGCTATGTTCTACGGAAGAGGTGCGGGAGAGTTTCCTACAGCAAGTGCCGTTACAGGTGATATAATCGAGGCGGCAAGAAATATTGCTTCAGGCTGTACAGGAAGAATAAGCTGCGCTGCATACAGAGATATTCCTGTAAAGCCGGCTGATGAGGTTAAGGATAAGTATTTCCTTAGAATTAAGGCGGCAGACAGACCTGGCGTTATGGCTGGAGTTACAGGAGTTCTCGGGAATAATCAGATAAGCATCACTCAGGTTGTTCAGACTGCAGCAGTTGACGGTGAAGCTGAAATGGTAATCATGACAGACGAGGTCAGGAGGAAGCATTTCAATGATGCGCTCATCATTTTAAATGAGATGTCTTCGGTACGCAAGATATGCAGCGTTATAAGGGTGTATTGATGTTATGAATACAAAAGCCGAACTCAGGAAGAAATATAAAGTGATGAGAGATGAAATTCAGCCCAGAACGGCAGCGGAACTGTCACGCAAGATATGCGAACAGCTGATTCAAAGTGATCTGTTTCGCAGGGCTGATGAGATTTTCATGTATTATCCTCTGAATAATGAGGCGGATATCAGATACGCTGCGCAGGTAGCATGGGAAGAGGGCAAAAAAGTTGCGTTTCCGGTTACTGAAGGCGATGTTATGATGTTTTGCAAAGCGGAATCCTTTGCGGGATTTACAGAAGGCCCTTTTGGAATAATGGAGCCGCCTCGTGATAATCCTGCAGACTGGATTTCACCTCTTGTTCTGGTTCCGGGACTTGTATTCACAAAGGATGGAGGCAGAATCGGATATGGGAAGGGCTTTTACGACAGATATCTGGCATCGCATCCGGACTGTATAACTGCAGGAATATGCTATGAGTTTCAGCTGTGCGACCATGTGCCCATGGATGAACACGACAGATACCAGAAATATATAGTAACAGATAAATGCATATACGAAAGGAAGTGAAGACATAATGCCGGGTGTATCATACTATTATGTCAGCGATATAAAAGGGGATTATGCAGATCTCAGGAGTGCAGACGGCGGACCTGATCTGGAGAATGTGGCAGTTGCGCTTCTGCCGCAGGGAATAGAGACGGGAACTAAAATCAGATGTGAAATGTTCCAATATGAAATAGCTGATGACAATTGAAAATGTGGATGAATTTGGAAGAATTTGATTGAATATGACTGAGTTTTCACACAAACAACATATTTCATTCATTGATATGACAAAGAAATCGATATAATTATAAATGTAGACAAAAGATTTTCAATTTCATTTTTCAATTTTCACTTTCCAAGGGAGAAGAGCTTCGGCTCTTTTTCTTTTTTTGTTTTTATGTATAATCGGTTATGGAGGGATGGATATGCAGACAAAGGAAGAAGCTCTTGCAAAACTGAAAAAATCAAAATTCAGAAGCAGTTTTCATCTGGATGAGAAGGATATTGCATATATTGAAGAGAAGGGCATGGATAGAATCAGAATTCATGCAGAAGATTTTGTAAGGAAAAGACTTGCTCCTCCGGCAGGGCAGGGAGACGGCAAACAGACACCTTTCAGAGGACACCCTGTATTCAAGGCACAGCATGCATGTGCATTTTGTTGTCGAAACTGCATGAAAAAATGGTATAAAGTTGATGAGCGAATTGAGCTGAGCGAGGATATACAGAGGAGAATTGTCGACTTTTTGATGTTTTGGATAGAAAATAACAAATAAGGACTATACTTTTTTTCTGAAATAGTAGTATAATTAATCCCAAAGGAATATTTTGAGGTGCGCATATGCCATACAGTTTTGTGTTCTTCTTTCTTGGACAGATGGTTTTTCTTCCTGTTTTTATACTGACAACGAAGAAACTGTTCGTAAAAGAAATGGGCATCAGGGAAGGCATAAAGTTTGTACTTATGTCTCCTCTTTTCGTATATATATATGCAACAGTCCTTTATCTGATGGTATCGGCTGCTGTATCGAACGACAATCTTTACAGAGTGCTTTCTTCCTATGCGGATATACTGGCGCTGTTTATTTCGTTTGTGTTTACATATATTTACGGAAAGGCAGTAAAAATCAAGAAAATGCAGCTACCCACCTTTATATATACGACTTTCTATATGGTGGGAATGGTTTTCAGCCTGACATATGAGAATAAGGGGCTGTGCATTGTCTTTTCGCTTATAATGCCGGTAGTAGCGGCGTTTATAGTGTACAGGTATATTGTGGTGCCGCTGGAAGAGATTGGAGATACTGCGCTTAACTATACAGGAAGGATGCTTTATCTTCCTCTGGCAGCAGAAATGCTTCTTATACTGAGGTTTTCCCTGACAGTATTCAGAATACAGAACAGCCAGTTCGATTACCTGGAGCCTCAGATAACAATATTCAGTACTCTGTTCGGATATCTGATATTCGCGTTTCTGATGGTCAATACAGACCTTATTATTGCAAATCTCAAGCAGCAGGACGCGCTTATAAAGGAGAATAAGAGAATAGCCAACCTTTCGCTTGATGTAGTAATGGCCCTTGTTGGAACTCTGGATGCTAAAGACGAGTATACCAACGGACATTCACAGAGAGTTGCGAAATATTCAAATCTGATCGGTGCTGAACTTGGATTTGATGAAATGCAGCTGAGAAGTCTTTACTTCACAGCACTGCTTCATGATATAGGGAAGATAGGAACTCCCGATGCAATTATTAACAAAAAAGGCAAACTCACACCTGAAGAGTATAGTGTAATATGTCGCCATCCGTCGACAGGAGCAGATATTTTAAGAAGGATAAACGAAATACCTGATTTATATGTCGGTGCTTTATGTCATCATGAAAGATGGGACGGCAAAGGATATCCTCAGGGAATAAGCGGTGAGGAGATACCTCTTACAGCGCAGATTATCTCGGTTGCCGATGCATATGATGCTATGACATCAATGCGAAGCTACAGGGATGTGATGAGTCAGGCAGATGTAAGGAAGGAAATTGAAGAAGGTGCCGGAACACAGTTCAGTCCGGCAACAGCAGAAGCGATGCTCAGGATAATGAGCAGAGATAAGAGTTATGAATTGAGGCAGGAGCCTCGGGGAAGGAGTTAAGGTATGTTTGGTATTTCACTTTATGGAAGCTGGGTTGATTACATTTATTCATGGATAAGAAGTTTATTCAGCTGATATGATGAATTAACATGACTCTTAAAAAAAGCAGGCAACTGCTTTTTTTTCTTTGGAGCAGATAACTTGAAAATGTCAACCCTTGCAAGTGATTTTTATCTATGTTAATATATATCCTTGAACGAAACGAAAGGAAGGACATATGCAGGACTTACTAGAAAACAATCCAAACGATTTAAAGGAGGAGGAACCCACTTCAGGGGACCTTCTTGAGATAGAGAATGACAAAAAAGAGCAGGATCCGGGGACACTTGCAGCATATGAACTTGAAGTTACAGACCCCATCAGGAAGTACCTTAAGGAAATAAGCAAGGTGGACCTTCTGAGTGCAGAAGAGGAAGTGGAGCTTTCGAAAAGAATTCAGGCAGGGGATGCGGAGGCTAAGCAGCTTCTCTGCGAAGCGAATCTTCGTCTTGTGGCGAACATAGCCAAGAGATATGTAGGACACGGAATGCCGTATCTTGATCTTATTCAAGAGGGTAATATCGGTCTTATGAAGGCAGTGGATAAATTTGACTATACACTGGGATATAAATTTTCAACATATGCAACATGGTGGATAAGGCAGGCGATAACAAGATCGATTGCTGATCAGTCAAGAGTTATCAGGGTACCGGTTCACATGGTTGACAATATATACAAGCTCAACAAGGCACAGAAAAAATTTCTGCAGGCATACGGCAGGGAGGCAACTATGGATGAACTTTCAGAAGAACTGAATCTTCCCAAGGAAAAAATCAAGCAGATAATGAAAGCCGCGCAGGGAACAATAAGTATGAACACACCTGTTGGAGAAGAGGAGGATACAACACTTGGAGATTTCATCCCTGATGATGAGCTTACTCCTGATGAGAAAGCTATTGAAACAGGAATGAAGGAAGAAGTCAGCAAGGTTCTTGATTCCCTGACAGACAGGGAAAAACAGGTCATAACGCTGAGATTTGGACTTGAAGACGGAAGAGAAAGAACGCTTGAGGAAGTTGGACAGAAGTTCGGAGTTACGCGTGAGCGTGTGAGACAGATTGAAAAGAAGGCGCTCAATAAGCTGAGAGCACCTGTAAAGAGGGCGGCGCTTGCGGAATTTCTGAAGAATCAGTGATAATACGGCTTCCGGACAGCGGAAGCCTTTTGCTTTCTTGAAGTGGAGCCCGGTATTCTGTATAATGTGGTTATGTATATCAAAACAGTAGAAGAAGAAAACATAAGAGGCTTTTTTACAGACAGGGAAGGTTCTGCGCTCAGTCCGTACATGAACTACGATGTCAGAAGGACAATGGGGCTTGTCTCAGTGCCATGGATAAGGACAAGGCAGATTCACAGTGACAGGATAGCAATTGTCGAAGGTGTTACAGGAGACAGGATATTAAACGGTTTTGATGCGATGATAACTGATCAGAGGGGAATCTGTCTGGTTACTGTGCATGCGGACTGTGTGCCGGTGCAGCTTTATGATGAGAAGTGTCGGGTAATAGCGGCCGTGCACGCAGGATGGCGAGGCACAGCTCTTGGGATTGCAGGAAAGACTGTAAAGATGATGAAAGACAGATTCGGATGCAGCAGTATCAGAGCATATATAGGTCCTGCGATTTCAATGTGCTGCTATGAAGTAGGTAAAGAAGTTGCCGAGGCCTTCTCGGATTATCCTGAAGCAGTTAAACTCTGCGGTGATAAACCGCATGTTGATTTGAAGAAGATTAATAAAATGCAGCTTGAGAATGAAGGTGTTGACAATGTTGATGTGAGCAGTTTCTGCACATGCTGCAGTGAAGGCTTTGTATCATACCGGAAAACAGCTTCTATGATGAGAATGGCTTCCGGAATATATATGATTCCATGATTGTGCCCCCATAGCTCAGGGGAGAGAGCAGCGGTCTCCGGAACCGCGAGCGTGGGTTCGAGTCCCACTGGGGGTACCATTGACAGTAAATTAATTTGTTCAGATAGATTCAGAAAGAAGGGTTAGTAATGACAAAAGTCGATATTTATTCCGGATTCCTCGGAGCGGGAAAAACCACGCTTATAAAAAAGCTTCTTGAAGAGGCCTATAAAGGAGAGAAGCTTGTTCTCATCGAAAATGAATTCGGTGAAATAGGCATAGACGGCGGTTTTCTGGCAGATGCCGGAATCGAAATCAATGAAATGAATTCAGGATGTATATGCTGTACTCTTGTGGGGGATTTTGCTAATGCGATGAAGCAGGTTATCAATCAGTTTTCACCTGACAGGATTCTGATAGAACCATCGGGTGTAGGAAAGCTGAGCGATGTTGCAAATGCTGTTGCCGATGTTGATGGAACTGTCATAGATGCGATGGTTACAGTTGTTGATGCAAGAAACTGCAAGTATTTCTATGACAATTTCGGAGAGTTCTTCAATAATCAGATAGAGAATGCGGGAACGGTCGTTCTCAGCCATACTGAAAGTGCATCTGATATGGAAATCTCATCCGCACTTGCGGTTGTAAGGGAGCTGAACAAGGATGCCTCACTTATAGCAACTTCATGGGAAAGATTGACAGGAAAGCAGATAAGGAACGAATTCAAGCCGGGACATGAGTTTGAGCATGCTGCTGACTGCACATGCGGATGCCATGATCATCACGAGCATGAACATGAACACCATCATCATGATCACGAGCACGAACATCACGATCATGACCACGAACACCACGATCACCATCATGCAGATGAGGTGTTCACAAGCGTTGGAATTGAGACTGTTCATAAGTTTGACGAGGATGAAATCAGAGAAGTGCTTGCGTCCTTCGAGGGAGATATGCGCATATTGAGGGCTAAAGGAATGCTCGAAGGAAAAGACGGACAATTTATTTTCTTTGATTACGTGCCAGGCAAGACAGACATACGCGAGGGAAGTGTTCAGACAATAGGCAAGGCAGTGGTTATAGGAACTGAAATAGATGAAGAATATTTAAGGAAGAAGTTTGTATCATGTTAAACAGAAAATGGAACAGACAGGTACCGGTATATCTTCTGACAGGTTTTCTTGGTTCGGGGAAGACTTCATTCCTTAATGAGTCGATGTCAGAATCTGAGTTTGCGGCCGGAGAGAGAAACCTATGCATTTTCACAGAGAGCGGAAGAATTCAGCCTGACACTGAAAGTTTCGGAGATGAAGAGGTCATAATTGAGACTGTATCCAGTAAGGATAATTTCACGAAAGAATACCTTGAACTGCTCAATGAAAAGCATATGCCGGAGAAGATTCTCATAGAATGCAACGGCATGTGGGAACTCTCAGCAGTATATAACAGTCTTCCGGACAACTGGATTATCGTACAGGAAATGACATTCATAGATTCAAACATGTTCGCAGTGTTCAACGTCAATATGAGAAATCTTGTATATGACAAGCTAAAATATGCAGACATGGTCATATTCAACAGAGTCAGCGATAAAATGGATCCTATGGAATTTCACAAGGCTGTCAGAACTGCCAGCAGAAGTGCGCAGATAATATATGAAATGACAGATGGAACAATCAAAGTGGATGAAATAGAAGATCCTCTGCCTTTTGATGTTGAAGCAGACATCATAACTCTTGAAGACAGAGATTATGCATACTGGTATAGAGATATTATGGCCGAGGCCTCTAAATACAAGGGAAAGGAAATGTCATTTGCGGGCATGATAAAAAGCAAGGGAATAAAGGGTGAAGACAAATTCGTTATCGGACGTCCCGTAATGACATGCTGTGAAGAGGATATAGAATTCATGGGTGTAAGATGCCAGAACAAGTCTTCCGGCAGTGTGGTGCATAATAAATGGGCAAGGGTTACAGGCCGCATAGCCATGGGAAAGAGCAGGCAGGAGGGTGAAGTCCCGGTGCTTGTTGTTTCTGATATAGAGTATACTGATATGCCTGAAAATATTCTGGCAACTTTCTATTAAAATACAGTCCGCATCTTAAACGGTGCGGATTTTTCACATAGATATCATATTATTATTGTTGACACATAAAGCATTTTCAGTATAATAGTTGTTTGAACAACGGTTGCACGTGCAACTAAATGGAGGGCGTATGCTTGATTATGCAAAAGAGATAAGTATTATCCACAGATATGGGATAATACTTATGGATTCTAAAATTAAGAGTGAACTGTTTCCGGTGAGGCTTGCACCGTATATTGCGGTCATATGCGGAAATCCCGGACTTTCACAGGAAGATATAGCAGCCGAACTCAGAGTCGACAAGGGGAGCGTTGCAAGAGCTGTGAACAAACTTCACAGTATGGGTTTCATCGATAGAGTTGAAGGAGAAAAGGACAGAAGAATTAACAGAATATATCCTTCTGAAAAGATGCTTTCCATTCATGAGATTAATCTTAAGGCGAGAGATGAGATCCTTGATATTCTTATCAGAGGAATGACAGAAGAGGAGATAGAAGTCTTCGACCGGGCGATTGTAAGGATGAGGGAAAACGTTGTGACGGAAGTGTCAGGCTGCAGAAAAACGGGGGAAAAGAAAGGAGATATTGATGAGTAAGCTGTTTGGCTATCTTATGGAGCACAGAAGCGCGGTTGCTGTCATCTTTGTGCTTGTTGTGATACAGGTGAGCTGTGATCTGGCTCTTCCGCAGTACACAAGTGATATCGTTGATGTCGGAATACAGCAGGGGGGAATCAGCGATGCGGCGGCAGAGTATCTGAGCGGGGATACAGTTGACTCTCTTAAGCTGTTTATGGATGACGATGACATATCGGTATTTGACGATAACTATGAAGTGTCAGATGCCACAGGGCTTAAAGCAGATGTTGTGTATAAGTATACAGGTAATCGGAAAGACAGAGACAGACTCTGTGAAGCTCTCACAATGCCTATGGCCGGTATATATATGATCAGGCAGTCGGGAGATACTGATTTTGGAGATATGGAAGATGCTCTGAAGTCCGGCGCTGTTTCAAAAGAAGATCTCATCGGCAAGATGAGAGGAGAAATGTCTCAGTATGCGGGAGACAATGACAGATATTCAGAATCGCTGATGAATCAGGCGGCTGCTGAGTTTGTAAGGAGTGAATACGAGTCGCTTGGAGTTAACACATCCTCAATTCAGATGAAGTATCTGTGGAAAACAGGATTCACAATGATACTGCTTACACTTGTTATGGTTGCAGCTGCAATAGCGATAAGCTATTTTGCCAGCAGAACAGGTGCAAGGATAGGAAGAGATACCAGAAAAAAGATCTTCACGAAGGTCATGAGTTTTGGAAGCAGCGAGATGGACAGATTCTCTACAGCCTCGCTTATAACAAGGAGCACAAATGATATACAGCAGGTTCAGATGACCTGTGTTATACTTCTTCGCATGGTGATGATGGCACCTGTAATGGGCATTGGAGCATGCATCAAGGTTGCGGCTACAAGAACAGGAATGGGATGGCTTGCAGTCTGTGCTGTTGCGGCGGTATGTATTCTCATGATGACAATAATGACTGTGACAATGCCAAAATTCAAGATAATGCAGACTCTGGTTGACAGGGTGAACCTTGTATCAAGAGAGATAGTATCAGGTGTTCCTGTTATTCGTGCCTTCTCAAGAGAACGTTTCGAAGAAAGGCGGTTCACTGAGGCATCAGAGAAACTGATGAAGACTCAGCTTTTTACACAGCGAGCTATGTCGGTGATGATGCCTGCGATGATGATTATAATGAACGGTATCGCTGTTCTGATTGTATGGTTTGGAGCAAAGGGTGCAGATCTGGGCAATCTTCAGGTAGGAGATCTTATTGCATTCATTACATATACTATGCAGATTGTAATGTCATTTATGATGCTTACGATGGCTGCTGTTTTTGTTCCCCGTGCAGGAGTTGCAGCAGACAGAATCGCGGAAGTTATGAATACAGAAGCATCGGTAAAAGAAAAAGAGAATCCGGTGGTTATTGATAAACCAAGGGGAATTGTCAGGTTTGAAAATGTTTCATTCAGATATCCGGGTGCTGATGATGATGTTCTTTCAGATATCTCGTTTGAGGCTGAACCGGGAAAGACAACTGCCATAATCGGTTCGACAGGCTGCGGCAAAACAACTCTTATCAATCTCATCCCGAGGTTTTACGATGTTACAGAGGGACGGGTTACAGTCGACGGTGTTGATGTCCGCGATATGAATCTTTCCCAGCTTAGAGGAATGACAGGATATGTGCCTCAGAAGGGAATCCTTTTCAGTGGGGATATATCCTCAAATATCGGTTTCGCTTCGGATGATATCAGTGAAGAGAAAATGAGGAGGGCTGCACAGATTGCACAGGCCTCATCGTTCATAGAGGAAAACGAAGAAGGATACAGAAGAGCAATAGCTCAGGGGGGAAGCAATGTATCCGGAGGACAGAAGCAGAGGCTTTCAATTGCGAGAGCGATAGCTTCGGATCCGGAAATATATATTTTTGATGACAGTTTTTCGGCACTAGACTACAGAACCGATGCTGAACTGAGAAAAGCACTTGCAGAAGTAACAGTAAACTCAACAGTAATAATTGTTGCGCAGAGAATTGCAACTATACTTCACGCAGACAGAATAATTGTTCTGGATGATGGAAAGATAGCAGGTACCGGAACTCACAGCCAGCTTCTTGATACATGCGAGGCATACAGAGAAATCGCAGAGAGTCAGCTCAGCGAGGAAGAGCTCGGAAGGAGATGATGTGAATGGAGAAAATGACGAGAAAAGAAAAAAAACAGGCCCGTATAGAACAGGCAAGAAAACTCCATGAACAGCGCCGAAGCAGAAACATGAAGACAGGAAGAAGAGGTCCTCACGGTCCGGGCGGAGGTCCTCCGGGCATGCCTGCGGACAAGGCCGAGGATTTCAGAGGAAGCCTGAAAAAACTTATAAAGTTTATGAACAGACATAAGGTGCGAGTTCTTATGGTCTGGGCTTTTGCGGTTGCAAGTACAGTGTTTAGCATAATCGGACCGAAAATCATGGGAAAGGCAACCACAGAACTGTTTACAGGTCTGGTGGCGAAGATACAGGGAACAGGAGAAATTCAGTTTGATATCATAGCTAAAATTCTGATTGCTACTCTTGCAATATATGGAATAAGTTCGCTGTGCAGTTTTATTCAGATGTACACAATGTCGGGAGTATCCCAGAATGTTGCCTTTGAACTCAGAGAGGCCATAAGTCATAAGATACACAGGCTTCCTTTGAAATATTTTGAGAGCAGAACGACAGGAGAGGTGCTGTCTAGGATAACAAACGATGTTGATACACTTGGACAGTCACTGAATCAGGCGCTGACCCAGCTTATAACATTTGTTACAACTATAATCGGTGTTGCAGTTATGATGCTTTCCATAAGTCCGCTTATGACGTTGATCACACTGATTATTCTGCCTGTAAGTGTGCTTCTTATGATGCTGGTGGTTTCCAGATCGCAGACCCACTTTATTAATCAGCAGAAGTATCTGGGAGAAATCAACGGTCAGGTGGAGGAAATATACAGCGGTCAGACAGTTGTTAAAGTTTTTAACAGAGAAGCATCTGCAGTTGAAAAATTTGAGGAATGCAATGACAGACTTTATGAGTCGGCTTTCAAATCTCAGTTCCTTTCGGGGCTGATGCAGCCTATCATGCAGTTTGTAGGCAATCTGGGGTATGTTGCCGTTGCGGTATCGGGTGCAATACTTGCAGCAAAGGGCAGAATAACGGTTGGAGATATACAGGCGTTCATACAGTATGTAAGAAACTTTACCCAGCCGATACAGCAGCTGGCGCAGGTTTCTAACCAGCTTCAGTCGATGGTCGCGGCTGCTGAGCGCGTATTTGAATTCCTCGAGGAAGAAGAGGAAGTAGATTCAGCAATTTATGAATACAGAGCTGAAGATATTCACGGCAAAGTTGATTTTGAGCATGTTCGCTTCGGATATACAAGTGACAAAACAGTTATCAACGACTGGTCAGCATCAGTAAAGCCCGGACAGACTGTTGCAATTGTCGGACCGACAGGCGCAGGCAAGACCACAATGGTAAAGCTGCTTATGCATTTTTACGACCTGGATTCCGGAAGGATACTCATAGATGACAGAGATATATCAGGTTTTGACAGACATGAGCTAAGAAGTGCATTCGGAATGGTTCTTCAGGATACATGGCTGTTCAAGGGCAGTATAATGGAGAACATAAGATACGGGAAACTCGATGCGACGGACGAAGAAGTTGTAGCTGCGGCAAAGGCTGCCCATGCAGACCGCTTTATAAGGACGCTTCCCGGAGGATACAGCATGGAACTTAACGAAGATGCTACAAATATATCACAGGGACAGAAGCAGCTTATTACCATTACAAGAGCAATACTTGCAGACAAGCCTATCCTGATACTGGATGAGGCGACAAGTTCTGTTGACACCAGAACAGAGCACGCTATCCAGAAGGCTATGGACACACTGATGGCAGGAAGAACAAGTTTTGTAATAGCTCACAGACTTTCTACCATAAGGAATGCGGATGTGATTCTGGTTATGAAGGAAGGCGACATCATCGAGCAGGGAACACATGATGAACTGATTGCACTTGGCGGATTTTACGCTGAACTGTACAATTCCCAGTTTGAAGATATTGCATAACGTTTTTGTTTACTGAACACAAAAAAGTGATATAATGTTGTCATGAGTATCGATGTAAAAGAACGAATCCTTAAGACGATTCTTGATAATAAACTGATAGACAGAGGAGATCACATTGTGACGGGCCTTTCAGGAGGTCCTGATTCAGTGTGTCTCTTTTCAGTTCTGATGGAGTTAAGGGAGGAACTTGGATTCACACTTGAGGCAGTTCATGTAAACCATATGTTCCGGCCGGGACTTGCAGAGGAGGACGCCCGTTATGTGCAGAGACTCTGTGATGAAAGCGGAATAGTATGCAGACAGTATGTTTATGACTGCCCGTCTCTTGCAGAGGAGAGCGGAAGAACGCTTGAGGAAACCGGAAGAGATGTGAGATACGAGGCTTTCGATGATGCAGCATCAGCATCAGATGGCAATGTGAAAATAGCAGTTGCACAAAATGCGGGTGATCAGTGCGAGACAATGCTTTTCAGACTCATCAGAGGAACAGGACCTGACGGACTTGCTGCCATGGCATACAGCCGAAGGAGCAGAAAGGGCTATGATATAATAAGGCCGCTTCTGGATGTCAGGAGAACAGATATCGAAGCATACTGCGCGGAGAAAAATCTTCATCCGAGGACAGACCATACCAACAGCGACAGGGAGTACACAAGAAACAGAATAAGGCTGGATCTCATACCGTACATTGAAGAGAACTTTTCAGAGAACTTCACTGATTCGCTTCTCAGGCTCTCGTCGATTCTTCACAGGGACAGGGAATACCTAAGAAATGAGGCAGTGAAGGCAAGAAAGAGTATTGAAAAGGATGGAGGCGTGCTTGCAGACAGGCTGACGGAACTTCCTTACAGTCTTTCGTCAAGAATTGTCATGGATATCGCAGCAGGAGCAGGACTTGCCGAGGATATGTCCATGGTTCATATAAGAGCATGCCTTGATATAGCTGAAAAGGGACGGACATCAATCAGGACAGATCTGCCCGGAGGATATGAGGCTGTTGTGCAGTACGGAGTTTTCAGAATCCGCAGGAAGGGGAAAGTGCCGGATGAGCAGGGAGTTGTTCTTAAGGCGGTTTTTGACAGAGACAGACTCATCAGCGAATTTGGAACAGACAAAGTTGTTGTCAGAACAAGAAAACCCGGAGACTATATCCGTCTTGCAGGAGGCAGGAAAAAGATTAAGAAACTTTTCATAGACATGAAGATTCCGGAAGAATTAAGAGACAGCATAAGGCTTGCAGCCATAGGAAATGAAGTTCTGTGGGTTGCAGGGTACAGGTATTCTTCAGAATACAGAGCGACAGATGAGACGAGCAGTACTGTTGAGATTGAAATAATTGTATAGATATGATAAAATAGATATCCACGATTTGGGATGCATTACAAAAAGGGAGGACCGAGAATTTGAACAAGGTTACTAAAAACATAGGGATATATATCCTGATCTTCGCCCTGGTAATGGGCTTTGCATACTTCCTCAACTTTGACGAATCGGAAAAAGTTGAAGAATATACATATTCGCAGCTTGTGAGCAGCCTCAGCCAGGAGATGAACGGTAAGGATGTAATCAAGGAGATTAATATTGTGGGTACCGATGTGGCGGTTACGCTGACAAAAGGCAATACAATAGCCAAGACAACTTTCAGCACAAATGCCGAAATTCAGTACCTGATAGACAACTATATCGGACCGCTTTCAGAAGAGGGAAAGGTTTCGTTTACAAGCGAGCCTAAGCGTGAATCGCTGTTTGTACAGATGCTTCCGACAATCATTATGGTTGTTGTGCTGATTTTCCTGTTCATGTTCATGATGAATCAGGGCGGCGGAAACGGCAAGGCGATGCAGTTTGGAAGAAGCCGTGCGAAACTTCAGAAGAGCGATGAACTCAAGAAAGTCACATTCAAGGATGTAGCGGGACTTCAGGAGGAAAAGGGAGAACTGGAAGAAATAGTAGACTTCCTTAAGAACCCTAGGAAATATAATGAAATCGGTGCAAGAATACCTAAGGGAATACTTCTTGTAGGTCCTCCGGGAACAGGAAAGACATATATTTCAAAGGCGTGCGCAGGTGAAGCGGGGGTTCCGTTCTTCACAATATCAGGTTCTGACTTTGTTGAAATGTTCGTCGGTGTAGGAGCATCAAGAGTAAGAGATCTGTTTGAGCAGGCCAAGAAGAACTCTCCGTGCATAGTATTCATAGACGAAATTGATGCTGTGGGCCGTAAAAGAGGTGCAGGCCTTGGCGGCGGAAACGATGAAAGAGAACAGACACTGAACCAGCTGCTGGTTGAAATGGATGGATTCGCACAGAATTCGGGTATCATTATTCTTGCTGCAACAAACAGACCTGATGTACTGGACCCTGCTCTTCTAAGACCTGGCAGATTTGACAGACAGATAGTCATTGGCAGACCTGATATCAGAGGAAGAGAAGAAATATTTGCAGTTCATTCAAGAAATAAGCATCTTGACCCTGATGTTGATCTTAAGATGCTGGCACAGAGAACACCGGGATTCACACCTGCAGATATTGAGAACATGCTCAATGAGGCTGCTCTTCTTACAGCAAGAAGAAACGGAAAGACTATCAGGATGGATGAAATTGAAGAAGCAATAACAAAGGTTATGATGGGTCCTGAAAAGAAATCAAGAATAATCTCCGAGAAGGAAAGAATTCTTACAGCATATCATGAAGCGGGTCACGCGGTTGTTACAAGATCTCTTCCGGGTACAGATCCTGTTCATCAGGTTACAATCGTGCCGAGGGGAACTGCCGGCGGATTCACAATGTATCTGCCTAAGGAGGATGTAACATTCAATACCAAGAGTTATATGCAGAACTATATCGCCACATGCCTTGGCGGCAGAGTTGCAGAACAGCTCAAGCTTGATGATATTTCAACAGGCGCTTCAGGAGATATTCAGAAGGCGACTGAGATTGCAAGAGATATGATTACCAAATACGGATTCAGTGAAAAACTGGGTGCCGTAAACTACAGCGACTCTGACGAGGTATTCCTTGGAAAGGATTTCACAAGCAGCAAGAAGTATTCTGAAGAGGTTGCAGCTGAAATAGATGTTGAAATCAGAAGAATTATAAATGAGGCGTACGATGAGGCTACAAGAATTCTCAAAGATGAGGATGAGAAGCTTGAACGTGTTGCCAGGGCTCTTCTTCTGGTTGAAACAATCGATGGACAGCAGTTTGAAAGATTATATACAGGAGAAGCTTCTCCTGAAGAAATAGCAGAAGAGATGAATCTCCTTAAAGCAGAAAGAGATGCTGAAAACGAAATAAACAGAATAGCGGCAGAGGAAAGGCAGGCTGAAGAGGATGCCGGTGCCGGATTCGAAGATGATTCTGAAGAAGTCGAAGCTGACATTCCGGAAGGTGTTTTCACATACGATGAACTGACAGGAGATCCTGAGGAGGAGAATAAGGAAAATGAGGACGACCGTTAGTAACTGTCTGCAGCTTCATACATTTAATGAAGCAAGACTTCTCGCCGGAGAAGAAGGGCTTAACAGGAGAATAAGACATGCATATGTTCTTGAACCTGTTGATATAGCAGAAATTAAAGAGTTTGTTGAAATAGAAGATACTGCTCTTCTCACCGGTTTTTTTGCAATCAGAGATGATGTAAAAAAACAGTGTGAGATAGTCGAGACGGTTGCTGCGAAAGGAGCTGCCGCCCT
>JAEDDI010000011.1 GCA_016293805.1 Bacillota bacterium | reverse complement strand
CAGAAATGTGCATGCCTGGAGATAACGTAGTAATGACAATCAAGCTGATCACACCAATCGCAATCGAAGAAGGACTTAGATTCGCTATCAGAGAGGGCGGAAGAACAGTAGGATCAGGCGTTGTAACTGAAATCATCGAATAGACTTAGCAGAATGCAAATGGATATTATGAGACTCTGTTATCGGAGTCTCATTATATTTTATTGACAACAGTGTGTTCAGAAGATATAATGACATGTGACTGCGGATATTTCCGCAGTTTTAAAGTGCAAAAATATAAGTTTTCTTGACATTGACAATAGAAAGATATATACTTATTAAGCGACTTTATGATTATGAGGCAAAAGAGCTTGGAATACAGCTCTAATTTATAGTTTACGGAGGACATAAACATGAGAGTTAAAGTTATTATGGCATGCACAGAATGCAAGCAGAGAAACTACAATACTATGAAGGATAAGAAGAACAATCCCGACCGTATCGAATTAAAGAAGTATTGTCCATTCTGCAGAAAGCACACTTTACATAAGGAAACAAAATAGCAGAGGTAATTACGATGGCTAAAGATATCGATAAGACAAATGTTCAGAAGCCTAAGAAGGAGAGAACTTCTGTACTCGAATATTTCAGAGGCGTAAGAACAGAAATGAAAAAGGTAGTATGGCCGACTAAAAAGGAACTTGGTTCATATACTGCTGTAGTGCTCGTTGTATGTGCATTCTTTGCACTTGCTTTCTGGGCTGTCGACTCAGGATTCCTTGCATTACTCAAAGCAGTACTTAATATTGAACTTTAGTATCGCGGAGGAAATACATGGGAGATATTGAAAAGAATACTGCTTCTCCTTTAGAGGGTGAAGGTCTCAGAGGAGACGGTGTTGCCAAATGGTATGTTGTTCATACATATTCGGGCCATGAAAACAAGGTTAAAGCCAATATCCTCAAAATGGCGGAAAACAGAGGCATGACTGAACTCATTCATGATATAGTTGTTCCTACTGAGGATGTGGTTGAAATCAAGGACGGCCAGAAGAAAATCAGGACAAAGAAAATGTTCCCCGGTTATGTTATCGTTAAGATGATTGTAACAAATGAATCCTGGTATCTTGTAAGGAATACTCAGGGTGTTACAGGGTTTGTAGGTCATGGATCGGAACCTATTCCGCTGACAAACGAAGAGATTGCCAGAATGGGAATCGAAAAGGTATTCATAGACCTTGATATTGACCCGGGTGATGCTATCAGAGTTATAAGCGGCCCATTTGAAGGTTTCATGGGTGAAGCGGAATCCATCGACAGAGAAAAACAGGTTGTACATGCCAAGCTGAATGTATTTGGAAGAAGTACTCCTGTTGAAATTGAATTCGGTCAGGTGGACAGAATCTAGTTGACAATATATTTATATACAAGTCCTTGCAGCTCAGTGCAAGAGAAAGGAGACCATCATGGCAAAGAAAATTGAAGGCTATATCAAGCTGCAGATTCCTGCAGGAGCAGCAAATCCGGCTCCACCGGTAGGTCCGGCACTTGGTCAGCACGGTGTAAACATTATGGACTTCTGCAAGCAGTTCAATGCAAAGACTCAGGATCAGTCAGGTATGATTATTCCTGTAGTTATTACTGTTTATGCAGACAGATCATTCTCGTTCATCTGCAAGACTCCACCGGCAGCGGTCCTTATTAAAAAGGCAGCAGGTCTTGACAGAGCATCAGGCGAACCTAACAAGAACAAGGTTGGCAAGATTACTTTAGCTCAGGCTCAGGAAATAGCCCAGACAAAGATGCCTGACTTAAACGCAGCAAGTCTTGAATCAGCAACAGAAATGATCAAGGGAACTGCAAGAAGCATGGGTATAATCGTAGAAGAATAATTTGAGATGGGAGATCGCAAGATCGCTAGAACCACAAGGAGGTAAAAAATGCCTAAGAGAGGTAAAAATTATCAGGAAGCCAGAAAGCTTTATGATAGACAGGAACTTTTTGAAGCAGGAGATGCTCTTGAACTTGTAGTTAAGGGAGCTCATGCAAAGTTTGATGAGACAGTTGAAGTTCACATCAAGCTCGGTGTAGACGGAAGACATGCAGATCAGCAGGTAAGAGGTGCTATCGTACTTCCAAACGGAACCGGCAAGACAAAGAAAGTTTTAGTATTCGCTAAGGGTCCTAAGGCTCAGGAAGCTGAAGAAGCAGGTGCTGAATATGTAGGCGCTGAAGAAATGGCCGATAAGATCAAGAACGAAAACTGGTTTGATTTCGATGTAGTAATCGCCACTCCGGACATGATGGGTGTTGTAGGAAGATTAGGTAAGATATTAGGACCTAAGGGACTTATGCCAAACCCTAAGTCAGGTACAGTTACAATGGATGTGGCAAAGGCTATTGAAGAAACCAAGGCCGGCAAAGTTGAATACAGACTTGACAAGACAAATATTATCCATACACCAATCGGTAAGGTTTCATTCGGACGTGAGAAGTTAGAACAGAACTTCAACGCTCTTCTTGAAGCAATTATCAAGGCTAAGCCGTCAACAGCAAAGGGACAGTATCTCAGAAGTGTTACAGTAGCAAGCACTATGGGTCCGGGAGTAAAGGTTAACCCTGCAAAGATCGGCTAGGATATATTATTAACTTGAAATTTAACCGAAGACAGCGGGGGCGCATGCTTAATTAACCCGCCGAGGTACAATATATAAATATTGGCCTTGCGGTGAGCAGGGCTTTTTATTGAGTACCACAAAATTTTCGAAGAAGGAGGAAAATTTTTAATGTCAGTAGAAGCTAAACAGGCAAAGCAGGTTGTTATCGATGAGATAAAGGCAAAACTTGAGAAGGCTGAATCAGCTGTAGTTATTGACTATATCGGAATCACTGTTGCAGAAGCAGACGCGATGAGAAAGAACCTTCGTGAAGCAAATGTAGATTACACAGTTTACAAGAACACTCTTGTAAAGAGAGCTATCGAAGGAACTAAGTATGAACCTTTAGCAGACGTTCTTGAAGGACCAAGCGCACTTGCAATCAGTTATGATGATGCTACAGCTCCTGCAAGAGTGCTCAACGAAGCCATCAAGTCATACAAGAAGATGGAATTCAAGGGCGGTGTAGTAGAAGGTGAATTCCTCGACAAAGAAGGAATCCAGGCAATTGCAGACATCCCTTCAAGAGATGTACTTATCGCAAAGTTCATGGGAAGCATTCAGTCACCGGTTTCAAAGCTGGTTCGTACTTTCCAGGCTATTGCAGATGCAAAAGCAGAATAACAAAGAAGAAAATATCTTAAATTAAAATATTGAAAAGGAGAAATACAATGGATAAGACTCAGATCATAGAAGCTATAAAGGCTATGTCAATTTTAGAATTAAACGAATTAGTTAAAGCTTGTGAAGAAGAATTCGGCGTATCAGCAGCAGCTCCAGTAGCAGTTGCAGGCGCAGTTGCAGGCGGTGCAGCAGAAGAAGAACAGACTGAATTCACAGTAGTTCTCAAGTCAGCAGGCGCAGAAAAGATTAAGGTTATCAAGGCAGTAAGAGAAATCACTGGTCTTGGACTTAAGGAAGCTAAGGCTGTTGTAGATGAAGCACCATCAAACGTTAAGGAAGGATGCGAAAAGGCTGAAGCTGAAGCTATCAAGGCTCAGTTAGAAGAAGTTGGCGCAGAAGTAGAATTAAAGTAGTTCTGTAATGACGCGAGGGCGGTAGAATATACCGCCTTCTTTTTTTTATGCGAACTTCAATATTTTGCCTTGACGAATTGACATGGTTGTGCTAATATTATACATTGCCATGCAATGTATTTTGCAAAGCAATTTCTGAAATACAATAAGGAGTGATGAATATGCCAAAGCCAGTAAAATTAGGTAGAAAAGAGCGTATGACTTTTTCAAAACTCAATATTGACGAAGTCAGCAAGATGCCGAATCTTATCCAGATTCAGACCGAATCTTATGATTGGTTTGTAAAGGAAGGGCTGAAGGAAGCTTTCGATGATATATCACCTATACAGGATTACGCAGGCAATCTTGTTCTGGAGTTCATCGATTATTCTTTAAGTGATCCTCCAAAATACGAACAGGAAGAATGTAAGGCCAGAGACGTTACTTATGCTGCACCCCTTAAGGTACGTGTACGACTTGTTAACAGAGAGACCGAAGAGGTTAAAGAGCAGGAAGTATTCATGGGAGATTTCCCTCTGATGACAGAGAAGGGAACTTTTATATACAATGGTGCGGAGAGAGTAGTTGTTACTCAGCTTGTAAGATCGCCGGGACCTTATTACAGCGCAGATCGTGACAAAGCGAACAATGAACTGTTCTCGACACAGATCATTCCTAACAGAGGGGCATGGCTTGAATATGAGACTGACTCCAACGGTGTTATATCTGTAAGAGTAGACCGTACAAGGAAGCAGCCTGTCACTACACTTCTGAGAGCACTCGGATTCGGAACAGATGAAGAGATTATTGAAGTGTTCGGCGAAGATGAAAGACTCAGAAAAACAATGGAAAAAGACCCTACTCATAACTATGAGGAAGGGCTTAAGGAAATATACAAGAGGTTAAGGCCGGGTGAGCCGCCTACAGTTGAGAGTGCACAGTCACTTATCAATGTTCTTTTTTTCGATGCCAAGAGATACGATCTTGCTAAAGTCGGAAGATACAAGTATAACAAGAAGCTTGGTATAGCTTCCAGACTGCAGAATGTGATTGCGGCAGAAGATGTTGTTGACCCTTATACAGGCGAAATTGTGGCCGAAAAGGATCAGAAGATATCAAGAGAAACTGCTCTTGATATAGAAAACAGAGGTATTGCATCAGTTCTTGCATACGGAACAAATGTAGGATCTGAAGAAATAGTAACCAAGGTTACCGGCAACAGATTTGTAGATGCAAACAAGTATTTTGACCAGGATATTATCGATGAGCTTGGACTTGATGAGAGGGCATACTACCCTGTAGTCAGAGAGATTCTTGACGAAAACCTCGACGAGGATGAACTTAAGAGAACTCTCAGAAAAAGAAAATGGGATCTTTCCCCTAAGCATATCATCATTGACGATATAGTTGCATCAGTCAGCTACATTCTCAATATCAAGTACGGCATCGGTACTACAGATGATATTGACCACCTGGGCAACAGAAGACTTCGTACAGTCGGTGAACTTCTTCAGAACCAGTTCAGAATCGGTCTTGCAAGAATGGAAAGAGTTGTAAAGGAAAGAATGACAACTCAGGACATTGAGGCAACAACTCCTCAGGCGCTGATGAACATCAGACCTGTTACTGCAGCTGTAAAGGAATTCTTCGGAAGTTCCCAGCTGTCACAGTTCATGGACCAGACCAACCCTCTGGCTGAACTTACTCACAAGAGAAGATTATCGGCACTGGGACCTGGCGGTCTTTCCAGAGAAAGAGCCGGATTCGACGTCAGAGACGTTCATGATTCCCATTACGGAAGAATGTGCCCTATCGAAACACCTGAAGGACCTAACATCGGACTTATAGGTTCACTTGCCACATACGGAATAATCAACAAGTACGGATTCATAGAGGCTCCATACAGAAAAGTTGACAAGGAAACAGGTATCGTTACAGACGAAATCGACTACCTGACTGCAGATGAGGAGGAATTCCTTACAATTGCGCAGGCAAACGAACCTCTTGACTCTGAAGGAAGATTTCTTAACCGTAAGGTTGCAGGCCGCGGTGTTCACGGAGAAATTGACCTTTATGACAGGGACAAGATTGATTATATGGACGTATCACCTAGACAGGTTGTATCAGTTGCAACAGCAATGATACCTTTCCTTGAAAATGACGACGCCAACCGTGCCCTTATGGGTTCTAACATGCAGAGACAGGCAGTTCCTCTTCTTGTTACAGAGGCACCTAGAGTAGGTACAGGGATGGAATACAGAGCTGCAAAGGACTCCGGTGTTGTAACAGTAGCAAAGCATTCAGGTACAGTTGAATTTGTTGATGCTGACAGAATCGTTGTGTTAAGAGATGACGGAGAAGGCAGAGACGAGTACAGGCTTCTTAAGTTTGCGCGTTCAAACCAGGGCACATGCCTTAATCAGAGACCTATCGTATTCCACGGCGAACACATTGAAGCTGATGAAATTATAGCAGACGGTCCGTCAACTGAAAACGGTGAAGTTGCTCTTGGAAAGAACCTGCTTATCGGATTCATGACATGGGAAGGATACAACTATGAGGATGCTATCATTCTTAATGAGCGCCTTATAATGGAGGATGTGCTCACATCACTTCACATGGTTGAGTTTGAATCAGAGGCAAGAGATACAAAACTCGGACCTGAAGAAATCACAAGAGATATACCGAATGTCGGTGAAGACGCTCTTAAGGATCTTGATGAAGACGGTATCATTAGAATAGGTGCCGAAGTAAAGGCAGGGGATATACTTGTCGGCAAGGTTACACCTAAGGGAGAAACTGAACTGACAGCAGAAGAAAGACTTCTCAGAGCCATCTTCGGAGAAAAGGCAAGAGAAGTCAGAGATACATCGCTCAGAGTGCCTCACGGCGAGACAGGAATAATTGTAGACGTCAAAGTATTTTCAAGGGAAAACGGCGACGAGCTTCCTCCTGGAGTAAACAAGCTTGTTAGATGCTATATGGCAACCAAGCGTAAGATTCAGGTTGGAGACAAGATGGCAGGACGTCATGGGAACAAGGGTGTTATATCTCGTATTCTTCCTGAAGAAGACATGCCGTTCCTTGAAGACGGCACACCGCTTCAGGTAATGCTTAACCCTCTTGGCGTACCGTCCCGAATGAATGTCGGTCAGGTACTTGAGGTTCATCTGGGCCTTGCAGCAAAGAAGAAGGACTGGTACATTTCCACTCCTGTATTCGATGGTGCAACAGAAAAGGATATCCGTGAACTTCTCAAGGAGTGCGGATATTCAGAAACAGGAAAACTTCAGCTAAGAGACGGCAGAACAGGACTTCCGTTTGATAATCCTGTTACAGTCGGATACATGTACATGCTTAAGCTTCATCATCTTGTTGATGACAAGATTCACGCAAGAAGTACAGGTCCTTATTCACTTGTTACTCAGCAGCCTCTTGGCGGAAAGGCACAGTTCGGCGGACAGAGATTCGGAGAAATGGAAGTATGGGCACTTGAAGCATACGGTGCAGCATACACTCTTCAGGAGATTCTTACAGTTAAATCCGATGATATCGTTGGACGTGTCAAGACATACGAAGCGATTGTCAAGGGCGAGAATATCCCTGAACCGGGTATCCCTGAATCATTCAAGGTGCTCATCAAGGAAATGCAGTCACTTGGTCTTGACGTGAGAGTTCTTTCAGAAAACGATGAAGAAGTTCATTTTGCTGATGCGTCGGAAGATGATTCAGTACGTCATATTGACGAAGCCGGAATCAACAGGGATGAACTTGCAAGTGAAGATATCAGTGACGGCTTTGCTGAAGTAAATGCTGAAGGAGAGTATCTTGAACCTGAAGCAGACATGTTTGAAGAAGAAATATAGTGAAGGGGGAGGACTTTTATGAGTGAAACTGCTAATAACAGTTATGAACTGAACAATTTTGAATCACTGCAGATAGGACTGGCTTCCACAGAAAAGATATTAAGCTGGTCACATGGCGAAGTAACCAAGCCTGAAACTATAAACTACAGAACATTAAAACCTGAAAGGGACGGACTTTTCTGCGAAAGAATCTTCGGACCGATGAAGGACTGGGAATGTCACTGCGGTAAATACAAGAGAATCAGATACAAGGGCATCGTATGCGACAGATGCGGAGTGGAAGTAACAAAGGCAAAGGTGAGAAGAGAGCGAATGGGCCATATTGTCCTTGCTGCACCTGTGTCGCATATATGGTACTTTAAAGGAATCCCTTCGAGGATGGGTCTTATTCTCGATATTTCACCTAGAAATCTCGAAAGAGTTCTGTACTTCGCAGCATATATCGTGACAGATCCCGGAGATACCGGCCTTGTAAAGAGGGAGATCCTCACAGAGGTTGAATACAGAGAGGCGAAGGAAAAGTACGGCGACAGTTTTACAGCCCTTATGGGTGCTGAAGCCATCAGAAAGCTTCTTGAAGATATTGATCTTGAAGTTCTTTCAGCTGACCTCAGAGAAAAACTCAGGGAAGCATCGGGACAGAAGAAAATCAGAATTGTAAGAAGACTTGAAGTTGTTGAAGCATTAAGACTTTCAGGAAACAGACCTGAGTGGATGATACTTGAGGTAATTCCTGTAATTCCTCCTGATTTAAGACCTATGGTACAGCTTGACGGAGGAAGATTTGCAACTTCGGATCTGAACGATCTGTACAGAAGAGTTATAAACAGAAACAACAGACTGAAGAGACTTATAGAACTTTCAGCTCCTGATATTATCATCAGAAATGAAAAGAGAATGCTTCAGGAAGCTGTTGATGCGCTAATAGATAACGGCAGAAGAGGAAGACCTGTAACAGGTCCCGGATCAAGACCTCTTAAGTCGCTTTCAGACATGCTTAAGGGAAAACAGGGAAGATTCAGACAGAATCTTCTGGGCAAGCGTGTCGACTATTCGGGACGTTCGGTAATTGTAGTAGGACCAGAACTCAGGTTCTATCAGTGCGGACTTCCTAAGAAGATGGCTCTTGAGCTTTTCAAGCCTTTCATCATGAAGAGACTTGTGGAGGATCAGACTGCACACAACATCAAGAGCGCAAAGAGAATGGTTGAAAAGGTAAGCCCTGAGGTATGGGACGTTCTTGAAGATGTAATCAAGGAACATCCTGTAATGCTTAACCGTGCTCCTACTCTTCACAGACTTGGCATCCAGGCGTTTGAGCCGGTGCTTGTAGAGGGTAAGGCTATCAAGCTTCATCCGCTTGTATGTACAGCATTCAATGCCGATTTCGACGGTGACCAGATGGCTGTTCACGTACCTCTTTCAGTTGAGGCGCAGGCAGAAGCAAGATTCCTGATGCTTTCAGTAAACAACATCCTTGCGCCTAAAGACGGTTCACCTATCACAACTCCTACACAGGATATGATTCTGGGTTCGTATTACATGACTCATCCGGGAATCGTAAGAAGATATGATGAGACAGGTGCGGTAATAGATGAAGATCTTGACATGTTTGAAGATCCTGAAAAGGCTGAAAAACAGGCAAGCCAGGGATATATCAGAGTTGCCCAGAAGGGTGACGGAAAGATTTTTGCAGACATGGATGAAATGCTTATGGCATATCAGACACGTACTGTGGATATACATGCAAAGGTAAAGGTAAGGGTATTCAGGGACAAGGAAGACAAGAGAGGCAGACTTGTTGAATCTACAGTAGGAAGATTCCTGTTCAACAGAGGAATTCCTCAGGATATAGGATTTGTTGACAGAAATTCAGACCCTTATTCACTTGAAATCAACTTCCTCTGCGACAAGAAGAAGCTCGGAAAGATAATTGACAAATGCTACAGAACACACGGAAATACCGGTACCGTTCTCATGCTTGACTATATCAAGGATACAGGATATCACTATTCAACAAAGGCAGCTATTACAATCAGTATCTCTGATATGGAAATACCTAAGGAGAAGGAAGAACTTATAGCTGCGGCAGATGCACAGGTCGAAAAATACGAAAGCGCATACCGCAAGGGATTTGCATCAAGAGAAGAATGTGACGAAAAGATTATCAAGATATGGCATAAGACAACAGAAGATGTTGCCGATGCACTTATGAACTCGCTGGGTACATTAAACAACTTATACATCATGGCACATTCCGGAGCCAGAGGATCGAAGAACCAGATTAAGCAGGTAGGAGGAATGAGAGGCCTTATGGGTAAGGCCAACGGTGATACTGTAAGAATTCCTATCAAGAGGAACTTCCGTGAAGGTCTTTCCGTACTTGACTACTTCATTTCAACAAACGGAGCACGTAAGGGACTTGCCGATACAGCCCTTCGTACAGCTGACTCGGGATATCTTACCAGAAGACTTGTTGATGTATCTCATAACATAATCATAAGAGAGTATGACTGCGGCACAGATGAAGGTATTGAGGTAAGAGCGTTCAAGGACGGCAAGGAAGAAATCGAATCACTTAAGCTCCGTATAATGGGAAGAACTGCTCTTGATGAAATCTGCAGTCCGACAACAGGAGAGATTATAGTTGAGCAGAACGAGGAGATTACTGAAGAGGCAGCTGACAGAATCGAAGAAGAAGGAATTGAATCTGTTGCTATAAGATCCATTATGACATGCCACTCCAGAACAGGCCTTTGCGCTAAGTGCTACGGAAGAAACCTTGCGACAGGTGAAAACGTAAACATTGGAGAGGCTGTAGGTATAACTGCGGCCCAGTCAATCGGAGAACCGGGTACTCAGCTTACAATGAGAACATTCCATACCGGCGGTGTAGCAGGTTCGGATATCACTCAGGGTCTTCCGAGAGTCGTAGAGCTTTTCGAAGCCCGCAAACCTAAGGGCGTTGCAGAAATCTGTGAAGAAGACGGAACTGTATACAAGATTGAAAGAAAAGGCGGAAAACGTGAAGTAATCGTAAGAAATGAAAACGGTGACAGAAGCTATTCGGTTCCGTATGCTGCAATCTTAAGAGTGAAAGAAGGCGACTTCATAGCTGCAGGAAGCGGAATAACCAAGGGACCTCTTAATCCTCAGGATATTCTCAGACTGAACGGTGCAGAAGGTGTATATCAGTATCTTCTTAAAGAAGTACAGAGGGTATACAAGAACCAGGGTGTAGATATCAACGACAAACATGTTGAAGTAATCGTTAACCAGATGCTTTCAAAGTTCAAGGTTGAGAACCCTGGAGATACAGATCTTCTTCCGGGAGGGCTGTACAGTAAGTTCGAAATTGAAGACGCAAACGCTGCAGTACAGGATCAGGGAGGAGAACCTGCCGAGGTAACAAGGACACTTCTTGGTATCACAAAGGCGGCACTTGCTACAAACTCGTTCCTTTCAGCAGCATCCTTCCAGGAAACAACAAGAGTTCTTACAGATGCGGCTATCAAGGGCAAGAAGGATACACTGCAGGGACTCAAGGAAAATGTTATCATCGGAAAACTCATTCCTGCCGGCACAGGCATGAAGAGATACAGAAACATCGAACTCGATTACGGTCCTAACCAGTTCATCGTGGATGAATTCGAGGAGAGCCTTCGTGAACAGGAATTTGAGGAAGAGGAAGAATTCGATGCAGTATCAGCGCTTCAGGCTTCAATTTCCGAAGTTTCTTCTGTAGATGAAAACGGAAGTGAAGAAGTTATTGAAGAGTCATTTGCAGATGAAGCTGAAGCAGAGGAAATTTTCGAAATTAATGAAGAACTTTAATTGACAATGATGACAGCTTTGTGATAAAATTATCGTTGGCTTGTGGTGATTTCATGCCCATGAGCCGACGATTTTTTTAGATATTTCGGCCGATTCGGCCTGGAATATATTTAATTTATTTGCAAAACGATTTTTCCCGATTAGAGAAATCGCCAGCAAGACGAGGAAAGGAGAACAAAATGCCTACTATCAATCAGTTAGTACGTCAGGGCAGAACAAGCAGTGAAAAGAAGTCAACTGCACCGGCTCTTAACAAGGGAATGAATTCACTTAAGAGAGTTGCTACAGACACAAACTCACCTCAGAAGAGAGGCGTTTGCACTTCAGTTAAGACTGTTACACCTAAGAAGCCTAATTCAGCTCTTAGAAAGGTTGCCAGAGTTCGTCTGACTAACGGTATCGAAGTTACAGCATACATTCCTGGTATCGGTCATAACCTTCAGGAGCACAGTGTTGTACTTATCAGAGGCGGAAGAGTTAAAGACCTTCCAGGTGTAAGATACCACATCATCAGAGGTACTCTTGATACAGCAGGTGTAGCAAACAGACTGCAGGCTCGTTCAAAGTACGGCGCTAAGAGACCTAAGAAAAAATAGGAATTAATCGGGAAATAATGCCAATATACAGTTGACATTCACAGGTTAAAAAGACGTATTCGCCGTCAGGTTTAATCTGAGTACCGAACCCTATGCTTGATTCAGTTCCAAAGGCTGTTTCAAGAGTAACTTTATCTGAGTTCCTCTGAGAAGGAAATCTCTGGAGTATTGGAGGGACTGGGAAAGGTAATGCGAAGAATATGAGTTAGCTTAATTTAAGCGGAAGGGAAGAAAAAATGCCAAGAAAAGGAAACGTTCCAAAGAGAGAAGTACTTCCTGATCCAGTTTACGGCAGCGTTGTTGTAGCAAAACTTATCAACAGCGTAATGCTTGACGGTAAGAAGGGCGTTGCTCAGGGTATCGTATATGATGCTTTTGAAAGAATCGGCCAGACTACCGGCGAAAACCCGCTGGAAGTATTTGAAAAGGCAATGAACAACATCATGCCTGTTCTCGAAGTAAAAGCAAGAAGAGTTGGTGGTGCGAACTACCAGGTTCCTATGGAAGTCAGACCTGAAAGAAGACAGACACTTGGTCTCAGATGGCTTACAAAGTACACTAGAGCAAGAGGTGAAAAAACTATGTCAGAAAGACTTGCAAAGGAAATCATGGATGCAGCAAACAATACTGGTGCATCAGTTAAGAAGAAAGAAGATACTCACAAGATGGCAGAGGCGAACAAGGCGTTTGCACACTACAGATTCTAATTGTGGGGTTTACAGAATTTTTAGCGAAAGGAGGCTATGCACATGGCTAGAAGTTTTCCACTGGAGAAAACTAGAAATATCGGAATCATGGCACACATCGATGCCGGTAAGACTACAACAACAGAAAGAATTCTTTTCTATACCGGTAGAACACACAAGCTGGGTGAAACTCACGAGGGAGCCGCTACCATGGACTGGATGGAGCAGGAACAGGAACGTGGGATTACAATAACCTCTGCCGCTACTACGGCACAATGGAAAGGTATCAGAATCAACATTATTGATACACCGGGCCATGTAGACTTCACAGTAGAGGTAGAGAGATCCCTTAGAGTACTGGACGGAGCTGTAACAGTTCTTTGTGCTAAGGGAGGTGTTGAACCGCAGTCAGAGACTGTATGGAGACAGGCTGAAAAGTACGGCGTACCAAGAATGATATTCGTCAACAAGATGGATATAATGGGTGCTGACTTTTACAGAGTTGTCAATATGGTAAAGGACAGATTAAAGGCTAATGCCGTACCTGTTCAGCTGCCTATCGGAGCAGAAGAGACATTCGTTGGTATCGTAGACCTCATTGCAATGAAGGCAGAGATATACAAGGATGATCTTGGTAAAGAGTATGAAATGACAGATATTCCGGCAGATATGGAAGAACTTGCCCGTGAATGGCACGAGAAGCTCATTGAATCAGTAGCAGAATGTGATGAAGAGCTTATGATGAAGTATCTTGAGGGTGAGGAATTCAGTGAAGCGGAAATCAAGAAGGTAATAAGGAAAGAGACTATTGCAGGAAGAATGGTTCCTGTTACATGCGGATCAGCTTACCGTAACAAGGGTGTTCAGTTAATGCTTGATGCTGTTGTTGATTACATGCCGTCACCGGTTGACGTGCCTGCAATCAAGGGAATAGACCCTAACAGAGATAATGCGGAAGTTGAAAGACCTGCTGATGACAACGGTCCTTTCTCAGCACTTGCATTCAAGATTATGGCTGACCCGTTTGTAGGTAAGCTTGCATTCTTCAGAGTGTATTCGGGAACACTGGAGACAGGTTCATATGTATACAACTCAACTAAGGGCAAGAAGGAAAGAATTGGAAGAATTCTTCAGATGCATGCAAACAAGAGAGAAGAAATATCAGAAGTTTACTCGGGTGATATTGCAGCTGCAGTAGGACTTAAGAACACTACTACAGGCGATACACTGTGTGACGAGAAGCATGAAGTAATTCTTGAATCAATGGAATTCCCTGATCCTGTAATTGAAATCGCCATTGAGCCAAAAACAAAGGCAGGACAGGAAAAGATGGGTGTTGCTCTGGCAAAACTTGCTGAAGAAGACCCGACATTCAAGACATACACAAATGAAGATACCGGACAGACTATCATCGCCGGTATGGGTGAACTTCATCTTGAAATCATCGTTGACAGACTGCTTAGAGAATTTAAGGTTGAGGCAAATGTAGGAAAGCCTCAGGTTTCATACAAGGAAACAATTACAGGCAATGCAGATGTCGAATACAAATATGCTAAGCAGAGCGGCGGACATGGTCAGTATGGTCATGTTAAGATCAGAGTTTCACCAAAGGCTCCGGGCGAAGGATTCGAATTCATCAATTCAATCGTCGGAGGAGCAATTCCTAAGGAGTTCATACCTAAGGTTGAAGATGGTATCAGAGAAGCCATGGAATCAGGTCCTATTGCAGGATATCAGGTTGTTGACGTAGCAGTTGAGCTTTACGATGGTTCATATCACGAAGTTGACTCATCGGAAATGGCATTCAAGATTGCCGCATCGATGGCATTCAGAGAAGCTGCAAAGAAGGCAAATCCTGTACTGCTTGAGCCAATATTCAAGGTAGAGGTAAATGTGCCTGAGGAATACATGGGCGATGTAATTGGAGATATCAGTTCAAGAAGAGGCAGAATAGAAGGAACAGACATGCTCAATGGAGCAGTAGCTGTAAGAGGTATGGTACCGCTTTCAGAGATGTTCGGATATGCTACAGACCTTCGTTCAAAGACACAGGGTCGCGGTATATATGTAATGCAGTTCGACCACTTCGAGAAACTGCCTGATAATCTGGTAGAAAAAATTAATAAATAGAAATACTGAAACAAAAAAGGAGAAATTACAATGGCAAAAGCTAAATTTGAAAGAAACAAACCGCATATCAACATCGGTACAATCGGTCACGTAGACCATGGTAAGACAACTCTTACAGCAGCAATCACAATCACACTTCAGAGAAGACTTGGACTTGGAGAAGAAGTTAAGTTTGACGAAATCGACAAGGCTCCTGAAGAAAAGGAAAGAGGAATCACTATTTCAACAGCACACGTTGAATATGAAACAAACAACAGACACTATGCACACGTTGACTGCCCGGGCCACGCTGACTATGTAAAGAACATGATTACAGGAGCAGCACAGATGGACGGAGCAATCCTTGTAGTAGCTGCAACAGACGGACCAATGCCTCAGACAAGAGAACATATCCTTCTTTCAAGACAGGTAGGCGTTCCTTACATCATCGTATTCCTTAACAAGTGCGACATGGTAGACGACGATGAACTTCTTGACCTTGTAGAAATGGAAGTAAGAGAACTTCTTGACGAATATGAATTCCCTGGAGATGACACACCAATCATCAGAGGATCAGCGCTTATGGCACTTGAAGACCCTGAAGGACCATGGGGAGACAAGATTTTAGAGCTTATGGACGCAGTAGACTCATACATTCCTGAACCTGAAAGAGATACAGACAAGCCGTTCCTTATGCCGGTAGAAGACGTATTCTCAATTACAGGAAGAGGAACAGTAGCAACAGGAAGAGTAGAAAGAGGAACTCTTAAGGTAGGAGCAGAAGTAGAAATCGTAGGACTTACAGAAGAGAAGAGAAAGGTAGTTGTAACCGGAGTAGAAATGTTCAGAAAGTTACTTGACGAAGCAGTAACAGGCGACAACATCGGAGCACTTCTCAGAGGCGTACAGAGAACAGAGATCGAAAGAGGACAGGTACTTTCAGCACCTGGTTCAATCCATCCTCATACAGAATTCAAGGGACAGGTATACGTACTTAAGAAGGAAGAAGGCGGAAGACACACACCATTCTTCAACGGATACAGACCGCAGTTCTATTTCAGAACAACAGACGTAACAGGCGACCTTACATTACCTGAAGGAACAGAAATGTGCATGCCTGGAGATAACGTAGTAATGACAATCAAGCTGATCACACCGATCGCAATCGAAGAAGGACTTAGATTCGCTATCAGAGAAGGCGGAAGAACAGTAGGATCAGGCGTTGTAACTGAAATCATCGAATAGTAACGACAGATTCGGTACTGATGAAATCAGATGAGGGATCCCTGGCTGCAGGGAGACCGTTCTGAGCAAGAAATATGGAGACTCACTGACTGTGGGTCTCTTTTTTTGAAGAGTTTATGGTTTAAGCAGCTGCTATATGTCAGGATAATTAATTACTATCATTAGTAACTGTTTTATCGAATTGAAAATATGAGGGCACTGTGATACAATATAGCAGTTAATGACTTTCGGGAGATGTATTATGGACCGCATTATATGTATTGAAAATTTAATACTGGAATATCAGGCAGAGGAAGGCTCAGAACCTAAAAGGGCCGTTGATGATGTTTCCATTGATATTGAACGGGGCAGTTTTACTGCTGTAATAGGCAGGAACGGTTCAGGAAAATCAACTCTTGCCAAGACGATGAATGCTCTGCTTCTTCCTACTGAAGGCAAGGTATATACTGCGGGGTTTGATACAGCAGATGCAGAACATCTCTGGGATATAAGGCAGAATGCGGGAATGGTCTTTCAGAATCCCGATAATCAGCTTGTATCTGCTATAGTTGAGGATGATGTTGCATTCGGACCTGAAAATATTGGGGTTGATCCCGATCAGATACGAGTTCGTGTGGACGAGGCGCTTACTGCTGTGAATATGTATGATTACAGAAAGAAGGCGCCGCATATGCTTTCCGGCGGACAGAAACAGCGAATAGCAATAGCGGGAATCATAGCAATGAAGCCTGCATGCATTATTTTTGATGAGCCTACTGCGATGCTCGATCCTAAAGGACGAAAAGATGTCCTGGGAATTATTCATAAACTTCATGATGAGGGGATTACTGTGGTACTTATAACCCATTTCATGGAGGAAGCTGCGCAGGCAGACACAGTAGTCATACTTGATAACGGCAGGATTGCTGCAAAGGGAACCCCTGAAGAGGTTTTTTCATTGAGAAATGTAATTCAAAGTGCAGGACTTGAAATGCCTTTTGCTGCAGATGTTGCAGACAGACTCAGGGCAAAGGGAATTGATATTTCCGAAGGAATACTTGAGATGGATGAACTTGTGGAGGCAATATGTCAATTGAAGTAAAGAATCTTACATATATATACAGCGAAGGACTGCCTCATGAACAGGTGGCGGTCGACGATGTGTCATTTGAGATAGGCGATGAGAGTGTGCTGGGAATCATGGGGCATACAGGTTCCGGCAAATCGACACTTGTGCAGCATCTGAACGGTCTGATAAAGCCAAAGAGCGGACAGGTTATTGTCGATGGTGAAGATATTACCGCAGGCAGAGCTGACATGAGCAGGATAAGAAAGAATGTCGGACTTGTATTTCAGTATCCCGAGTATCAGCTTTTTGAAGAGACATGCTATCTTGATGTTGCGTTCGGTCCAAAGAACATGGGCTGTGACGAGGAAGAAACACAGCGTCGTGTAAAAGAGGCCATAGGACTTGTAGGGCTTGATTATGAGGAGATAAAGGACAAATCTCCGTTTGATCTTTCCGGAGGACAGAAGCGAAGAATAGCCATGGCAGGAGTTATAGCCATGAAACCGAAGATACTTATACTCGATGAACCCACAGCAGGACTAGATCCTGAGGCGAAGAGGGGAATCCTTCAGCTTGTCAGGGATGTTCATGAACACGAGAAAAATATCATAGTAATGATATCGCACAACATGACTGATGTGGCATGCATGTGTGACAAGGTGATAGTGATGGACAGGGGACGCAAGCTGATGGACGGAACACCGTCTGAAATATTTGCACACAGGAAGGAGCTTGAAAGCATTGGGCTTTCGGTTCCGCCTGCACTTGAACTTATACAGAAGCTTCGCGAGAGGGGAATTGATATATCAGAAGATGCATTCACAGCCATGGAGGCTGCTGATGTGATTTGCGAGGTGTTAAAGTAGATGCTGAGAGATATTACACTGGGCCAGTACTATCCGGGTGAATCCCTTGTGCATAAGCTGGATGCCAGAATAAAGATAATAGCTACAGTTGCTTTCATAGCGGCTGTGTTTATAGTTGATAATTTTTACGGCTTTGTTATAATCATGGCAGCGCTTGCGGCAGTAATCGGAATTTCAAAGGTTCCGCTGAAGTTCATACTGAGAGGACTCAAGCCGGTATTTGTTATAATTCTGTTTACATTTGTGCTGAACCTGTTCATGATCAGAGGTGAAGTTCTGTGGTCTCTGGGATTTTTACATATTACGAAACAGGGACTTCACACTGCGGTGTTTCTTGCAATCAGACTTATCTTTCTCATAATAGGATCGTCAATGCTGACGCTTACAACAAGACCTATATCGCTGACAGACGGAATTGAGAAACTTCTCAATCCTCTGAAGCGGTTTAAAGTTCCTGCGCATGAGCTGGCAATGATGATGACCATTGCTCTGCGCTTCATTCCGACGCTTATGGAAGAGACTGATAAGATAATGAAGGCTCAGCAGGCGAGAGGCGCAGATTTTGAGAGCGGAAATCTAATGAGGAGAATAAAGGCACTCATTCCAATTCTTGTGCCGCTGTTCATCTCAGCCTTCAGGATAGCATCCGATCTTGCGATGGCAATGGAGGCCAGATGTTACAGAGGCGACCATGGCAGAACGAGAATGAATGCGATGAAGATTCAGAAAAGAGATATAGCAGCTGTGGCACTGACTTTGTTTTTCCTTGCCGCCACTGTAGCAGAGAGGATAGTATTCTGATGAGACAGAGAAATATTAAACACCTTGATGAGAAGATTGCAGAAGTATCAAAGTACCTCCTTGACAATCCTGAGGAACTGAAAGGAAGATGGAGAGAAAACTTTGGATTTCCGGGAAGTCTTGAGCTTGAAATCGGATGCGGAAAGGGCCAGTTTATAGCCAGGAAGGCTTCTGACAATCCTGATAATATGTACATTGCAGTTGAGGGACAGCTGAATGTGCTTCTGAGAGGACTGCAGAAGGCGGACGCGGGAAACCTCGGCAATGTTGCATTTTTCTGCAGATATATTGATAGTCTGAACGATTTTTTCGAAAAAGGAGAACTGGACAGAATATATCTTAATTTTTCCGATCCATGGCCCAAGGACAGACACTACAAGAGGAGACTTACATACAGAGACAGACTGGAAAGCTGTTTTGATGTTCTGAAAGACGGAGGCGTAATAGAGTTCAAGACAGATAATGACGGTCTCTTCGGGTTTTCCATGGATGAGATAAAAGCGATGGGTTACGAGATACTTGAGTATACAGAAGACCTTCATGCATCGGATTATGAATCAAGACTTACTACGACGGAATATGAGGACAGGTTCTCCCAAAAAGGCAAGAATATTAATTATGTGAGCTTCAGGAGAAACCGATAGAAAGTACAATTACTGATAATGGTATATCAGGATAAAAATGGAGGCAGCAAAGTGATAGAGGTACTGCTTGTAAATGAAGAAGACCGGATAACCGGTAAAGGAGAGAAAATCGATGTTCACAGAAAGGGACTTCTCCACCGGGCATTCTCAGTGTTTATGACAGATGAGGAAGGCAGGCTGCTGATACAAAAACGCGCAGAATGCAAGTATCATTCCGGCGGAGTGTGGAGTAATTCATGCTGTTCGCATCAGTACAGCGGTGAAACGCTTTTTGAGGCGGCATCAAGGTGTATACGGGATGAACTTGGAATTTCCATTCCGCTTACAGATGAGAATGCTCATGAAGCCGGAGTATTCACGTACTATAAAGATCTTGGTGAAATGAAGGAACATGAAATAGATCATGTAATTGTATGCAGGATATGCAGTGATGCGGCTTTCGTTCTGAATCCTGATGAGGTTAGTGAAGTAAGATGGATGAAGAGAGAAGAAATTGACAGGGAACTGGCGGAAGGTGTTATGTATTCTGCGTGGTTTGAACAAGCCTACAGAGAGGCTGTGAAATTCCTTGACATGACCAGGTAATGGAAATATAATTAATTCATGCGAATTTAATAGGAACGTTGAAGAAGAGGAGTAGGAAACCGGCTCTTTACAGAGAGATGGCCGTTTGCTGAGAGGTCATGAGGTACGCAGTTTCTGAAGGTTGCTTCTGAGTTTATACATCAAATGAGTGCCCGTAACAGGGAAGCAAGGTGGTACCGCGGAATATTTCGTCCTTTGCAGCAAGCTGCAGAGGATTTTTTTACGCACTAAAAAACAAAGGAGATATATCAGATGGAAAGAAATTTGGCTAAAACATATAATCCTAAGGATTTTGAAGACAGGATATATGAGATGTGGGAATCGAAGGGAGCCTTCAGAGCGGAGATAGACAAGGACAGGAAACCTTTCACAATTGTAATGCCGCCTCCGAACATTACAGGTCAGCTTCACATGGGACATGCCCTTGACCAGACTCTTCAGGATGTTCTGACAAGATGGAAGAGAATGCAGGGGTACAGCGCATTATGGCTTCCGGGTTCAGACCATGCATCAATAGCAACAGAGGTAAAGGTTGTAAACAAGATAAGAGAAGAGGAGGGCCTGGAAAAAGAAGATCTGGGAAGAGAGGAGTTTCTCAAGAGAGCATGGGCATGGAAAGAAGAATACGGCGGAAGAATAACAAAGCAGTGCCGCAAACTGGGAGACTCATGTGACTGGGAAAGAGAAAGATTCACAATGGATGAAGGCTGCAGCAAAGCAGTAAGAACGCTTTTTGTTCAGCTTTATGAAAAAGGCCTGATTTACAGAGGAAACCGCCTTATAAACTGGTGTCCGACATGCAGGACATCTCTTTCAGACGCAGAGGTTGAGCACGAGGACAAGAACGGCAAATACTGGTATTTCAGATACGATGCGTCTGATGGCGGCGAACCGGTGGTAGTTGCAACATCAAGACCTGAAACAATGTTTGCGGATGAGGCTATTGCTGTTCATCCTGATGATGAAAGATATGCGGATATGGTAGGCAGGAAGGTGATACTTCCGATTGTTGGCAAGGAAATCCCTGTAATAGCAGATCCGTATCCTGATCCTGAGAAGGGAACAGGAGCAGTAAAGATTACACCTGCCCACGACCCTAACGACTTCGAAGTAGGACAGAGACATAATCTTCCTATGCCAAGCTGCATCAATGAGGATGCGACAATGAACGGGCTTGCAGGCAAATACGAAGGCATGGACAGATATGAGTGCCGCAGGGCATGGGTTGCCGATCTTGAGGCTGCAGGATTCCTTGTTAAGGAAGAAGACAAGGTTATCCCGATGGGAGAATGCTACAGATGCCATACTACTGTAGAATCAATGCTTTCAGATCAGTGGTTTGTTGCAATGGAAGAACTTGCAAAGCCTGCAATCGAGGCTGCAAAGAACGGAGACCTTGAACATGTTCCCGATAGATTTGAGAAGATTTATCTTCACTGGCTTGAGGAGATAAGAGACTGGTGTATTTCAAGACAGCTTTGGTGGGGACACAGAATTCCTGCATATTACTGTCAAGAATGCGGTGAACTCATGGTTGCAATGGATGCTCCTGACAAATGCACAAAGTGCGGAAGCACAGATATAAGGCAGGATGAGGATGTGCTTGATACATGGTTCTCATCAGCTCTTTGGCCTTTCTCCACACTTGGATGGCCGGAAAAGACACCTGATCTTGAGTATTTCTACCCTACTGATGTTCTTGTTACAGGGTATGATATCATATTCTTCTGGGTAGTCAGAATGGTATTCTCAGCTCTTGAGACTATGGGAGAAGTCCCTTTCAAATACGTTTATGTACACGGCCTTGTAAGGGATGCTCAGGGAAGAAAAATGAGCAAGTCACTGGGAAATGGAATAGATCCTCTTCAGATTATTGACCAGTATGGAGCAGACGCGTTAAGGTTCATGCTTACAACAGGCATTACTCCTGGCAATGATATGAGATTTAAGACAGACAAACTTGAATCGTCGAGAAACTTTGCCAACAAACTATGGAATGCATCAAGATTTGTTATTATGAATCTTCAGGATGAAGAAGGAAGCTTCAGACCGATGAATTTCGACGAGGCGCGCCTGAAGGACGAAGACAAGTGGATAATATCCAGAGTGAATGAGGCTGTAAGATATGTTACAGCAGCGATGGACAGATTTGATCTTGCACTTGCAGGTCAGAGAGTATATGACGTAATCTGGAATGAATACTGTGACTGGTATATCGAGCTTGTCAAGGGAAGACTTTACGGTGATGATGAAGATGACAAGGCGGTTGCAAGAGCAGTGCTCGTAAAAGTGCTGAAGGATATGCTTTCGATTCTTCATCCGTTTATGCCGTTTATAACCGAGGAGATATGGAGCTATCTGCCTGCAGGGGATGTTTCAGAAGACAACCCTGACAATCTCCTTATAAAATCGGCATGGCCTGTGTATGATGAAGCTTTAACATATGAGGCTGAGGTTGAGAAACTTGAGACAGCAATGGATGCAATACGAGCAATCAGAAACATACGTGCAGAAGCTGAAGCTGCGCCGTCAAAGAAACTTCGCGCGTTCATCTATGCGGATGAGGATATGGACAAGGTAAAATCGGCAGAAAGATATATCAGTGCGATGGCAAACATTACAGAAATAACGTTTACGAAGGACAAGGCAGTACTTCCTGAAGATGTTATGTCAGCGGTAATAGCCGGTGCTGAAATATATATTCCTACAGATGATCTTCTCGATTACCGCGCTGAATTCGAAAGGCTCTCAAAGGAAAAGAAGAGACTTGAAGGCGAAGTTAAGAGAGTAGTCGGCAAGCTTTCAAACGAGGGATTTGTAAGCAAAGCGCCTGAAAAGGTAATTGAAGCAGAAAGAGAAAAGAAAATCATGTATGAAGACATGCTTGCAAAGGTAACAGAAAGACTGGAATCAGTAGAAAAGAAACTTTAATATGAATGCAGTAAAGAGAATAGAAGAATTTGAAAGATTCGGAAGTATTCTTGGACTTGAACGCATGAATGTTCTTATGGAGCTTCTTGGGAATCCCCAGGAAGCTCTTAAATGTGTGCATGTGGCAGGAACCAACGGCAAGGGTTCTGTATCAAGATATATATACGATTCCCTGGAGGCAAACGGATACAGATGCGGACTTTTCACATCACCATTCATAGAGACGTTCAACGAAAGAATTCAGTTCCACGGAAAAAATATTTCGGACAGTGAGCTTGAGAAAGTGACGGATATCGTGCTGGATAAAGTAAGTGAGATGACATCGATGGGGTATACATCGCCTACTGAGTTTGAGGTCATAACCGCGGAGGCATTCCTGTATTTTGCAATGAAGAATGCAGATTTTGTGGTGCTGGAGGTTGGGCTTGGAGGAAGCGGTGACTCAACAAACGTCATCAGCCGCCCGCTGGTAAGCGTCATAACATCGATATCTCTTGACCATACAGACAGACTGGGCAGCACAATTGAAGAGATTGCTGCTGAAAAAGCAGGAATCATAAAAGACGGGTGCCCTGTTGTTTCAAACGTCGATTCTGATGCTGCCAGAAAAGTCATAGCGAAAACAGCGTATGAGCACAAAAGCAGACTGTATGATGTATCCGGAGTACATGCTGCATCATGTGAGGAAAAACTTGGAGGTTCGGTTGTAAGCGTTGATATTCTGGGAACCTGGTATAATGATGTGGAAATATGTATGACCGGTGAATTCCAGGTGAGAAATCTCATCACAGCACTAACTGTTATTGAAATTCTCAGAAGAAAACGTATAATAAGTATTACCAGAGAGAGTCTGTACATGGGACTTGCAAGAGCAGTGCAGCCGGGCAGATTTGAGATAGTGGGCGAACATCCGTATATCATTCTGGACGGGGCTCATAATCCGGACGGTGCCAGAGCGCTGACTGAAACAGTCAGAAAGTTTTTTGACAGAGAGCGCGTTCTCTTTGTTACAGGAATTCTCGCGGATAAGGATGCTGAAGGAATTCTGGACAGGTTCTGTGAAGCTGCATCATCATTTATTGCAGCTGAACCTGCGAGTCCGCGCAGGATGGCAGCTTCGGAGCTTGCTGAAAGAATAAGGAGAAGAGGTATTGAGGCAGAGGCGATAGCTGATATCCGTGAAGCGGTGCGGACGGCTATGGACAGAATGGAATCCTATGATGCTGTCGTATTTGCCGGATCTTTTTATCTGATTGGGGAAATCAGGAGGTTTATCAATGAAGAAAAACAAGGTGCTGATGTTCTATAACCCGTATTCGGGCAATGGAATATTCAAGGACAATCTGGATCTCATTATCGAGAAATATCAGGAGAGGGGATTTCAGCTTGTGCCTGTAAGAGGAAGCAGGGATCAGCTTCTTGACGCAGTGATGAAAACTATTAATCAGGACGAGTACAGGCAGATTATAGTAGCGGGCGGAGACGGGACCATCAACATATGTGTGAATGCCATGGTTGAGAACGGAATTAATCTTCCGCTGGCGATTTTTCCATCCGGGACAGCAAATGATTTTGCGACATACTTCAATATGCCCGATACGATAGAGGGAATGATAGATGTTGCACTTGATGAAAATATAATCCCCGCCGATGTGGGTGTTGTTAACGGCAAATGCTTCGTAAACGTAGCAGCCATCGGACATATGGTGGATGTCAGCCAGAAGACGAATCCCGAGCTTAAGAATACACTCGGAAGATTTGCATATTATCTTACCGGACTTACAGAGCTTTCAGATCTTCGTCCTGTCAGCATGAAACTGACAACACCTGACAGAGTATACGTTGAGAAGATGTTCTTTATGCTTGTCATGAACGGCACATCTGCAGGCGGATTCAGGAAGGTATCTCCTGACAGTGAAGTGAACGACGGACTTCTCAATGTTATTCTTTTCAGGAAGATGCCTATAATCGAGATGGCACCGCTGGCCCTCAAGGTTATAAACGGTGATCATCTTGAAGATCACAGAGTGCTCAGCTTTAAGACAAACAGGCTGCTGGTTGAGTCAGATGAGGATATACCAACGGATGTTGACGGTGAACACGGCAAAAAACTGCCTCTTCAGTTCGATGTGCTTCATGACCGTATTAATATCCATGTTTTAAAAGAAGAAAAGGAATATTATGAAAAGATTAAAGATAGCAGTGACTTCGGATTATGATTCACTTGTGCCTATGTTCATAGAGAACAGGCTCGAATTTGGAATGGATGAACCTGTTCCGACGGATCTTGTAAAATGCTGGTCTGTGACCGATGATGATGGAAAAATACAGGGCGGCGCGGTTCTTGCAATGAGACAGGGAGAGTATATCTGCGACGGAATCGCAGTCAACCCAAAGTACAGAAAGGCGAATATCGGGTCTGAACTCTTGTCTCTAATGGTTGATGAGATAAGAAAAAGAGGCGGAAAAAGTCTTTTCCTTGTGGCAAGAGCGCCGGGATTCTTTGCGCGCAGCGGATTTTCGGAGGTTGCCAGGGACAGTGCCCCCATATTCTTTGAGTGCTTCGGATGTCCCCAGTATGGAACCGAATGTCATCCGCAGGTCATGAAACTGGAAATAGAATAGAATACAAAAAGGCAGGCATCGTCGATGTCTGTCTTTGCTTTTGACACTACTGTATGATATACTTATTTTGTATCAGTGTAGTTAGTGCAGAACAGGAGACGTTTATGAGAATTTTGTTAGACGGTATGGGCGGAGATAACGCTCCGGCTGAGATAGTTAAAGGTGCAGTTGAAGCACTTGCTGAAAGTAATCTTGAAATTACAATTATAGGAAAAGAAGACGAAATCTACGCGCAGCTTGAAAAATATGAATATGATTCACAGAGACTTAGCGTGGTGAATGCAACTCAGATAATTGAAAATGATGATTCCCCTGTTAAGGCGGTCAGAAGAAAACAGGATTCATCTATGGTCAAGGGGCTTAACATGCTCAAGGAAGGCAAGGGAGATGTTATGGTTTCTGCAGGAAATACAGGTGCCTACATGGCCGGCGCTCTCCTTATACTCGGCCGTATCCCGGGTATCGAAAGACCTGCAATCGCTTCAATATATCCTATCGTTGGCGGTGAAACATGTCTGATTGTTGATGCAGGTGCAAACTCCGAGTGCAGGCCCAGAAACCTGCTGGAGTTCGGAATTATGGGAAGCCTGTACATGGAGAAGGTAATGTCCAGAAGACGTGCCAGGGTAGGGCTTGTTAACCTCGGTGTGGAGGAGAACAAGGGAACTGCTCTCACAAAAGAGGCGTTTGTGCTTCTCAAAGACTCCAGCCTGAATTTTGTGGGCAATGTCGAGGCAAGAGAAGTACCAAAGGGAGCAGCTGACGTTATTGTCTGCGACGGATTTACCGGAAATGTTATACTCAAGCTTTCGGAAGGCTTTGCCATGAACCTTCTCAAGAACATTAAGAAGAAACTGACAGAAGGTGCGACAACCAGGGTGGGAGCACTGCTTGTCAGAAACAAGCTCAGGGAACTTACAAAGGACTTCAATTATGAGGAAGAGGGAGGAGCACCTATTCTGGGAGTGAACGGACACGTCATAAAAATGCACGGGTCGTCAGGAAGCTATGCGGTGAAGAATGCAATACTGAAGAGCGCTGTATTCGCTCAGCAGAATGTTGTGGAACAGATTACATCAGCGATGGAGGGAGTAGAGAGTGCAAAGCAGGCTGAAGAAGTTTGAAGAAAAAACAGGATATGAGTTCAGTGATGAATCATATCTGGAAGAAGCACTTACACACAGTTCATATGTCAGAGAGCATCCCAGGGAGAATCTTCGAAGTAACGAGAGACTTGAGTATCTAGGAGATGCTCTTCTTGATGCGGTGGTGGGTGAAATTCTGTACAGAAGACTGCCGGATGCGGAGGAAGGCAGACTTACTAAACTGAGAGCGGCTGTTGTATGTGAAAAAACACTGGCTGATATAAGCCGCAGTCTTGATATCGGGTCCTATCTTTATATGGGAAACGGTGAAATCAAACAGGGAGGAAGAAACAGAGAATCCATTCTGGCAGATGCAGTTGAAGCTCTCATCGGAGCGGTTTTTCTTGACAGCAGCTATGAAACTGTTTCGGAGTTTATCACCCGTCTGACCAGGAATCCGGTTGAAGAGGCTATCAGCGGCAGGCTGGTTAAAGACTATAAGTCAGCTATACAGGAGATGCTCCAGGCCAGGGGACTGAAGGCGCCGTCCTATCAGGTTGCAAAGGAAGAAGGTCCTGATCACAGCAAGACTTTCTTCGTTGACCTCATCATAGACGGTAAAGTCTACGGCAGCGGCTGTGGAAGAACAAAAAAGCAGGCAGAGCAGAATGCTGCCAGAGAAGTACTAGAAAGAGGAAACAGTTAATGTATTTTAAGCGAATATACATGCACGGCTTCAAATCATTTGCCGAGCCTGTTACAATTGAGTTTCATCCGGGAATAACATGTATAGTAGGGCCTAACGGCAGCGGCAAGAGTAACATATCAGATGCCATCAGATGGGTTTTAGGTGAACAGAGTCCCAAGATGCTTCGCGGAGGCAAGATGCAGGAAGTGATTTTTGCAGGAACTCAGAGCAGAAAATCGCGTGGAATGGCAGAGGTGATTCTGACAATAGACAATGGTGCGGGAATACTGCCGATTGAATACAATGAAGTTGCGATAACAAGGAGAATGTACCGCTCGGGCGAATCCGAATACTATATCAACGACAACCAGTGCAGACTGAGGGATATACGTGAACTCATAATGGATACCGGAATCGGTGTTGACGGATATTCCATAATAGGGCAGGGCAAGATAGCCGATATTGTAAGCAACAAGACTGAAAGCAGGCGCGAGATATTCGAAGAGGCTGCCGGTGTTGTCATGTACAGAAGCAAGAAGGCTGAAGCTGAAAGAAAACTGGAAAATGCAACAGGAAATCTCGACAGGGTAAATGATATAATCGGTGAGATTGAAGACCGAATTGACGGACTTGCAGAGGACAGCAGAAAAGCTGAAGAGTATCTCGTGCTGAGAGACAGGTTCAGAGAACTTGAAATCAATATAACCATCAGAAATGTCGAGGACACAGAAAAGAAGATAGAGGAACTGGAAGAGGAAATAAGGGAAATCAGAAAAGCTGAAGATGAGATTGCCAGAAAGCGCAGAGAAGTTGATTCGGATGCAGACAGTATGAAATCCCGTATTTCCGGGCTTGAACAGATTATTGATGAATCCAGGGAAAAAATTCTGGGTCTCACTTCGGAAATAGGCGAAGTGACAAACAGACTCAGAGTAAATGAGGAGCGTCTTTCCTCCATAGAAGACAATAGACGAAGAATCAACGAGGAAATCAAAGGCTTCGAAGAGAAATTCGACATGGAGAATGAGAATATCAGAAATGTCGAAAAGAACAGACAGAAAACGGATTCCAGATTCAGAAAGGCAAAGGAGCAGCTTGACCGGAGGACATCAGAGTTCAATGAGAAGACCAGGCTTGTGACAGATGCGCTTGAAGGCGTGGAGAAGGCCAAGAGCGAAGTGTTCCTTCATCATCAGAACGCGTCCCAGAAAAGGACAGAGGCTTCAGGGCTTGAGAGTATTATAGATACGCTGGAAAGAAGAAAGTCTCAGATAGAAGCCGAAAAAAACAGTGAAGTTTCAGGAAGGGAACGAGATGAATACGCTAAGCTCATCAATGACAGAGATGAGCTTGCCGCATCGGCCGGCAGACTTAAAGAAGAGGCTGAAGAGGCGAAAGCACATTACAGACAGCTTCAGGAAGAGGAAAAAAGACTCTCAAAGGAACTTGAGGAGCTGCGCATTGAAGCCGGAAGGGCTGCGGCAAGAAAAAGAACCATCGAAGAGATGGAGAACAATTACGAAGGGTACAACCAGGCGGTAAGGTACATAATGAAGGAGAATATTCCGGGTGTCTTCGGAACTGCAGCAGAACTTATGACAGTGCCGGAAGGAATGGAGACGGCCGTTGAGACTGCACTGGGCTCAGGCATGCAGAATATTATCTGCAGAGATGACCGGACAGCAACGAAGGCGATTTCTCTTCTCAAATCATCGAAGGCTGGAAGACTCACCTTTATACCTCTTTCTTCGGTAAGATACACTAAACCTGACATTGCAATAAAAGAAAAGGGTTTTATCGGATTCGGAGATGAAATAGTATCATTTGATGAAAAATACAGACCTGCATATGAGTTTCTTCTCTCAAGGACAGCAATTGTGGACAATATGGATAATGCTGTTGCCATGTCTAAAAGTATAAGGCAGGGCCTGAGGTTTGTGACTCTTGAGGGTGAGATTGTAAGCGGTGCAGGAACCATTTCCGGGGGAAAATACAAAAACAGAACTGCAAACCTTCTCGAAAGAAGAGCAGAGATAGACAGGCTTTCCTCCGAACTTGACGCAGGCAGGATAAAGACTTCCGAGGCAGAAAGGAAAAGAGAAGAAGTCAGAGACAGTTTAGCGCTTTCAATCATCGAGGCTGACAGGAAGGAAAGCAGAATACGTGAAATCGAAAAAACCCTTATAGAAAAACAGAGCGAGATTTCCGCATGTGAAAATGCCGCTGCTTCTCTGGAGGAGAGACTGAAGAAATTTGATGCCGAACTTTCCGATATCGAAACACAGAAGGCGCAGGCTCTGGAAATGATAGACGCCCTTAAGGCGGATGCGCAGAAAGAAAGCAAACTGGCAGAGGATGCTGAGAAGAACATTGATACTCTTAATGCGGAGTATGAGGTTCTCAGGGAGGAACTCTCCGGTGTCAGCGAAGAGATTACCGGAGCAAGAATCGCTGTTACTGCATGCGAAAGTGAAATAGCAGGGTTTGACAGCCTCAGAAGAAGAATACAGAGTGAAATTGATGAGATAACAGCTGACATAGATGCGCGTGAAGAACAGCTTGAACAGCTGGAGATTCAGAGAAAAAACATCCTTGATGATGATGCTTCAGCCGAAGCGGTCGAAAAGATGGAGGAAGAGAAGAACACACTTCAGGAAACAATTAACCTGGCTGTGCAGGAGAGAAACAGTCTCAATGTAAAACTGGATGATATCATGCAGCAGCAGAAGGTGTTCGACAGCGAGGTTGTTTCTCTTAACGACCGTATGTACAGCGCTGACATCAAGAAGGCTAAACTTGAAACACAGCTGGACTCATTTAAGGAGAAGATATGGGAAACATTTGAGATAACATATCTTCAGGCACTTGAATACAGAACTGCAGATTTCGTATTATCAAGGGCTGTAAAGGAAAACCGCGAAATCAGGCAGAGGATGGCTCAACTTGGGGATGTAAATATCGGAGCGATTGAAGAATACCGCAAGGTTAGCGAAAGATATGATTTCCTGACGGAGCAGAGAGCTGATATTTCGGGTTCGATGGACGATCTTCGCGGAATAATCGATGATATGGATAAGACAATAAGGGAGAGATTCAGGGAGAATTTCAACAATGTCGCTGACAACTTTGAAACGGTGTTCAGGGAACTTTTCGGAGGCGGAAGCGCACAGCTTGTTCTTGAGAATCCTGATAATCCTCTCGAATCGAATATTGATATAGTTGCGCAGCCGCCGGGCAAGAAACTTCAGAACATCAATCTTCTTTCCGGAGGTGAGAAGACAATGACAGCAATAGCCATGATGTTTGCGGTATTGAAGACAAAGCCTACTCCGTTCTGCATTCTTGATGAAGTTGAGGCTGCCCTTGACGATGCCAATATCGAAAGATTTTCAGCATATCTGCGCAATTTCAATGAAATACAGTTTGCACTTGTTACTCATCAGAAGGCTACAATGGAGCATGCTGATGTTCTGTATGGTGTAACAATGCCTGAGCAGGGAGTATCCAAGGTGCTTTCGCTCAGACTGGGTGATGAATTCAAACTGGACTAGGAGACAATATATGGCATTTACTGAAAACAGAAAATCTTTCTTCGGGAAGCTTTCGGAGAGAATCTCTGAGGCGATTACCGGGAAAAGTGAAATTGATGACGATTTTTATGATGAACTTGAAGAGATTCTGATTACATCTGATATAGGGATGGATACTACAATCAGAACTGTTGAGAAGCTTCGTGCTTTTGCAGATGGAGGAAATATTAAGAAGGCCGATACTCTTATGCACAAGCTGAAAGACATTATAGTCTCCCTGATGGATAAGGGGGACAGGCAGAAACTCTGTCCGGATACGCCTCTTGTGATACTGGTAATTGGAGTTAACGGCGGAGGCAAGACCACATCCATAGGTAAGATTGCAAATATGCTCACAAAGGATGGAAAAAAGGTTATTCTTGCAGCTGCAGACACTTTTAGGGCGGCAGCTGCTGATCAGCTTACAATCTGGGCTGACAGAGTAGGAATTGATATTGTAAAGCACAATGAGGGAGCGGATCCTTCCGCAGTAATATTTGATGCCGTAGGGGCTGCAAAAGCAAGAGGTGCTGATGTGCTCATCTGTGATACTGCCGGAAGACTTCAGAACAAGAAAAACCTCATGAACGAACTTGAGAAGATGAATAAGGTCATATCAAGAGAGTGGCCTGAGGCAGCAAGAGAGAACCTTCTTGTTCTCGATGCCACAACAGGCAAGAATGCGATATCACAGGCAAGGGAATTCGGGCAGACAGCTGATATTACCGGAATAATAATTACCAAGCTTGACGGAACAGCCAAGGGAGGAATTGCAGTGACAATCGCTGATGAATTCGATCTGCCTATCAAGTTCATAGGTGTGGGTGAGGGCATTGATGATCTTAAGCCTTTTGACCCTGAGGAGTTTGCAGGAGGAATAGTAAATGAGTAAACCTATAGTTGCCGTAGTAGGCAGACCGAACGTAGGTAAATCGACTTTTTTTAATAAGGTGATAGGCAGGAGAATCTCAATTGTAGAAGACACTCCGGGCGTGACCAGGGACAGAATCTATGCGGAAACGGAGTGGAACGGCGTAGAGTTTGCGATGATAGATACGGGGGGAATCGAACCTGACAGCACTGATATCATTCTGTCACAGATGAGAGAGCAGGCAGACATAGCAATGGATACTGCAGATGTTATTCTTTTCCTTGTAGACGGCAAAGACGGACTCACATCTGCAGACAGGGAAGTTGCGAATATGCTAAGGCGCAGAGGCCGCAATGTGATTCTTGTCGTAAACAAAGTTGACAATCCGTGGCTGCCTGATGATTTTTATGACTTTTATGAACTGGGCCTTGGTGAGCCTATACCTATTTCCGCAGCGAATATGCTGAATTTCGGAGATCTTCTTGATGAGATTGTCAACTCGTTTCCGAGAGAAAAATACGAAGAGGAAGAGGATGCGATTTCAATTGCTGTAATCGGAAAGCCGAATGTGGGCAAATCAAGTCTAATTAATGAGCTTATCGGTGAAAAAAGAGTAATTGTTTCTCCGATAGCAGGTACAACAAGAGATTCAATAGACACTCCTTTTGAAAAGGATGGTCAGAGATATATGCTCATAGATACTGCGGGTATAAGAAGGAAGAACAGGATAAGCGAGAATATAGAAAAATACAGTATCATACGTGCACTTGCGGCAATAGAAAGAAGCGATGTGGCGCTTCTCATGATAGATGCCAGCGAGGGGATTACCGAGCAGGACAAGAAAATTGCCGGGCTTGCCCATGAAGCGGGAAAGGGAATAATCGTTGTTGTCAACAAGTGGGACCTTGTAGTAAAGGAAACGAACACAATGAGGGATTTCAGAAGGAGAATAGATGCTGAATTCCCGTTCATGTCGTATGCCCCATCTGTATTTATTTCAGTTAAGGACCACCAGAGAATAGACAACGTTATAAATCTGGCAAAGGCAGTGGCGGAAAACAGGGCACTCAGGGTTCCTACAGGACAGCTGAATGCACTGATTACAGATGCCACAATGATGAAGCAGCCGCCTTCCGACAAGGGCAGGAGACTGAAGATTTATTACTGTTCACAGGTTGGAGTAAAACCTCCGCTGTTCTCTTTTAAGATCAATTCAAGGAAACTGATGCATTTCTCATATGCCAGATACCTTGAAAACAAGATAAGAGAAGGGTTTGGATTTGAAGGAACTTCAATCAAGTTTGTGTTCAGAGAGAAGGGAGAGAAGGAAGACTGATGGAAGCAAATCAGATTTTAGGTATGGTGATAATTGTCGCTTCATATTTTGTCGGATGCATATCTCCTGCTACTTTAATAGGAAAAATACACGGAGTTGATATTCGTAAAGAGGGGAGCGGAAACCCGGGAACTACCAATGTTTTAAGAGTGCTTGGCAAAAAGCAGGCCGCAGTAACACTTGCTGCTGATGTGCTTAAGGGAGGAATATGCGTGCTTGCAGGAAGTTTTGTGTCTCCTGATGTTTCGTATGCTGCAGGTGCTATGGCCCTTATAGGTCACTGCTGGCCTTTCGAATTCGGATTTCGGGGAGGCAAGGGAGTTGCAACGGGCGTGGGGCTGCTGCTGTTTGTAAAACCGGTGCTTGCAGTAACGCTTCTAATAGTATTTATAGCTGTTGTGGCGGTGACAAGGTATGTATCACTTGGTTCAATAGTTGCAGCACTTGCAATGCCCGGTCTTGCACTGCTTATGGTTCCTGATTTTTTCTGGTACGGAGTCATACTTGCTGTAATCGTAGTATTCAAGCACAGACCAAATATATCAAGGCTTGTAAAAGGTGAAGAATCCAAGCTGAACCTGGGAGGAAAGAATAAATGAGTACAGTTGGAGTTATAGGTGCGGGAAGCTGGGGAACAGCTCTGGCAGTAACTCTTGGATTAAACGGCCATGATGTCAGACTGTATGCAAGAAATGAAGAACAGCTGGCATCGCTTATGAAAACAAGAGAAAATTTAAAATATCTGCCCGGAGTGAAGCTGCCTGAAACCATCACTTTGACGGGAGAAATATCAGATGCGGTTTCGGGTGCAGAAGCTGTATGCTTCTCTACACCTGCTCAGTCGTTTAGGAGCGTACTATCGTCATCCCTTGAGTACATTGATGATGAAATGATAATCATTAATGTTGCAAAGGGGATTGAGAAAAACAGTCTGATGAGGCTTTCTGAAATAGCTGCATCTTTTGGAATAGAGGAAAAGTACTGCATGCTTTCGGGACCTTCCCATGCTGAGGAGGTCGGACAGAAAATGATGACTGCGCTTGTTGCAGCATCAGTATCGGAGGAGACTGCAGTTGCTGTTCAGAATATGTTTTCAACCGATTTTCTAAGAGTGTATACGGGAAGCGATGTGACAGGCTGTGAGCTTGGCGGAGCCCTTAAGAACATTATAGCGCTTGGTGCAGGAATAACAGACGGAATGGGATTCGGAGACAATTCCAAAGCTGCACTGATGACAAGGGGAATAGCTGAAATGAAGCGTCTTGGAGCAGCGCTTGGTGCAGATCCTGCAACTTTTGCGGGACTTACCGGAATTGGAGACCTTATCGTAACATGTACAAGCATGCATTCAAGAAACAGAAGATGCGGAATACTGATAGGAGAGGGAATGAATCCGCAAGACGCGGTAAAAGAAGTCGGCATGGTTGTCGAGGGAATGTTTACTGCAGAGGCCGCATATGAACTTGCAGGGAAGGCGGGCGTTGAAATGCCTATCACTTCTGCGATATACAGGCTTGTAAAAGGTGATGTTTCGGCAGAAGACGCCGTAAAAGCTCTTATGGCAAGAGATTTAAAACCAGAAGACTGATGCGGTGCCGGGATATGCCCGGCACCTTATAATAGATTGAGGAAACAAAATGAAAAAATATCATATTATAACCTTCGGCTGTCAGATGAACGAGCACGATTCGGAGACCATGGCAGGAATGCTTTCTGAGATGGGAATGGAGGAATCGCTCACAAGAAATGAGGCGGATATAGTAATTCTGAACACGTGCAGCGTCAGAGAAAACGCTGACAAGCGTTTTTTCGGAACTCTGGGACAGCTGAAGCACAAAAAAGAGAATAACCCCGGATTTATAGTCGGAGTATGCGGATGCATGATGCAGCAGCAGCATATAATTGACACGCTCAAGGCAAAATACCCGTGGGTGGATATAGTGTTTGGAACACATAATATTCATATGCTTCCCGAACTTGTGAAGAATGTGGAAACAGAAAACAGAAAAATGTTTGAGATATGGGAAGACGGCGGTGATATTGTTGAAGGACTGCCTGCTAAAAGACTTTACAGGCACAAGGCGTTTGTAAACATCATGTACGGATGCAATAACTTCTGCACATACTGCATCGTTCCGTATACGAGGGGAAGAGAAAGATCGAGAAAACCCGAAGACATTATAGAAGAAGTAAAAAATCTGGTGGCAGATGGTGTTGTTGAAGTCACTTTACTAGGTCAGAACGTGAATTCGTACAAAGGCGGGGAAGGCTATGATTTCGCAGATCTGATTTATGATCTCAATGATATTGAGCAGCTCAGACGAATCAGGTTTATGACATCACATCCAAAGGATCTGTCTGACAGGCTGATTCAGGCTTTCGTCGACTGTGACAGACTCTGCAACAGTATTCATCTTCCTGTGCAGTCGGGAAGCGATGAGATTCTAAGAAGGATGAACAGAAGGTATGATCATGATAAATACCTTAATCTAGTGAGAAAACTAAAGGCATCTGTACCGGATATTACAGTTACTACAGATATCATAGTGGGCTTTCCGGGTGAGACAGAAGAGGATTTTGAGGAAACTCTTCGCATGGCAAGAGAGGTTGAGTATGATTCGGCATTTACATTCCTTTATTCCATAAGAAAGGGAACGCCGGCTGAAAAATACGAAGACCAGATACCTGAAGAGGTTAAGCATGAGAGATTTAACCGCCTGGTGGACTGTATCAATGAGACGGCAGCGAAGAAGAACAGTGCGTACGTAGGAACTGTTCAGAAGGTTCTTATTGACGGACGGAGTAAAAATGATATATTCACTTATTCGGGAAGGACAGAGGGATTTAAACTTGTTAACCTCAAGGCGTCCGATGAATTAATCGGAAAAATCGTAGATGTGAAGATTACAGATTCAAATACATTCAGTCTGGTGGGAGAGATGATTGATGATTAAGTCAGATAAACTGACAATTGGCATAACGGCACCTGTGGATGCAGGAAAGACAACTCTTTCAGAATGTCTTCTTTTTAACTCGGGGAGCATAAGGAAAATAGGAAGAGTGGATCACAAGAATGCTTTTCTGGATACGTATGAGCTTGAGAAGCAGCGCGGTATAACTATATTCTCAAAACAGGCAGAGTTTGTTCTGGGGAATAAAAAATTCACACTTCTGGATACTCCGGGACATATTGATTTTTCAGCTGAGATGGAGAGAACGCTGCAGGTTCTGGATTATGCAATCCTGATAGTATCTGCGCCTGACGGTGTTACAGCATATACCAGAACTTTGTGGAATCTGCTTTCTCAGTACAGGGTGCCGGTTTTTATCTTTGTAAACAAGATGGATCAGAGCGGCGCCGACAGGAACAGAGTATATGATAATATACGGAAGATGCTTTCTTCCGAATGCATAGATCTGGAAAGCTGCGATGAGGAGGAGCTTGTTGTATGCGATGAAAAACTTCTTGAAAAGCATCTTGAAGGCGGGCATGTGACAGATGAGGATATCAGGAAACTGATATCATGGAGAAGAATATTTCCTGTATACTTCGGATCTGCGCTGAAAAATGATAATATACAGGCACTTTCAGATGCTCTTGAGAATCTGACGCTGCTCAGGGCATATCCCGATGAATTCGGTGCAAGGGTATTCAAGATTTCCAGAGATGCATCGGGCAACAGGCTGACACATATGAAGATAACAGGCGGCAGTCTTTCGGCAAAGGAAATGCTGGCAGATACCGGGGAGAAAATCGACAGAATCAGGATAATGAACGGACTCAGATTCACAGAACCTAAAGAGGTTAAGGCAGGAGACGTGTGTGCATGCCTTGGCATTTCGTCAACCTACTGCGGACAGAGTCTTGGATGTGATACTTCCAGGTTTATTCCGGAGATGACGCCGGTTTTATCATACAGAGTCATACTCCCCGATGGTGCAGATGTTCATGATATGCTTATGAAACTCCGCCAGATACAGGAGGAGGAGCCGCAGCTTGCAATCGAATGGGATGAGGAGCATTCAGTAATCAACGCAAGGCTTATGGGCATCGTTCAGACAGAGGTGCTTAGGACAATATTTAAAGACAGGTTCGGGCAGGATATCGATTTCGGTGAGGGGAACATCGTATATATGGAAACTGTGAAGGGTGTTTCAGAAGGAGTGGGGCACTACGAGCCTCTTCGTCATTACTCTGAAGTTCATCTTCTGCTTGAGCCTCTCGAAAGAGGAGCGGGTCTTGTGTTTGAAAGCGCAGCGGATAACGATGTGCTAAAACCTCACTGGCAGTCACTCATATTGTCACATCTTGAGGAAAAAACGCATCGAGGGGTACTGACAGGAAGCCCGATAACAGATATGAAGATAACGGTTATTTCAGGACGCGATCATGTGAAGCATACAGAACCGGGGGATTTCAGACAGGCGACATACAGAGCCGTAAGGCACGGGCTGATGAGAAACAATCCGGTACTTCTTGAACCATATTATGACTTCACACTGACTGTTCCGTCATCACAGGCCGGAAGAGCAATGTCGGATATTCAGCGCATGTACGGGACTTTCGATGCCCCTGTGACAGAAGGAGAATATACAGTCATAACAGGAAGAGGTCCGGTATCTGAGATGAACGGATATCATGCTGAAGTAATATCATATACCAGGGGCGAAGGGCGTTTTTTCGCACGGTCAGGAGGATATGAAGAATGTCACAATCAGGAGGAAGTCGTAGAGAAAACAGGGTACAGTCCAGACAGGGATACTGATAACCCTTCAGGCTCAATTTTCTGCAGTCACGGAGCAGGTTATTATGTTCCGTGGAATGAAGTTGAAGAACACATGCACATAGGGCTTCTGGAAAATTTCTCTGCACAGGAAAGTTCTGTGAAGGGAGGAAGCCTGAGACCTGCCTCTGACGACGAGCTTAAGGCGATATTTGAGAAGACATACGGGAAAAGCGAGAAGAGGGTAAGAGCGTACAGGGGAAAAACTGTGGTGGATTATGATGACAGCGCATATAAGTCCCTGCCTCGGCAGAAAAAGAAAACCGGACCGCCGTATCTCATAGTTGACGGGTATAATGTGCTGTTTGCCCGTGAGGAAAAGGTGGATGATATAGAGATTGCAAGGCTTGGTCTTATAGAGGAACTGAAGGATTATTCAACTGTTACCGATGATAAGATTGTGCTGGTGTTTGACGGATACAAGGTCAGGGGAAACACAGGAACAGTAACTTTTGACGGTATTGAAATCGTATATACGAAGGAAAATGAGACTGCCGACAGCTACATCGAGAAAACTGCAACAGAACTTTCTAAGACAAGCGAGGTTACAGTGGCAACTTCAGATTATATGGAGCAGCTGGTTGTATTCGGCAGCGGGGCAAGAAGAATAACTTCAAAGGAGCTTATATACATGATGGAAGAGTCAAAGGAAAAGGTAAGGAGTACTCTGGCTGAATATAAAGCGGAGATAAAGCGTGACAGAAGGCTGAAAGATGCTTTTGATAAAGTTGTAAAGGAGAAGAAAGATGACAAAAGTTAAAGTAACTATTGCAGGAGTTGAATTTAATGCTGTGCTTGAAGAGGAAAAGGCACCCAAGACATGTGAAGTGTTCAGAAAGATGCTTCCGCTAAAGAACAAGGTTATACATGTCAGATGGTCAGGTGAAGCAGTGTGGATTCCATACGGAGATGAGAGAACAGGACTTGGTTATGAGAACAATACAAGTCATCCTCAGATGGGGCAGATGCTGTTATATATAGGCGGTGTCAGTGAGATGGAAATTATTCTTGCATACGGAATGTGCATGTTTTCAAGCTGCTCGGGACAGCTTTCCGGCAATCATTTTCTTACAATTACAGACAACCTTGACAAATTGAATGAAGTTGGAAAGAAAGTTCTTTGGGAAGGAGCTCAGGATATAGAAATTGAGTACGTTTAAGAATATCGATGAGGCGAGAGAACTGTTTGAAAATGACAGATTTGCGACAGGCAGCGGAATGGTGATTGATGAAATCGGAGATGACTATGCTGTATGCAGCATGGAAATAACGAAGGAACATCTGAATGCTGCGGGAACTGTAATGGGTGGAGTATATTTTACACTTGCAGATTTTGCGTTTGCGGTATGCACAAACAACATACATAAAGTATCTGTTGCTATTGATTCGAACATTTCTTTTCTTAATGCGGCACAGTCCGGAAGCCTGTACGCAAGATGCAGAGCTGTAAAAACCGGGAAGAGAACAACTTTCTGTACAGTAGATGTAACTGACGGAAACGGCAAACTGTGTGCAGTGTTCACAGGGACAGCAGCAAAACTCTGAGATTATGGGCGCATACGGTTTATGCGCCTTTTTAACTGTATCTTAATGAAGAACTGATATATTCATCCCGAGGAGGAATAAAACAATGAGAATACTGGTTGTGGAAGATCAGCCCGATCTTAACGAAATAATCGAAAGAAAACTGAAGAACGAGCATTATACTGTAGATGCGGTTCTTACTGGAGAGGACGCACTCGATTATATACGGTGCGCCGAATATGACGGGATTATCATGGATATTATGATGCCGGGAATTACAGGCATCGGAGTTCTGAAGGAGATGAGAAACAGGGGAATTGAGACACCGGTTCTTCTTCTGACTGCGCTTGGAACCACCGAGGACAAGGTAGCAGGTCTTGATGCGGGGGCAGATGATTATCTTGTAAAACCTTTTGATTTTGATGAACTTCTCGCCAGAGTCAGGGCGATGACAAGACGCAAGGGTGAAAAAACAGAAAACGTCATATGTGCAGGAGATCTGAGAGTTGACAAGGCTGCAAGGACAGTGTCAAGAGGCGGAAAAGAGATAAAGCTTACTGCAAGAGAATTTGATATCCTTGAACTTCTTCTGAGAAACAGGGGAAGAGTGATGTCAAGGGACAGGATTATTAATAATCTGTGGAATTTTGACTATGACGGCGCATCAAATGTTGTTGATGTTTTCATTCATCATCTGAGGAAGAAGGTTGACGGAGACGCGGAATTCAAACTGATTGAGACAGTGAAGGGTGCAGGGTATATAATCCGATGAAAAGAAATTCAATTATTACTAAAATCACAATCTGGTACACCGTATTTATCCTGGTAATAGCTGTGATTCTTGTCACCATAGTTGAGTTTTCATGGGCAGATAATGCGGCAGATGCCGCGCAGACAGACCTTATAGATGAGGTGACTGATGCGAGTGAGCATATAGTGTGGGTTTCAGACGGTTTTTTCCTTCTTGATGATGAGATTGAGCTTTACGATGATAACGTGTACATTTCCATATATGACCGGAACAAGAAGCTCATTGAAGGAAGGTTTCCTGCGGGAGTTTACGGAGGAAGTGTGTTCGAAGATGAGAATATCAGCAAAGTTTGTACAGAAGACGGAGAAGAATGGTTTATATATGACAGAATGTTCATGATTGACAGAAATCCTGTGTGGGTAAGGGGAATTATCGAGAATCCGGCTGAATCAGGATCGTTTGCATTCATATTCCGTATGGTTATAATATGTATTCCGCTGCTTGTAATTGCGGCGGCGGTAGGAGGATACATTATTACCAAGAGGGCATTTGCCCCTGTAAGAGAGGTTACAGAAGCGGCACGGGGAATACAGAAAAGCGGGGATCTTTCCCGACGAATTGACAGATCGGGGAATAACGATGAGATAGACAGGCTGGCTGATGCATTTAATGGAATGTTTGACAGTCTTGAAACAACGTTTAATAATCAGAAGCAGTTCATATCTGATGTGTCACATGAACTCAGAACACCGCTGGCGGTTATGATTTCTCAAAGTGAATACGGAATGGAGGATGCCGAGTATTCCGGAAGGGCGCTTCAGGCAATTAACAGAAGTGCAAAGTCCATGTCATCACTGGTGAGCAGGCTGCTTACTCTTTCAAGAAGCGACAGTGGAAGGCTTAATCCTGAAAGGGAAGATATCGATCTGAGCGAGCTGTGTGAATTGACTGCAGAGCAGCAGAATGTCATCGCAAAAGAAAAGGGTGTCAGCATTGTAACAGATATACAGGAGGGTGTTCATATCACAGGAGATTATGCGATGGTAATACGCATACTTGTCAATCTTATTGACAATGCGGTAAAATACGGGAAGAATCCTGACGGAACGGGCAATGTAAAGCTGTCTCTTGCCACCTCCGGCTGTTTTGCGAGAGTTGATGTGGCAGATGACGGACCGGGGATTTCTGAGGAGCACATAGACAAAATATGGGACAGATTCTATCAGGCAGGGCGAAGCTCCAATGATTCTGCAGGGCTCGGCCTTTCAATTGTAAAGTCGCTGACTGAAGTTCACGGAGGAAAATGTGATGTGAAGAGTAAACCGGGAAGCGGAAGCGTTTTCTCTGTGTGGTTTCCGAAAAATTAATTTAATCTTAATGCCGGAGTAATTTCAGATTAATCCGGCTTATATATTATATACCCATAAAAGAGAGGAGGAAATATGGTGAAGATATTAAAGACAATTACAGTGTTTGCTTTAACAGCATTGCTTGCAGCAGGGCTTGCAGCATGCGGAACCGCTGCATCGGCAGAAGTTTCAAGAGATGATGCGATAAATGAAGCACTGATGCATGTGGAAGGTGCAGGAAAAGATGATGTTGTTTCTGTTGAGGAAGACGAGAATGAATATGATATCGAGATTTATTACGATGGCGTGGAGTATTCATTCGATATCTCAAAGAAGGACGGCAGCGTGCTGAATGCATCGACTGAGAACGATAATAAGGGTCAGACAGGTGACGACAATCTGCCATCATCAGACGAAAGTACAATAGGTCTTGCAGCGGCAAAGAACATCGCGCTGGGAGAGGTAAGCGGTGCAGCTGAAAAGAATATAGTGAAGGCAAAGGAAGACTACGATGACGGAAGGACAGTATATGAGATAGAAATCGTCTATAAAGAATACGAGTACGGCTTTGAAATAGATGGTGTTTCAGGTGATATTATAGAGAAAGATATTGAGAGTGTTTATGATTAGAGGAGGGACAATATGAAAAAGATTGTATCAGTAATTGTTATGGCAGCTGTGATGTTTACATTATCGACAGGTGCGTTTGCGGCAGGAACTGTGACTTTATCACAGGCATATGCAAAGGCGCTCAAGAGTGCAGGGGTGACATCTTCCCAGGTAACTGCTGTTGAAAAGGATTCGGACGATGGAGTATATGAAATTGAATTCACAAAAAAATCAAACGGAGCCGAATACAGTTTCGAGTACAGCAGATATGGTGTGCTTCTTGAAAAATCTGTTGACTTCAACAGGGTAAAAAACACAGGAGCAAAGTCTCTGTCAAAGTCTCAGGCCAGAACAAAAGTTATATCTTTCGGAAATTTCAGGCGTTCGACTGTTGAATCGGGAACATGTACACTGAAAAAGGATGACGGGCAGTGGATATACAAGGTAAGATTCAGCACATCATCATACTATTTCGAGTATGAAGTACATGCTGCAACAGGCAAAATTCTTGAATGGGACAAGACATACAGAAGATAAAATAAAAACGGAAAGGCAGGTCACTGAAGGGCCTGCCTTTTGTAATACAAGCACAGCAAAATTGTCCGTATGTTATAGGGATTTTCCTTAGACAGATGATTAGTATGCCTTAGCGGTCATATATTATTGCTGTATTTTGATGTTTCTATTAAAAAGAGATTGCGTTAAAAGTTTAACGATGTTATCCTGTAATCGTTAAAAGTTTAACAATTGTTTTATTCAGAAAAGGAGAAGAAGATATGGCAAGATTTACATTACCAAGAGACATTTATCATGGAAAAGGATGCCTGGAAGAACTGAAAAATCTGGGTGGAAAAAAGGCTATCCTGGTTGTCGGCGGAGGTTCTATGAAGAGACAGGGATTTCTGGACAAGGCTGTTTCATATCTTAAAGAAGGAGGAATGGAAGTTGAAGTGTTCGAAGGAGTTGAGCCGGATCCTTCAGTTGAAACAGTAATGAGAGGTGCGCAGGCAATGAGAAGATTTGAGCCCGACTGGATTGTATCAATGGGCGGTGGCTCTCCTATAGATGCAGCTAAGGCAATGTGGGCGTTTTATGAATATCCGGAAATTAAATTCGAAGACCTGATTACACCGTTCGGATTTCCGGAACTCAGACAGAAAGCAAGATTTGCTGCGATTCCTTCAACATCAGGAACTGCAACAGAGGTAACTGCTTTTTCGGTAATTACAGACTACAGCACAGGCGTTAAGTATCCGCTTGCAGACTTCAACATCACTCCCGATGTTGCTATAGTTGATCCTGAACTTGTTGCAGGACTTCCTGTAAAACAGGTTGCATATACAGGAATGGATGCGCTGACACATGCAATAGAGGCATATGTTTCGACACTTAACGGACCTTTTACAGACCCGCTTGCCCTTCAGGCTATTGAAATGGTTCTTGATTATCTTCCTGCATCATATAACGGGAATATGGATGCAAGAGAGCAGATGCATTATGCACAGTGCCTTGCCGGCATGGCATTTTCAAACGCACTTCTTGGTATCGTTCATTCAATGGCACATAAGACAGGCGCAGCATTTTCGACAGGACACATTCCTCACGGATGCGCAAACGCAATATACCTTCCTTATGTTATCAGGTATAACGCAAAAGACAGCACAGCAGCATCAAGATATGCTGAAATTGCAAGAAGAATGGGTCTTGCCGGAGCATCGGAGACTGCACTGGTAAACAGTCTTTGTGAAAAAATCAGCGAATTCAACAGCAGACTTGGCATTCCTGCAACACTTGCAGAATTTGGAATTGACGAAAAGGAATTCAATGAGAAACTGGACAAAATTGCAGAACTTGCCGTTGGAGATGCGTGCACAGGTTCAAACCCTAGAGCTATAGATCCTGCAGCAATGGCAAAACTGTTCAAATGTACATACTACGGAACAGAAGTCGATTTTTAAAATATCTTCGCAGAAAGCAGACCGGTTTATTCCGGTCTTTTTCTTTATGTCTTTTTAGCACTCACCTCTTGACAGTGCTAACAGAAGTGATATAATCTTTATTGTACGTTAATGAACGAAAGAGAGGGGAACGATAATTATGAGTAAGCAGGAATTTAAAGCGGAATCGAAGAAACTGCTTGATATGATGATTAACTCAATCTATACACATAAGGAAATTTTTCTGAGAGAGATTATATCAAATGCAAGCGATGCGATTGACAAGCTCTATTATATGCTGCTTGAAGAAAAAAAGAGCGGCCTTAGCAGAGACGGATTTGGAATTTCTATTGCAATTGACAAGGATGCAAGGACTCTTACTGTATCCGATAACGGTATCGGAATGACAAGAGATGAGCTTGAAACCAACCTTGGAACTATTGCAAAGAGCGGTTCGTTTGATTTCAAGAATGAAAACGAAGCGAAGGAAGACATAGATATCATAGGTCAGTTCGGTGTGGGATTCTATTCGGCATTCATGGTAAGCGACCATGTTGAGGTTCTCACAAAGAAGTACGGAAGCGACAGCGCATACAGATGGATATCGGAAGGGGCTGACGGATATCAGATAGATGAAGCTGAGAAGGATGGCTGCGGTACAGATATAATTCTTCATATCAAGGAAGACACCGACGAGGAAAAATACGACGATTATATTAACCAGTATAAGATTTCGGCACTTGTCAAGAAATATTCGGACTATATAACATACCCGATAACCATGGATTTTGAGACAAGCAGACCTGTTGAGAATGAAGATGAAGATGCAGAACCTGAATATGAGACAGTGATTGAAAACAGAACTCTCAACAGTATGGTTCCGATCTGGAAGAAGAACAAGGCAGACCTTACAGACGATGACTATAACTCATACTATAAAGAGAAATTCTATGATTTCAGCGATCCTGTATGCCATATTCATACACGTGTTGAAGGACAGATTTCATATGATGCACTTCTTTATGTTCCGTCAAAGGCAGCATATGATTATTACACCAAGGATTTCAAGAAAGGGCTTGCTCTTTATACAAACGGTGTAATGATTATGGAAAAATGTGAAGATCTTCTTCCTGACTATTTCAACTTTGTGGCAGGTGTTGTGGACAGTGCGGATCTTTCACTGAACATTTCAAGGGAACTTCTTCAGCACGACAGACAGCTCAAGCTTATAGCAAAGAATATCGAAAAGAAAATCACATCGGAACTTCTTAAAATTCAGTCAGATGACAGAGAAAAGTACATGGAATTCTTCAGAGCATTCGGTGTTCAGCTCAAGTTCGGCATATATAACAGTTATGGAATGAACAAGGATAAGCTTCAGGATCTTCTTGTATATCTGTCATCAGAAGACGGTGAAAAGGGTGTTACACTCAAGGAATATGTGATGAGGATGAAAGAAGATCAGGAGCATATCTACTATGCGAGCGGAGATACAATAGACAAGATTAAAGCGCTTCCTCAGGCGGCTGCAGCCAGGGATAAGGGATACGAAGTGCTTTACATGACCGACAATGTGGATGAGTTCACGGTTCAGATGATGGGAGAATATGACGGAAAAACGTTCATGAATATCAATGCATCTGAGTTTGATCTTTCGACTGAAGAGGAAAAAGAAGCCATAAAGAAGGAAAACGAAGACTTTAAAGCAGTTCTTGATGTAATGAAGGGTGTTCTGGGAGACAAGGTAAGAGATGTCAGATTTACAAACACTCTTGCCGGTTATCCTGTATGCCTTTCAAACGAAGGAGAGATTTCTATTGAAATGGAAAAGACGCTGAATGCTATGCCTGTGGGGGAAAAGGTAAAAGCTGATCTTGTGCTGGAAATCAATTCATCGCATGATGTGGCTGCCAAGATAAAGGCACTTGAATCTGATGAGGACAGACTTAAAGAATT
>JAEDDI010000010.1 GCA_016293805.1 Bacillota bacterium | reverse complement strand
ATCTCAGTTTCAAGACTGTGTTTTACCCTGTCCTTTTCTTCTGATGTCTTGGCATCGTTCCACATATCCATAGTACCTACAAGATATCCCGTAATTCTTCTGATTCTCTCAAATCCGACATTATTATCCTCTGTTCTTCCGCAGCATGGACATTCATTGTCTATAACTCCTGTAAATCCGCATACCGGATCCCTGTCTACAGGATGGTTGATTGAACCGTAGCCGACACCGTTTTCCTTCATGCATCTTACAACCTGTTCAAATGCATCTATGTTCTTGCAAGGGTCTCCGTCGAGTTCTATGTATGAAATGTGACCGCCATTTGTAAGCTCATGGTATGGACCTTCAATCTTAATCTTGTCGAACGCATTTATGTTGTAATATACAGGCACATGGAACGAGTTTGTATAATAGTCTCTGTCTGTTACTCCCGGAATGATTCCGTACTTCTTCTTATCGATTCTTACAAATCTGCCTGAAAGACCTTCTGCAGGTGTGGCTATAAGGGACCAGTTGAGACCTGTCTTTCTTGCTTCTTCGTCCATTCTCTTTCTCATGTAACCGATTATTTCAAGACCCAGCTTCTGCGATTCTTCGGATTCTCCGTGATGCTTGCCTGTAAGCGCCTTGAGACATTCTGCAAGACCTATGAATCCCATAGTAAGAGTTCCGTGTTTGATTACCTCTTCGATTGAATCGTTAGGACCAAGTTTTTCTGAATCTATCCATACACCCTGTCCCATAAGGAACGGGAAGTTCTTCACCTTCTTGGATGCCTGAATTCTGTATCTGTCATTGAGCTGATCAATAACTATATCTATCTTCTGGTCTAAAAGTTCAAAGAACAGATCTATATCCCCTTTGGCCTTGATTGCAAGTCTAGGAAGATTTACAGATGTAAAGCTGAGGTTTCCTCTTCCTGTAACTATTTCTCTGTTAGGGTCATGGACATTACCTATTACTCTTGTTCTGCATCCCATGTATGCACATTCAGTGTTGTAGTCTCCCGGCTTGTAGTACTGCAGATTGTACGGTGCATCAAGGAATGAGAAGTTAGGGAATAGTCTTTTCGCAGAAGTCTCACATGCCAGTTTGAACAGATCGTAGTTAGGATCTTCCGGATTGTAGTTGATACCCTCCTTAACCTTAAAAATCTGAATCGGGAATATAGGTGTCTCCCCGTTTCCAAGTCCTGCCTGTGTGGCAAGCATAACCGACTTCATAACAAGCCTTCCCTCAGGAGATGTATCAGTTCCGTAGTTGATTGAACTGAACGGAACCTGAGCTCCCGCTCTTGAATGCATTGTGTTGAGGTTATGGATAAATGCCTCCATAGCCTGATAAGTTCTTCTTTCGATTTCTTTGTCGGCGAACTTTACGGCCTTAGCCTGAAGTCTGTCAATGTCCTCTTCCGGAACAATCTTTGCAAGTTCAGCCTTTTCGAGTGCAAGATAATCATTGTCCCATGCCATGCAAGGACAGCATCCTGTTTCTTCTTCTATCTTCCTTCCGATATCCTTAACAGTACCGCCTGTATTATCAATATCGTACATATAGTCCATTATTGATGCAAGGTTTGCCCAGTATGCTTTCTTGTATGTTTTTCTGACTCCCACAGCAAGCGCATAATCAAAATTAGGTACCGACTGTCCGCCGTGCTGATCGTTCTGGTTAGACTGTATAGCAATACATGCAAGTGCTGAATAGCTTTCGATTGACTGAGGTTCTCTCAAATGACCGTGACCTGTTGAAAATCCATCCTTGAGAAGTTTAACAAGGTCTATCTGGCAGCATGTCATTGTAAGAGTAAGGAAATCCATATCATGAATATGAATGTCGCCTTCCTCATGCGCTCTGGCATGGCTTGGCTTGAGCACCCTCATCTTGTAATATTCCTTGGAACCTTCAGAACCGAATTTGAGCATTGTGCCCATAGCTGTATCGCCGTCTATATTCGCATTCTCTCTCTTGATATCATTATCCTTGGCATCCTGGAATGTAAGGTCGTCAAAAGTATGCATGAGTCTTGTGTTCATATCTCTCATGCGTGTACGTTCTGCTCTGTAAAGAATGTATTCCTTGGCTGTCCTTGCATGACCGTTCTCAATCATAACTTTCTCAACAGCATCCTGTATCTGTTCAACAGTTGGAACTGTATCATGGTATTTTTCGCAGAGATAAGCTTCGACCTCAATTGAAAGCTCCTCTGCCATATCGCGGTCTCTTCCGCCAAGAACCTGTGCAGCCTTAAATATTGCATCTGCAATTTTCTCTCTGTTAAAGTCAACGATTCTGCCATCTCGTTTACATATCTTAGTAATCCTCTGCATGTATTTTTCTCCTTATCACTTTTTGGAAACACAATATATAGTGTTTTCTGTTTCATTTAACAACAAGATATTAGAATTGTCAATACAAATATACATCCATATATTACCATATTTCAAAAAGTCCAATGATTTCACAGATTTCTCAATTTGCACTTTTTTCCATACAAAAAGATGCCATGCGGCATCCTCCTGATATGCTTGACTATATGTTTCTGTTTTCAAAGAATTCGCTTCTGAGAATAGACATGAACTGAAGGTCATAATATCTGCCGTCCTTCTTCGAACCGCTCCTTGCTATGCCTTCATTCTGAAAACCCATCCTCTTGAAAAGATGAGCAGCCGCTTCATTTCCTGTGAAATGATAGCAGGACACTCTTTCCATATGCATATTGATAAAGCAGTACTCCAGCAGTGCATAAAGAGCTTCCTTGCCGTATCCGCAGTTTCTTTTTTCCGGCTCCGCTATATATATTCTGTATATATCCAGCGAATCTTCTTCTCTGTTGAGCTTTGATATTATAATTCTTCCAATCGGCCTGTTCTCAGTCTTGAGAACTATTGTATACTGAAGCTTGGAAGGATCGTCCTCGTTCCTTACAAAACGTGTAACAACTTCTTCGTATGTCTGACCCTCACTGATATTAAAATACTGTACAACCTCAGGATCCTGCTCCCATTTTTCAAAGTATCTGCAGTCGTCAAATACGGTCGGTCTGATCATAAGATTTCTTGATTCCATGAATTTTCCTCTTATTATTCTATAATTCAACAAACAATTGTGTTACTATTATAATGTATTTTTGAATATAAATAAACCATAAAAAAGACAGTGGGGTAAAAAATGAAACATATAACAGGAAGTATCCTCATACTTTTCCTTTCATTATCCGTTATTATAATGTCAGGATGCACTTCAAAAAATGATGATGCAGAAAACATACCTACAACAGAAGAACTGCTGGCATCACAGTATGATGAAGCATGTTCTGCTCTCGGTGAAAGCTGCAGTACAGATAAAATACTCGAATATGTGAAAGAATGGGCAGATGATAAAGGTCTGGAAACAGTAGTTAACAATAATAATATTCTTGTAATTTCATCGGATCCAAGTGAGGGACATTCGGAAGACCTTTCGACAACAATACACTGCACTGTTACAGGTAAGGATAATCTGTCCGAAATGCAGTATCTTTCTGAACTCATGTATGTAATATCGAATGCGAAGAAACACGGAAAAATATACGGAATTGTCAGTACGCAGGCAGGTAACAGAAATATCCCCGAAATATACAGGGATACAGACAATTTCATAACTTTGTTCAGCAGTGATGATAACAGCGTTCTCAATGAGACCGCATACAGCAGATCATATAAGGTGTCTAAGGATATAAGCTGGACATCACCAAGATTCAAAAAAGCCTACAAGATATCCATATCAGGCCTTCGGGGCGGAAACATAACAGATGTTTCAGAAGGACATCCAAATCCAATTCTTCAGCTCAACAGTATCATGGCAAAATGGAACACATCAGGTTATCTGTATGATATTGCTTCCTTCAGCGGCGGCACCGGACCGGGCAAGTACGGCAACAGTGCATCCATTACAGTCGTGATTTCTGAAAACGATGAAGAAAAATTTCTGTCCAGAATTGAAAAACAGCAGAGCAGTTTCAATAAAAAATACGGTGATGATGAGGAAAACTATGAATTCACTGTTGAAGAAGTTGATATTCCTGACAGAGTAATGACATCAGACTCTGCAAATTCATGCATTTCACTTCTGTACACTATGATAACGGGGGACTATACACCTGATGACGAAAACGAATATGAAGATACTGTCGCATATTCCAATATAGGCAGATTCAGTATTTCAGACAGCAGTGCAGTTCTGAAAATGCAGATTTACAGTATGGACAAGGATATATTCGATGAAATGGATGACGCAGTAAAAACAATCGGAGAAATATCAGATTTTAAGGTATCTGTTATTGCCAACTATCCGTACTGGAGAGAAAGCGTAAACAGCAGACTCTTTGCAGATTTGAACCGCCTGACAGAAGCCGGTCTTGAACCATACAGTTCGTTCGGTGTTACTGTATGCACTACTGTATATAAACATAATTCAAATACAGAATGTATCGGCATTGGAATAAACTTTGACAATTGGGCAGACCGTTCCGATATGCTGACTGACTACCTGAAATCAACACAAAAATGATTAAAAGGACTGTGGAAAGTAACCACAGTCCTTTTCTTACATCATCAAATCTGCAATTGTCACACCATCAAGATAGTCATTAATCACATGATTAAGTTCATTCCACATCGGCTTCGTCCTGCATTCACTTGTCTTCTCACACGGCTGTGAATTACACTCAACACATGCTACTGTAACAAGATCCCCGTCAGTAAGATGAATCACATCTCCTACTTTTATCTCTTCAGGTCTCCTGGCTAGTCTGTATCCTCCGCCTTTGCCGTGAACACCGTGCAGTATTCCCTCAGACACAAGAACCGGAAGAATCTTTTCCAGATATTTAAGCGATATATTCTGTCTTTCTGCCACTTTTCTCATCGCTGTATATCCATCTGCCTCATGCTCTGCAAGATCGATTATTACTCTGAGAGCATACCTCCCTCTTGTAGAAACAAACATTTCATCACACCATGTGGCATCCTTCGCAGTCATCACAGTCAGGGAACCTGCTGTGATCATATTCGATACCGTTTCTGTCATAATAATCTTTTACAGCTGCCTTTATAGATTCCTCAGCAAGCACGCTGCAGTGGAGCTTCTGTGCCGGAAGACCTCCAAGGGCATCAACCACCTGCCTGTTTGTTACAGCAAGCGCCTCATCTATTGTCTTGCCTTTGATAAGCTCTGTTGCCATTGAAGAAGAAGCAATGGCGCTTCCGCATCCGAATGTTTCGAATTTCACATCACTGATTATTCCATCTTCTATCTGAAGATACATCTTCATAATGTCTCCACATTTAGCGTTTCCTACTTCTCCCACTCCCGAAGCATCATCTATTGAGCCGACATTTCTCGGATTCATGAAATGATCCATAACTGTATCTGTATATAAAGCCATAATCTAACCTCCTAAAGCATAAACTGTTTCTTTCCGCTTATAAGATCCTTCCATACAGGCGACATACCTCTCAGATACTCTACAACCTTTGGAATTTCCTCAAGCATATAATCGATTTCTTCTTCTGTATTGTTCTCGCAGATACTAAGTCTCAGCGATCCGTGAGCAACTTCATGCGGTCTTCCTATTGCAAGAAGAACATGACTTGGGTCAAGTGAACCGGAAGTGCATGCGCTTCCTGACGATGCGCAGATTCCCTTGGCATCAAGAAGAAGCAGCAGACTTTCCCCTTCAATTCCCTCAAAACAGAAATTGATATTACCAGGAAGTCTGTTATCAGGGTCACCATTCAGAGCACAGTGAGGAATCTTTAACAGTCCTTCAATCAGTCTGTCTCTGAGATGTGAGACAGCAGCATAATTCTCATCTATACGTGAACATGAATCCTCAAGTGCTGCCGCCATTGACATTATCCCGGGAAGATTTTCTGTTCCGGCACGCTTGCCTCTCTCCTGAGCACCCCCTTCTATAATATTAGTCAGGAAAATTCCTCTTTTCGCATAAAGCACTCCGACACCCTTAGGTCCGTGGAATTTGTGCGCCGAAAGAGAAAGCATATCGATATTCTGCTCCTTAACATTTATATGAAGGTGTCCCGCAGCCTGCACTGCATCTGTATGGAAGAGAACATCTTTCGCCCTGCACACCTGACCGATTTCACTTATCGGAAGCACTGAACCTATTTCGTTGTTTGCATACATAATTGTAACAAGACATGTATCCGGTCTTATTGCATCTGCGACCTGCTTCGCGGTTACAGTACCCTTTTCGCCTACAGGAAGAAGTTCTATTTCAAAACCTTCCTTTTCAAGCCTTTCAAGGGTGTGCAATACAGCATGATGCTCAAATGCAGTTGATATAATATGTTTCCTGCCCTTTCTCTTACCTATTGCGGCCGCCGATACAAGTGCCTGGTTATCGGCTTCGCTTCCGCCCGATGTAAAATATATTTCGACAGGATCGCAGCCGATACAGTCTGCTACCTGTTTTCTCGCTTTTGCAAGTTCTTCAGCAGCCCTCTGTCCTATTGAATGAAGACTTGAAGGATTTCCGTAAATATTCTCCATATATGAAATCATTACGTCCTTTGCAAGTCTGCTCATTTCTGTAGTAGCCGCATTGTCAGCATAAACGTTCATAGTATTATCTCCTTATTTCTTTTTCCTACCTTTACGGTAGGTGATTATATTATAACTTATTTACCTACCCTGTCAAGGGGTAAATGCCGGATCCTGAAAAAAATCAGGCAGAACACAATGTCCTGCCATGAAATCATATTATCTGAATGTTCTGTATGCCATATTGCTGAATGCTGATGTCGCTGCACTGTTTCCGTTTGACGCCTTAATCTTGTAATAATATCTCACTCCTTTTTTCGCAGTAGTGTGATAATACACTCTTCCTGTGGTTGTCTTAACAAGCTTGAAGTTCCTGTCAGGCGATGTACTCCTGTAGACATAATACTTCTTCGCACCTGAAACTTTTGTCCATGTAACTTTTATTTTTGAAGATAAAAGAGCTGATTTCGCAGTCGGTGCTGCAAGATCCACACACCTGTACCTTTCAACTGTTTTATATGTCACTCCGTCCTTCTCAGCTGTAATGATATAGTAATACTTTTTTCCCGCAGTCCCTTCAGAATCTGTAAATGTTGAAGAGTCAGTCTCAAGAAACGGCTCATCGGCTTCAGTGTCTGTCACGCCAGGTGATGTATTTCTGTATACTTTGTATGTAGCTCCCTCTATTCTGTTCCATGCAATTATCAGTTTACCGGTTGAAGGATCATTAGTGATACCAAGATCAAACACCTCTTCAGATGGTGCATAATCTGCAGGACAGCTTTCAAGCTGAGTCTGATCTATATCTCGTTCATACAGATTTCCGAATGTCTCATCACTTGTCAGAAAGCCTCCTTCTTCTTCACTCGTGATATCCAGGTTATACCACTCTTCACCAATCTTTACAAGATTCCAGTAATGTCCTGCACTGCCGGCGATTATTCTGCTACCGAGTCCTGCATTTTTGAACACAGCATATGCGAGCATCGCTATTCCTTTTGAGTCAGCAGTTCCCGAAGCCGCATCATATGCTGTATCCCCAGCGCTTTCGTCATAAACGATATCTGATTTCAGATAATCGTAAATTGTCCTTACTTTATAGTATTCTGAATCCATGAAAGTAAATCCGAATCCGGATGTTTTTTCATCTACATACTGTATTACCGCCTGCTGCTGGTCAATGTCAGTTTTATATACCGGAACGGCCCTGAGAAGATAATAGTAGTATGTACCGCTCTTCTTCAGATCAGCAACCTTGTACTCAATATTATCAATAGTATATCTCAGATAGTCGCCTTCATACGGGTCATCCGTCACTCTGTAAAGCTCGCTGTTTAAAGTCGATACCCTTAGTTTTTCCTGCGTTTTGAACAGCAGAGTGTCCTGTTTAAGTCTCTGCGCGCACGCACTGCGAAGCTGCTGCCCTATAACAGTGATATCCGATGTATATGTCGCCCCGTATGCAAAACACGGTATAGCTGCAATTACAGATACAGCAGTAAATACAGCTGCAATTCTCTTTAAAATTCTATTCATCTCTTTTTTTCTCCCACACAGTAGAATGTATAGTTGCCTGAAGCAAGAAGAGTATCGTTGTCATCGTAAATATGAACAGAAAGCACGCTTGTCTTTCTTCCACTATGCTCAAACTCAGATACTGCTCTTACAGTCCCTTCTGATACTGTTTTCATAAAGTTCAGCTCGCCTGACAGCGTAACATGTGACCTGCCGTCCACATGAGCAAGCACTCCGCTTGACATATCCGCCATCGCATAATACAGCGCGCCGTGAAGGGTTCCATGATAATTCAGACAATCATCCCTTATCTTCATCGATATGACACACCTTGTTTCACAAAGACTTTCAATCTCCATTCCATAGTGTCCGGCTATATTGTCTCTGTCATTGAGCTTTTTCAAATCCTGATACTTATCTGTCATCATGCCTCCTTCAGCACTTTTATCATAGGCACGGCATTTGCCAGAAATGCCTCCATAGGCTGCTCTGAAGCCCTCTCTTCACTCCAGTATTCCTCAACATACTTCTCAAGCACCTGATCATCATCAAGTCCCTGTGCATACCATTCCTTTACCAGCTTGAGTTCTCTTCTGGCAAATTCCAGATACTTATCAAAGAATTCCTGCTGAAAATCGTCGGGAATCAATCCGAAGTGAGGACATACATAATGCATTGCGCCATACTCTCTGCATTTTCTCAGTGACTCCATGCTGTCGCTGTAGCTCTTTAGTATTTCAGCGCACACTTCATTGGCTCCCTGAAGAACACCTGTACTCTCAGAGCCAAAAAGAATTGAATCAGGTTCCAGCACAAACGACATACAGCAGTCAGTGTGTCCCTTTGTTTCAAGACATACTATTTCTCCGCCGCCTATATCCACTCTCTGCATATCACTTACCACCTGATCAACGCGGAGTCCGTCAACAATTATTTCCTCCCGGTTATCCGTAAACAGATCTCTGGCATCACTGCCTAGCTTGCTGATGACTTTTCTCGCTCCTTCTCTTGAAAACACATATCTGCATTTTTCACTTCCATAAACAGCCGCATCAGGAAAAGCATTCAGTATATACGGAAGCGCTCCGATATGATCATAGTGACTGTGAGTTACAAATACACAGTCAAGTTTACGTTCACCCAGGACTCTCCTGATGTTTTCAATCGTGTCTGCTGCGCAGAATGCCATTCCGCAGTCTATAAGTACTGTTTTTTCATATCTGGTAATGAGGAACACCTCACAGCCCGGACCTCCTGTCACCCTTGAGATTCCCTCATCAAAACCGAACCTGTCATGACCTTCAAAACCCTGACATAAACTTATGCTCATATAATTCTCCTGCTTTCTTTTACAATATATTATCAGATGAATGTGAAAAGAATATGAAATATCTACTCTTCGAGAACAAAATCATCATCGTAGATGTAATCACTGTCAAGAAGCGCCTGCTCTTCATTGCCTTCTGTGTAATCATATTCATCATTATCGTTTCCGGCCTCAAATGAAACAACATATTCATCGATTTCATAATCGCAGCATGAACTGAAATCGTAATTGTATTCATCGCCCTGAAACTTCTCGGCTCTGTACAGAACAAGTGCATCCCGTACAGGAAGCAGTGTTCTGTTTCCTGTAGTATTTGACTGACATATTACATCTGTATCAAAATTGTACCAGTTTCTGAACCTGTAAAACTCATCTGCAAGCTTTGCCATGTGCGATTCATCGTCAGTATTGAGTGCAAGACCTTTCATAACACTTCTTATATTATCAAGAAGCTGAAACATCTCCTGTTCGGCCTCAGGCACACCTTCCATAATATCAGTAAAATAGTCTGTTATGAGTTCAGCTGTCGTATCCGGCTCAACTGCGGACAGAAGTCCGTGTATCGCCTCATATGATATGTTCTCCTCGGATTCAAGCAAAGCAGCCATGTTATCAAAGTATTTAAAATCATCTGCACTTTCAATATCAAGAATTTCAAAAAGTTCCAATATGTCCATTTCAACCTCGTAAATTAATTCAAACAATGATATACTTTTAAATGAGTATAGACCAGATATTAAAAATTATCAAGCAACGAGGAGCAGATACATGACTAAGCGAAATGAAATAGACAGCAGATACAAATGGAATATCCAGGCAATGTACAGTTCTTTATCTGACTGGGAAAATGATATTGAATCAGCACTGAAGACTGCAGAGACATATTCGGAATACAGGGGCAGACTGACTGAAAATGCAGATATACTGCTTAAAGCCCTGAGAGATAAGGATGACATATGGCGGACTCTGGAAAGAGCTTATGTTTATGCCAGAATGAAGAGAGACGAAGATAACAGACTCCCTGAATATCAGGCAATGACAGACAGGTGTTTTTCCGCAATCGCAAAAATCAGTTCAGCTCTTTCTTTCTTCACACCGGAATTATTAGGTGCAGATGAAGAGCATATAAGAGCCCTTATAGCAGATAACGAAGAACTGTCAGTATACACCCACTATATCGATGAACTGCTGAGAGAAAAAGAACACGTTCTTTCCGAAGCTGAAGAAAATATCATGGCACAGCTGTCAGAAGTAACAGGAGCGCCCGGAGACATATTCACAATGCTAAACAACGCAGATATCTCTTTTGGAGAGATAAAAGATGAAAACGGCGTCAGCCGGAAGCTCACACACGGCAACTATATACGATTCATGGAAAACCATGACCGCAGCGTGAGAAAACAGGCTTACGAAAATCTTTATGAAGCATACAGAAAACAGATAAACACGATAGCATCAGCATACAACTATAATACAAAAACAGATGTTATCACAGCGAGAATCAGAAAATATAAAAGTGCGCGCCAGGCAGCTTTATCATCAGACAATGTATCACCTGAAGTTTACGATAATCTTATTGATGTAATTAATTCATATCTGCCTGTGCTACACAGATATATCGAACTTCGCAGGAAGATGCTGGGTAATGAAGAACTCAGGATGTACGATATTTACGTTCCTCTCATTGATGTTCCCGAAAAGAAAATATCATTTGAAGAGGCTGTTGAAATTGCCCGGAAGGCTCTGGCACCGCTCGGCAGTGAATACATCGAAAGAATGAATGAAGGTATCAGCTCGGGATGGATTGATGTCTATGAAAACGAAGGAAAAACAAGCGGAGCATACAGTTTCGGATCATATGATTCCATGCCGTATATCCTTATGAACTACACTGACTCACTGAAAGATGTATTCACCCTTGTTCATGAGATGGGACATTCGATGCATTCAAGCTACACACGTGAAAATCAGCCGTTTATTTATGGTTCACATTCAATTTTCACAGCCGAAGTGGCATCAACTGTCAATGAATCACTTCTGATGAATTATCTTCTCGAAAATGAAACAGATCCCGACATGAAAAAATATCTGCTTAATATGTACATAGAAGAATTCAGAACGACTGTATTCAGACAGACCATGTTTGCAGAATTTGAACATATTACGCACACGGCAATTGAAGAAGGAACTGTTCTCACTGCAGAGTGGCTCAGCGATACTTACGATAAGCTCAACAGAAAATACTTCGGTGAATCACTTGCAGATGATGAGTACATCAGGTACGAATGGGCCCGAATCCCTCATTTTTACACAGCATTCTATGTGTATAAATATGCAACCGGTTATTCTGCTGCAACAGCAATATCTTCAAAAATTCTTTCAGAAGGCGAACCGGCTGCTGCTGCATACAGAGAATTCCTGACAACCGGTGAATCTGACTATCCTGTTGAACTGCTTAAAACAGCAGGTGTCGATATGTCGGAACCGGGACCTGTTATCGATGCCATGAAACTGTTTGAATCGCTTGTTGATAAGTTTGAAAAACTTGTATTAGGAGCAGACTATGAATAGATATGTCAATATTTCATATAACAACAATGCGCTGTCCGTTAAGACATTTAAAGTAATGGCAGAAAAACTCAAAAAAAACGGATTTACCGTTACAGATGAGTTTGATCAGAATGCAGAACTTACTGTATGCATTGGCGGTGACGGCTGTTTTCTGGATACTGTCCAGACCCACAGCCTGCCATCCATGCCTATAATCGGTGTGAATACCGGACACCTCGGTTTCTTTCAGGAGATAACACCCGATGGTATTGACGATTTCATCACAAGATATCTGAATGGAAAATACGTTATTCAGGATCTTCCGGCAGTAATGATCACATGCATAACAGATGACCAGAAGGTATACACACACTATGGTATCAACGAGGTATATGTAAGAGGCCCTCATACCAAACTTCTTCATCTGAACCTTTCAATTGATGATACATATATCGAAAGATTCAGCGGCGACGGAATTCTCGTCGCTACACCGGCCGGCTCAACAGCATACAATTACTCACTTGGTGGAAGTATAGTAGATCCCAGAATCAATGTGCTTCAGGTTACCCCTATTGCACCTATGAACACGATTGCGTACCGTTCTTTTACTTCATCACTTCTTCTTCCTTCTGACCTTACTATTTCAATTATTCCGGAAAAGAGAAGTGACAGTTCACATCTATATATAATGTTTGACGGATGGGAACAGCAGTACGATAATATTAAAGAGCTGAGAATCAGCTATTCCAGCAATATCGTAAAGCTCATAAGACTCGATTCGTATTCCTTCTGGAATACAGTAAAAACAAAGTTTCTTTAGGAGAATCAATGGCAGTTTTCAGATATACAGTAAAGAAGGAAGATACCGAAATACCTATTAAACAGATTATTCGCCGTGAATTCAGTTTTTCATCCAGACTGATGACAAAAATAAAGAAAAACAGATGTTTATTTCTCAATGGCGAATCAATGCCCGGCTGGGTAACTGCAGATGAGGGAGATATTCTTGAAGTAAGAATTCCTGATGAGAAGAGTGATTTCGATCCTGAGAATATCCCTATCTATCCGGTATATGAAGATGATGATATTCTTGTAATAAACAAGCAGCCTTACGTTATCGTTCACCCTACAAAAGGCCATCCTGTGCATACAATAGCAAATGGTCTCATGAAGTATATGAACGATACGGGACAGTCATTCAAGATACGGTTTGTAAACAGACTCGATATGGATACTTCAGGACTTCTCATAATCGGCAAGAATTCCCATACTCAGGACAGTCTCATGAAACAGATGAAGACAAACAGAGTCGAAAAGAAATACATCGCTGTTCTGAAAGGAGTTATCACAGATGATGAAGGTACTATTGATCTTCCCATAGGCAGACCCGATCCTGAGAGAGTTGAACGCGGAGTCATGGAAGATGGTGACAGGAGTATTACTCACTATAGGGTGATGGAAAGGTTTAAAAGACATACTCTTGTCGAGCTCCTTCTGGAAACAGGGCGAACTCATCAGATAAGAGTGCACATGAGTCACATAGGATACCCCGTACTTGGCGATTATCTTTACGGAGGTGAAGCTCCCTCCCTTATAGAAAGACAGGCGCTGCACGCAAGATTTCTTTCATTTTACCATCCAGTTACAGGTGAAAGAATCGTGCTTGAAGCACCTCTTTACGATGATATGAACAACCTTATAAAAAAGCTTAGAGACGAGTAGCTCTAAGCTTTTTTGTATACAGAAAACCACGCGTTTGACGCCAATGGCATTAAGTTAACAGATATGAGTAGTATGCTTTAGGGAAATCATACAGAAGAGCCAACCTAAAATGAAGGTTTTCTCTTCTGTATTTTCTTTTTTTGCATGAGAAAATAGACAGAATGTTATTCTGCCACTTTTGCTATACTAATTAGCATGTTTTTATGCTATTCTGTATGTGAATTGGATTTGAGCCTTGGCTCTTGGTTTACGTGAGTAACTCCGGTTTGGTCGAACTGGAGTTACATTTCTGCGTATCAGTATTTCGGCATTCGGTGGCGAAATATCACCAAGTACAAGGCTCTTTACTATATTTACAGCTATTGAAAAGCGAATCGTATAATCATATTTCATTTCCTTTTCAGGAAGGTGTACACAGTTAGAAACAAACTGAGTCATATTGTGCATGATAAGGCTTGCATAAATTTCCTGGGTTACGGATTCTGATTTACGCGAATGAAATCCAAGCATCCCAACTATGTATTTTAGATTTCTAAAAGATGTTTCTATTCCCCATCTCATAGCATAAAGTTTCTTCAATTCCTCCTTAGGGAATTCTTCTTCGGAAAGATTCGTTACCAGCATTTCGTATGAGTTTTCACTTATTGCAATTCTGACAACCCTAAAATTTAAAGTAAAAAATTCAGCAGGATCACTACGCTTGAAGTCTCTGGAAAGATAATCAAAAGCTACTTTATTCGGGATATACCTATACTGATTCCTGTTTTTTAATCGTTCTTTGGTCTCTCGATTCTTTCTTCTGGTTATGGATAATTTAAGCAGAAAATCAAACTCTTCACATTCTGGTAGTTGAAGTCCATCGGCAATACCGCGCCCACCAGGTTCTTTTATGCGTATGATATATTTCCAACCGCTTGTCTGCAGGTGCGCCATATTGTTATACGATTCATACCCCCTGTCACAGATAGCAATGGCATTTTGATATGATGCACGTTCAATCATTTCAATCATTGCTTTATCTTCATTCTGCGTACGGTACTTCTGAACCACCGCATCGGTATAGACCTTCTGAAGAATATCAAACATCGCATTCAGATGGAACTCATTGTGCGGCCGTTCGCTTTCCTTGCATTTCACAAATGCATCGGTATCCTTCGGATTTGTCGGCACATGGATATGGCTTCCGTCAACAGCCATCAGGCGGTATCCTTTGTAGCGTGTATTCTGATCAAAGACCTGATTAATCATGGAAAACAGAGTAGAAAAAGCTTCCGATGATATTTTATCCCGCTGCTGTACAAAGGCGGATGATGTAGGGGAATCTGGTGCAAATTTATTAATTTTCAGCAACTCGTTTGTCAGCGTTCCACCTCCAAAAGACAAAATCGTTCTTATGACAGAGGAAAAAGGAATTTTCCTGTCACGGGTAAAATCCTTTTCTGGATGAATACAGAATTCTGATTTGATTGTTTCTAATTTTGCAATCTCAGAATAAAATTTTTCAACTACTTCCTGAATCTTCATGATGTACCTCCTTGCAAGTAGTGTTGATAGTTCCTACTTACAAGGGCCACTTTTATCCAATTAAATACAATCTGATAAAAGTGGCCGCACAAAATGCAGCAGTTGTCAAGCATAGAAAAACCCCCGCATCAAACTTTTTTGATACGAGGGGGTTTCGCTATTTCCTTAACTTAATGCCATTGGCGTTTGACGCGTGGTTCGTTTTTTCATACTATTACAGATGCAACACCATATGTAATGATATATACAATAATTCCCGCTGCAAAAACTCCGAGTATTATCGGTCCCAGGCACCGTTTTAATCTCATATCGAGAAATGCCGCAACAAGCGAACCTGTCCATGCCCCTGTACCGGGAAGTGGCACAGCTACGAGAAGAAACAGCCCTATATTTTCGAATCGGTATACCTTCTCAGCATTCTTTGCAGCCTTCTCTTCCATTTTGGTAACAATCCTGTTGAAGAAGTCGGATCTTCTTCTCATCCATGCAAATATCCGCCTAATAAACAATATTATAAACGGAACAGGAACAAGATTCCCTATTATCGCCACAATAAAAACCAGTCTCGGATCAAGACCTGCCGCCGTTCCTATCGGAATTGCGCCTCTTAATTCAAGTACAGGAAGCATTGCAACGAAGAATGTCATAATTAATGCTTTCATCCCAGTTCTCCTAATAATCCAACAACACTATTTTAACAGAAAAAGCCCCCTGTATCAATGTCAACAGGGGGCATATATCTATCCGAATGTTCTGATCCCTTATTCTTCGTTGTTAACAACTGCCTGTGCAGCAGCAAGTCTTGCAATAGGAACTCTGAACGGTGAACATGAAACGTAATTAAGACCAGTTCTGTAGCAAAAATCTATTGTCTTAGGATCTCCTCCATGTTCTCCGCAGATACCAAGCTTGATATTAGGTCTTACAGCCTTACCAAGGTCTGCAGCCATCTTAACAAGCTTTCCTACACCTGTCTGATCAAGCTGCTGGAACGGATCTTCATCAAAGATGTTCTTGTCTCTGTATTCCTTGATAATAGCGCCTGTATCATCTCTTGAGAATCCGAATGTCATCTGAGTAAGGTCGTTTGTACCAAATGAGAAGAATTCAGCCTCTTCTGCGATTTCATCAGCAGTAAGTGCAGCTCTTGGAATCTCAATCATAGTACCGACAAGATACTTCATTTTTTCGCCTTCTCTTTCAAGAACTTCTTCTGCTTTTGCAACTACTACTTTCTTAACATATGCAAGTTCCTTAACTGAACCTACAAGCGGAATCATTATTTCAGGCACAATGTCAAAGCCTTTTTCTCTTCTTACTTCAACAGCTGCCTGAATGATTGCCTCTGCCTGCATTTCAGCTATTTCAGGATATGTAACTGCAAGACGGCATCCTCTGTGTCCAAGCATAGGGTTGAACTCATGAAGTTCAGTTGCCTTCTTTGCTATTTTTTCATAAGGAACACCGATCTGGGCTGAAAGCTCTCTGAATTCCTCATCTGTATGCGGAATAAACTCATGAAGAGGCGGGTCAAGAAGTCTGATTGTAACAGGTCTTTCTTCCATCACTTCATAGATGCCCTTGAAATCTGACTTCTGATAATCAAGGATTGCCTTAAGGTTTTCCCTTCTTTCCTCAACGTTTTCAGAAAGTATCATCTTTCTGAAATTAGGGATTCTGTCTTCTTCGAAGAACATGTGCTCAGTTCTGCAAAGACCTATACCTTCAGCTCCGAATTCAACAGCCTGCTTTGCATCTCTTGGATTGTCGGCATTAGTTCTAACCTTGAGCGTTCTTATATCATCTGCCCACTTCATTATTGTAGCGAAGTCTCCAGAAAGTTCAGGTGCCTTTGTAGCAACAAGTCCCTTGTATACAGTGCCTGTAGTACCATTAAGAGAAATCTCGTCACCTTCGCGGAAAGTATATCCAGCCACTTCAAGTGTCCTGGCTTCTTCATTAACCTTGATTTCATGACATCCTGATACGCAGCATTTGCCCATTCCTCTTGCAACTACAGCAGCATGTGATGTCATACCGCCTCTTGCAGTAAGGATACCTTCTGCAGCAACCATGCCTGCCAGATCTTCAGGTGAAGTCTCAAGTCTTACAAGAACTGCCTTTTCACCGTTTGCAGAAGCATCAACTGCATCAGCAGCATTGAAATATATTCTGCCTGCAGCAGCGCCGGGTGATGCTGCGAGACCTCTTGTAAGAACTTCAGCAGCCTTTTCTTCCTTATCATCAAATGCAGGATGAAGAAGCTGATCTATCTGTCCCGGTTCAAGTCTTGTAACAGCAATTTTCTTGTCTATAAGTCCTTCAGCTTCCATATCAACAGCAATCTTTACAGCTGCAGCTGCAGTTCTCTTGCCATTTCTTGTCTGAAGCATATAAAGCTTGTTTCTTTCTACAGTGAATTCCATATCCTGCATATCCTGATAGTGATTTTCAAGGATTTCTGCAATTCTTGTAAAATCTTTGTATACTTCAGGGAATGCCTGTTCCATTTCACTAATAGGCTGCGGCGTTCTTATACCTGCAACAACGTCTTCCCCCTGTGCATTTACAAGGAATTCTCCAAAAATTCTGTTTTCGCCTGTAGCAGGGTTTCTTGTGAATGCAACACCTGTTCCTGATGTGTCACCCATATTGCCGAATACCATCGACTGAACATTAACAGCTGTTCCGAGATTTCCAGGGATATTATTAAGCTGTCTGTAAAGAATAGCTCTTTCGTTGTTCCATGATCTGAATACAGCCATGACAGCTTCCATCAGCTGATCCTTTGGATCCTGCGGAAAGTCTCTTCCAATCTCTTCTTTTACAAGTACCTTGTATGAATCTATAATCTCCTTAAGATCCTCAGTCTTAAGTTCCACATCATACTGACAGCCTTTTTCTTCTTTCTTTGAATCAAATATTGCATCAAACTTTGCTTTAGGAATCTCCATTACAACATCACCAAACATCTGAATGAATCTTCTGTAGCTGTCATATGCAAATCTGTCGTTTTCAGTAAGTCTTGCAAGACCTTCCACTGCATCGTCATTAAGACCCAGATTCAGTATGGTATCCATCATCCCTGGCATTGAAAAGACTGCTCCTGATCTTACTGATACAAGTAACGGGTTATCAACACTGCCGAATTTCTTTCCTGTGACATTTTCAAGATCTGCCAGATGTTCATAGATTTCCTTTTCAATTCCGGCATCAATAGTCTTTCCATCGTCATAATACTTGTTGCATGCTTCTGTTGTAACAGTAAATCCGAAAGGAACGGGAAGGCCGATTCTTGTCATTTCTGCAAGATTTGCACCCTTTCCGCCTAACAGACTTCTCATGTCTTTTGTGCCTTCATTAAATGAATAAACAAATTTCTCCATAGCTGAAAATCCTTTCTATATTAAATTAAAATGATAATCTGGCCTCTATATATTCTCTGACCTCTGAAACCGGTATTCTCACCTGTTCCATAGTATCTCTGTCTCTTACAGTCACGCAGCCGTCTGTTTCTGTATCGAAGTCAACACAGATGCAAAATGGTGTTCCGATTTCGTCCTCACGACGATATCTCTTTCCGATTGAACCTGAAGCATCATAATCACACATGAAGTATTTTGAAAGCTCTTCATGGATAGGTTCAGCAACATCTGAAAGCTTCTTCGCAAGAGGCAGTACAGCGCATTTGAAAGGTGCAAGTGCAGGGTGGAATCTCATCACAACTCTTACATCCTCCTTGCCCTTGGCATCAGTAAGAACTTCCTCATCATATGCTTCTATAAGGAAAGCCAGAGCAACTCTGTCAGCTCCAAGCGACGGTTCGATACAGTAAGGAATGTATTTTTCACCTGTTTCAGAATCTACATAGTTCATTTCCTGACCGGAATGCTCACTGTGCTGTCTCAGGTCGAAATCAGTTCTGTCTGCGATTCCCCATAATTCTCCCCATCCGAACGGGAACAGATACTCGATATCTGTAGTGGCATTACTGTAGTGAGATAACTCTTCCTGTTCATGGTCTCTGAGCTTTATATGCTCTTCCTTCATGCCAAGTGATTTAAGGAATGCTGCACAATAGTCTTTCCAGTATGCAAACCACTCAAGATCTGTTCCCGGCTTGCAGAAAAACTCAAGTTCCATCTGTTCAAATTCTCTTGTTCTGAATGTGAAATTGCCGGGAGTTATTTCATTTCTAAAAGATTTACCTACCTGCGCAATACCGAAAGGCAGCTTCTTTCTTGCCGATCTCTGAACATTTTTGAAATTGACAAATATACCCTGTGCAGTTTCAGGTCTAAGGTAAATTTCCGATTTGGAATCTTCAGTAACACCCTGGAATGTCTTAAACATGAGGTTGAACTGTCTGATTCCTGTAAAGCTGCTTTTTCCGCATTCCGGACATACAATTCCTTTTTCTGCGATATATTCTTCCAGCTTCTCATTTGACCATCCGTCAACCGTGATGCCTTCAATACCGTTTTCATGCATGTAGTCTTCTATGAGCTTGTCTGCTCTGAATCTTGCCTTGCACTCTTTGCAGTCTATAAGCGGATCCGAGAAACCTCCAACATGTCCCGATGCAACCCATGTCTGAGGGTTCATGAGTATAGCTGCATCAAGTCCGACATTGTATTTGGATTCCTGTACAAATTTCTTCCACCATGCCTTCTTAACGTTATTTTTGAATTCCACTCCGAGAGGACCGTAATCCCATGTATTAGCAAGACCTCCGTAAATATCGGACCCCGGGAATATAAATCCCCTGTTCTTGCATAGGGCTACAATCTTCTCCATTGTTACTGCTCTTTCTTCCATTTAAGGTTACACCTGCTTTCTTAAAATATTAGTCTTCTGTTATATCCACAATTCTGACATTACCTTCAAGCTCTTCTGCCATTTCCTCTTCAAGAATATCTGCGGCATTTTCAATATCCTCTGCAATATTGATAACAAAAGCATCTTTATCATCTTCTTTTGATGATGTGAACTTGCTTGCTATGTCCTTTGCCTTGTCTACGCCTGCAGCGTAAATGTCAGCACCCTTTTCCTTGATATCTTCAAAATCTCTGTCTGCTACCTTTTCCTTTGCCTTCTCATAGGCTTCAGCGCCCTTTGTTTTTACATCATCAAGTATTCCCGCACCTTTTTCAACCACAACATCTATTGTATCGTTTGCTCTGTCGCTGACGTCTATGATAGTGCCGTCTTCTTTAACAACTTCAATGACACATTTGAATCCGAAAGATGCTGCAACTGCAATAACTGATGCAACAGGTGCGATAACAGCGCCGATAATTCCGATATTAACAGGAATGTTGAGAATTACTTCGTCTTCCTTTCTGACAACAATTCTGGAAACATTGCCCTTCTTAATCAGATTCTTGAGATTCTCGATGATTTTTGATCCTTCACTGTTTCTTCCGGTATTCTCATCAAATGACTCCTCAATAGCGATAATGGCATCCACAACGCTGCCATCATTTGCCTCAAGTACTTCTTTTGCCTCTTTGTAGCTTACACCTGTTCTGTCTTTTACAAGTTCAATCTTCTCTAATGTAATCTCCATATTGTTCCTCCTAGTCCAGCTTAATGCCTTCACTCTTTAATTTATTTATATCAAGATGATAGGATATATACGATTTAATAATATCCTGCACCCCATTGAGCAGTTCCCCTTTCAGTGCAAGTTTTCTAAGGTCTGAAAGAGGCCTTTTCATAAAGAACTTTAATATATTTACTATATCAAAACTCACATTATAAATCAATGCACTATTGCCTTCATTTCTGTTCTGCACCAGGCATTCTCCGCACAGAATTCCGCCGTCTTTCACACTGAAAAATAAAATTCCCTCTCTTCTGCCGCAGCATACGCATTCATCAAGTTCCGGCATAAGTCCAAGTATCTTGATAACCTTGACCTGATACGCCAGTACCAGCGTCTCATATCTGCTCTTTCTTATGGAAAGTTCTTCGAAGAAATCAATTAAAAGATTGTACATTGCAGGGGCTTTTTCACCCTCTGTCAGAACCTTGTCGGTAAATTCAAGAACGTACGATCCTGCCATATACTTGTCTATATTCTCACCAATCGAATAATAGCTTCTGATTACCTCACCCGAACTGATACTGAAGCTGTCTCGCTTCCTGTACAGACTGTACCCGGATCTTGTGAAAGGACTGAGAACAAGCCCGGATCTGTTTCTTCCCTTATCGCTTAATGAAGTCCCGGCGCTTATCTTCCCGTAGTCTTTTGTAAAGAGTACTACCATTCTGCGCCCGTCTACGGGAGATGACTGCCTGAGAACAACGCCTTCCGTTTCAACTCTCATATTATTCCCTGTAACCGAAATTCGATATTGCCATATCGCTGTCTCTCCAGTTTTCCTTTACCTTTACCCACAGTTCAAGAAATACTTTTGTTCCTGTAAGAGCCTCTATTTCCTCTCTGGCGCTTTTGCCTATTCCTTTTAGTTTCTTTCCCTGCTTTCCAATTATTATCCCTTTATGCGACTTCTTTTCACAGTATATTACCGCACCTATTCTTGTAAGACGTTCGCCTTCCTCATACGACTCAATTTCCACTGCTACACCGTGCGGAACCTCATCACTTAAATAAAGTAAAGTCTTCTCTCTGATAATCTCACTGACAATGAATCTGTAAGGATGGTCAGTGACCATATCATCGGGAAAATACATCGGACCTTCCTCCATCATGGATTCCAGTATCTCCAGAAGCTGAGGCACATTGGTGCCGTCGGCAGCGGAAATTCCTGTAACATAGTCGAATATTCCCATCGAATCGTATTCCTCGAATATCCTGCGGAATTTCTCGGGATCCATAGTATCGATCTTGTTTATAACAAGTATCTTCGGTGTCTTAATATCTCTGAGGAGATCTACTATATACCTGTCCCCAGGCCCTTTGCTTATCTCATCATCCACAAGAAACAGAATCACCTCTACTTCCTTATATGTGTTAAGCGCAGTATCAGTCATATATTCCCCCAGTTTATTTCTCGGTTTATGTATTCCGGGAGTATCTATGAATACTATCTGGCATCCGCCCTCGTCTTCATCCATTCTTGTATATATGCCTCTTATGCTGTTTCTTGTAGTCTGCGGCTTATCCGTAGTAATGGCAATCTTCTCACCCAGAATCGAATTGAGCAGAGTTGATTTTCCCACATTCGGTCTGCCTATAATTCCTGCAAAACCTGACTTCAATCTATACCTCCAGTCTGAACCCCTCAGGAAGAAGTTCCCTGAGAGAGTATGCTTTCAGATTATCTATATTTTTTCCTGCAACAACTTTCATATCAGGAGAAAACTCATACATGAACTGTCTGCAGATTCCGCATGGCCAGCCTTCTCCATTTGCTGTCGCAATAACTATTCTTTCAAAGTTTCTTTCCCCTTCGGATACAGCCTTTGACATGGCTGTTCTCTCTGCGCATATTCCTGCAGGATATGCTGCGTTCTCAATATTTACACCTGTATATTCTTTTCCCGATTCACCTACTAAAACAGCACTTACAGGAAATTCGGAATACGGACAGTATGCATTACTGAGATTATCGAGCGCCTTCTTAAAAAGTACTTTATCATAGCTGTCAGCAATCATCTCATTACTCCTATTTCTTCCAGAACTGTCTCCTCGCCTCTTCGCATGACAGCCTTTTCATCCTCTTCCATGTGGTCATGTCCCAGAAGATGAAAAATACTGTGTGTGAAAAGGTAGACAAGTTCTCTTTCTGTACTATGTCCGAATTCATCAGCCTGTTCCTGTGCTCTTTTTGTACATATTACAACATCACCCAGAAGGCAGTATCCTTTTTCAGGAATATCTTCCGGCTTCTCAAACTGAGGAAAAGAAAGCACGTCTGTAACCTGATCTTTTTCTCTGTAGTCGCGGTTGATTTCCCTGATTTCATCCTCATCTGCAAAAGTCAGACTGATTTCTATATCTTCGTTATGCACATTTTCGTACAAAAGTGCAGCCTGTGCTGCCTGCTTCATTTTGTCAAGCACACCGTCATCCGGTGCCCGTTCTCCATCAAATACTATATTCATTACTGTTCCTCTTCACAGGTCTGATGCTTATCATAATATTCATCGTACGCCTTGATTATCTTCTTAACAAGTTCATGTCTTACAACATCGGTATCCTTAAGATAGCAGAATTCAATATCATCTACCGGTTTAAGTATCCGTACAGCTTCTGTAAGTCCGGACACCTTACCTCTCGGCAGGTCAATCTGAGTTATGTCCCCTGTAACGACAACTCTTGAACCGAATCCCATTCTTGTGAGAAACATCTTCATCTGTTCTCTTGTGGTGTTCTGCGCCTCATCCAGTATGATGAATGAACTGTCAAGAGTTCGTCCTCTCATATATGCAAGCGGAACAACCTCTATGACATCCTTTTCCTTCAGTCTCGCAGCGGCATCTTTGCCAAGAACATCATAAAGTGCATCATACAGCGGTCTGAGATACGGATCCACCTTGTCCTGAAGATCACCGGGAAGAAACCCAAGTCTTTCTCCTGCTTCAACTGCAGGCCTTGCCAGTATTATCTTCGAAACTTCTTTTTTTCTGAGAGCATTCACTGCCATTGCAACAGCAAGATACGTCTTTCCTGTCCCGGCAGGTCCGATTCCAAAAACAATCTCTCTGTTTTTCATTGCTCTGATATAGTTCTTCTGTCCTATGGTCTTTGCCTTAACCGGCCTGCCCATATGTGTGAAGCATACTATGTCCTTATCAAGCTGGCTCTCTGTATATGAGATGCCTTTATGCGCAAGTTCTATTACATAGATTACTTTCTGACGATCAAGTTCAGTTCCTTTGGAAACGAGTGCGGAAAGTTCCCTGAGCACAGTCTCTGCTGTATCGATATCTCCTCCTATGAGCGTAAGTTCCCCATCCCTCTGCACAATACTCACACCTGTCTCCTCTTCAATCACCTTGAGGTTGGCATCCATCATTCCAAATAATTCGGCTCTGTCAAATTTTTCATCATCAAGTTCAATCTTCCTGCTATTCCCGGTCACTGATATCCTCCTTTTTAAGCATTGATATTTAATTATACACCAAAAAAGACAGTAATAGTACACTGAATTGGTAAAGGCGACATAATATATGCCGCCTTAATGCTGTTTACTGTATTTGCTTTCGTTATTATGATACTCCTTCTTATTCCTGTACATTTCTTCATCTGCCCCGTTAACAAGTCGCTCTATTCTTCCGCCTTTCTCCTCCCATACATGACCGACAGCGGCCGAAACTTCTTCACACCATAAGCTGTTAAGCTTATCGATTCTATCTTCAAAGGCTTCCCTTGATATTCCTCTGATTATGACAACAAATTCATCGCCGCCTATTCTGAATATTGAATCTGCGCTGAAATTCATCTTGAGAATATCGGCAACACTCCTTATCAGCTGGTCACCGGCCTTGTGTCCCCTGCTGTCGTTCACCTTCTTCAGCCCGTTGATATCAATAAATGCGACAGCAGTGCTTCTCCAGTCATTTCCGATATCGTTCTTTCTCAGATATTCAAGATATGCTCTTCTGTTGTTTAATCCTGTAAGGGCATCAAGATATGATATCTGATGGAGCTCATTGAAGTTTCTTATTCTCTCCAGATCGGCAACAAGGTATGAAGCTATGGACTGTATGAGAATCATTGTATCGAAATGAACAGTAGGATTGTGAACACATACATAACCAACCGGCTCATTTTCTGTCTTAAGCGCAGTCGCCATGATGCTGGTTATGCCTTTAGCCCTGAAAGCCCTGTAAACACTGGATGATTCATCGTATTCGTCATCTATGGCAGCAACGAAAAGACTCTCCCCCTTTGATATATCGTCAAACCATTTCCTGATACTTTCTGAGTCAGGAGAGTTTATTTCCATATCAAGTGACTCAACCTCTTCATTGCACCATTCATAAGAAATGGAGAAAGTGCTGCTTCTGGAGTCGAATTCAAACACACTTGCTCTGTCAGCACCGTAGAACTCTCCTATTATAGTAAGAAGACCTGCAATTCGGCTTCTCTCATCCGTGCATTCAGAAAGAGTTCTGATGCATTCCAGAAGTGCATTTCTTATTTCATATTCCTTGGTAAATGAATTCCATCTGACAGATGTTATCTTCTTGTCATTGCTTTCATTTTCCTCGCTGAGAACAAGCTGCACAAACTCATCTGATGAAACCGGACGGGAAAGATAAAAACCCTGAATAATATCACATCCCAGATTTTTTAGCACCGTGTACTGCTGGTAATTCTCTACACCTTCTGCGGCAACTCTGAAATTCATCCTGTGTGACAGGTTTATGAGGGTATCAACTATAAGTTCGTTGCTTCCGATATCCTCAATCATGGTTCTGTCAATCTTGACCACGTCTGCCGGCACATCAAGAAGTGCAGAAAATGATGACCACGCCTTGCCGAAATCATCTATCTCAATCTTGCATCCGCTCTCTCTGATACGCCTGATTTCTTCTTTAACGGGACTTATATCGTTATAGTATACAGACTCTTTCAGTTCAATATGCAAAAGCCTGCTGCTCACACCCTTGCTTCTTACAGTATCAATCTGTTTCTGTGCCCATCCTTCCTCGACAATGTCCCTGTACGACACATTTACAGAAACGGGTATTCTATCTATTCCTATTTCTTTCCATTTCGATATATCATCACATACCCTGCCTATTACATATGAATCAAGCTTGGAGATAAACCCGTTTTCCTCAAATGAAGGAATAAAGTCAAGAGGCTGAAGCATACCAAGCACCGGATGGTTCCACCTCACAAGAGCTTCCGCCCCGGCAATCCTGTCCGTCGAACAGTCATATTTGGCCTGATAATCGATTATGAAACGCTCTTCCTTAAGAGAATCCTCCATATGCTCGATAATAAGCTGAATACGGTTCAGATGCTCACGCATTTTACTGTCATAATACGCAACATCCCTGCCGTACCTGCCCTTAATGCTCAGTAAGGCAATCAGAAGTCTGTCACATATGTTTGATGCCGGCATGAGCGCGGGAACATCCTTGTAAACACCGACCTTCATTACCACATGAGGCACAGGCAGCGAGCCTGTAATATCGTGAAGAATATCATTAATTATGTCTTTACCAATATCTTCGTTGTATTCTGTCATCGCAGCAAACTGATCTCTTCCGAATCTGCATACTATTCCTCTCGGAAGGAGTTGCTGAATCCTGTCGGCAATAGTCCTGAGAATCTCATCGCCTACACTCTTGCCGTATCTGCTGTTGATGAGTTTGAAATGTTCTATATCTGTCATGAAGAAGATGTATTTTCTTTCCTTATCCAGTCTCATGTGGTTTTCTACATGGTGGTAAAAGGCTTCTTTAGTATATACACCTGTCAGGTTATCCTTCTCCATTGCATATAAAGCGGAATCTGCTTCACCCATTCTGATGAAATTTGATAATCTGTTTCTGATTACCGGTACAGAATACGGTTTTCTTACAATATCGCTGATACCCATACTGAAATACCTGTCATAATCCTTTTCGGAAATGTCATCGGAAAGAAGCAGTACGGGTATTGTTGAAAGCACAGGATCTGAAGCTTTCTGAGAAAGAGCAGAACAGTCATCATCCATAAAAATACGGTTTCCTACAATCAGAGCGGAGATAAGTCCGTAGTACTCCTTCATGATTGCGGAACCTTCTCTGCAGCAGGATGCTGTAAGTACAAAATAGTCTCTGCACAGACTTCTTTCAAGCATCTCAAGTCTTTCACTGTCACTGTCTATAATCAGAATCTTGTATATAACCTTGCCGTTTTCGTCTCTCTTCGTTATTTCGTTTTTTACCCGCTGATACTGCATTACATCTTCAGTAACGCTTCTGAAAGTCATAAGAAGAAGGTTATCATCCAGTCTTGATGCATAAAGTTCTACAAACTCAATGCTGTCACTGGTATCGAATCTTCTGAATGTATATTTATATGCGTTGTTTTCATCAACCTGTCTGATTACAAAATCCAGCGTTGTGGAAGTGAGAAAAATATCCATCTCATCAGGAATAACGTATCTGCTTGCAAATTCAGCAAAAACCATATCATAGTTTCTGATCATTACGATACGTTCAGCCATGGATTTTGACACAAGGTTGCCAAGGTAATACGGTTCCATAACTCTCTTGTCCGTATCGATAACATATATTGAATTATACGACTTGCATATTATATCGTTAATTCTGCCAAGACCCATATTTCTTCCTCACATTATTTTACTACTGTTGTCTTTTAATAATAATAGTATTTAACACCATTGTCAAAGCATATAATAAGAAGAGAATTACTTCATAAAAAAAACCGCAGTATAAACTGCGGTTAATCTGCTAGTTCAGGAAATCCATAACAGCTTTTCTGACTTCATTGCCGTCAGCTCTTCCCTTCATCCTGGCCATACACGGTCCCATGAGTCTGCCCATGTTCTGTCTGCCTTCTGTAATGGAAAGCTCTGCTGCTGTTTCGGCAACAATCTTCCGGATTTCATCTTCACTCATCTGCTTGGGAAGATATTCCTCTAGTACTGCTATTTCATTTCTGTATGATTCAGCCAGGTCGTCTCTGCCGGCTTTCTCAAAATCAGAAAGAGCATCTCTTCTCATCTTTACCTGCTTTGCAAGTATAGCTGTAATGCCTTCATCATCAAGTTCTTCTCTGTTGTCCACTTCATACTGCTTAATTGCCGCACGAGCGAAACTGATTGTGTTTTTTCTGACTGTATCATGGTTCTTCATTGCATCCTTGAAATCAGCCATAAGTTTTTCTTTTAAGGTCAAACTAATCACCTCTGTTCAAGCCTTAGTATTTCTTAGCCTTTTTTCTTGCTGCTTCAGACTTCTTCTTTCTCTTTACGCTTGGCTTTTCGTAATGTTCTCTTTTTCTTACTTCTGCCATAACGCCATCTCTAGCGCAAGATCTCTTAAATCTCTTAAGAGCGCTTTCTAAGCTTTCGTTTTCTCTAACGATAACCTGTGCCATACCTGTTTCACCTCCTGACTTTGTAAAAGTGATAACCGTCATACGACCTATAACAGAAAAAAGTATACTCTCTTTTACCCTTTCAATCAAGACTTTTTTTGATTTCTATAAAAAAAGAGCGGTATTTCCGCTCTTATATCAGTCATAGATTCTAATAGTCACAAATCTTACTCCCCATGCAGTACAGTCTGACATAGAATTCATATAGCAGTCAATTATATTGCCTTTAATCGCACCGCCGGTATCTGCCGCAACAGCATAACCGTAGCCCGGCACATATACTTTTGTTCCAAGTCTGATAACGCTTCTGTCAACTGCGATAAGCCCTCTTCTTGCCTTAAGACCTGATGCTGTATAGCCGCCGCCTGTATATGCATATGCCTTGACTCTGATAGTCCTTGGATTAGTAGTGGCGGAAACCTTTGCGGATTTATCTCCTGTTACAGTTTTACCGTCAGCAGTAATGTATGCCGCAACCTTATATGTTTTCTTTCTGTTTGGTGTAAGCCCTGTGTCTTTATATGAGAGCGACGAAGTTGTTTTAATCAGTATATATTCTCCCTTTGTCCTGCTGTATCTGTACACCTTGTAACCGTCTGCATCTTCCACTTTTGACCATGAAATCTTAATGACCGTCTTGCCTGACGCCTTAGCCTTGACATTTTCAGGCACTCCTACCGAAACAGTCTCCTCCGATATAACCGAAATATCAGTTCCTGCGCTGTTTAATTCATCGTCTGCAAAAGCACAAACAGGTGTCATGCACGTTAAAGCAAGTGCAAGTAACATTATTATGCTGAGAGTTTTGAATTTCATAAATATCACCCCAATTAAATATGCACCAAGTTTACCACAATTTTGCCTAACTTGTCAACATATTTTCATTCAATCAGGGGTGATACAGATTATACAGTCAATTCTGCAAACAATGCACCAATTAATTCTGCCAGTTCTTTGACTCCTACATACATAGAAAAGCCCGGCTTTCCTGCACTCACATATATTCTTTCAAGCTCAAGTGCAGAACAGTCGATTACAGTCTTAAACTGTTTCTTCATTCCAACAGGCGAACATCCTCCCTTAATATATCCTGTAACCTTTGTAATATCCTTCATGTGAATCATCTCTATCTTCTTTTCACCTACTGTTTTGGCGGCTTTCCTGAGATCAAGTTCATCTCCGACCGGAATTACAAATACATAGTTCTCCCTGCTGTTTCCCTCTGTAACAAGCGTTTTGTACATAAGCTTCTCATCAATGCCTGTTTTTTGCGCCGCATCAACACCGCTTACAAAACCTTCTGAAACATCATACTCTACAGTTTCATATTCTATCCCCGATGATTCTACAATCCTTATGCAGTTAGTTTTAATATGCTTTTCTTTTTTGGACATTACTTTCCTCCATATATATAATTACATGAGAAATATAAAAATTCAGAACGCAATCATCACGCAGGACAGATTTCACTGTCCCAGCACCTCCTGAGCAGCACGCACAGTATCCATCGCATCTCCCCCATAATAATCGGCACCTATTTCCTTAGAGTACTCTTCAGTCAGTACAGCTCCGCCGACAACAATTTTAATGCCGCTGTATCTTGCCCTGAGTTTTTTTATGGTCTCTTCCATTGCAGGAACAGTTGTTGTCATAAGAGCAGAAAGCCCGACAAGTCTGCATCCCTGTGCAGCCTCAACAATAACATCAGGTTCCACATCCTTTCCCAGATCAACAACATAAAAACCGTAGCTCTCAAGCATTGCCTTTACAATATTTTTTCCTATATCATGTATATCACCTTTAACTGTTGCAAGCACTATCTTTTTTGAATCATCTGAAGTATCCTTCTGCATGTGCTTCCTCAGAACATCGAAAGCTTTCCCCGCAGCTTCTGCTGTCATAATAAGCTGTGGCAGGAACATTGTTTTCTCCTCAAAGAGTTTCCCTGCATGATTTAAAGCGGGAATGATATGACCGTTAACAATATCCATAACTTCCATATCAGACGCCATTATCTCTGCAAGCTTTGCCGCATCTTCAGCAAGTCCCTTTTCTATTGCATATGACAGCGTAATACTATCTTTCTTTATTTCGACTTTAGCTTCATTCTTTTCCCCTGCATATCCAATGTACTCTGCACATGCTCTGTCCTTTCCGGAAAGCGCATTAAATGCATAATACACATTCATCATCTCATCAGAAAAAGGATTCATTATTGCAGCAGAAAGGCCTGTATTAAGAGCCATTGCATAAAACGTTGAATTTACAATATTTCTCTGCGGAAGCCCGAACGAGATATTTGATACCCCAAGGCTTGTGTTAAGTCCCAGTTCTTCTTTTATCATTCTGACAGCATCAAGTGTAACAAGTGCACTTTCACTGTCAGAAGAAATTGTCATGGCAAGAGGGTCAACTATAATATCATTACTGTTAATTCCGTATTTTTCTGCCTCTTTCTTTATCTTTGCAGCCACTTCATACCTTCCGCGCGCTGTTTCAGGAATTCCGTTATCATCTATTGTAAGCGCGATAACCGCTCCTCCGTATTTTTTGACAAGCGGAAATACTCTGTCCATGCTGTCCTGTTCTCCTGATACGGAATTAACAAGCGGTTTTCCGTTATATATTCTCATGGCCGATTCCATCGCATCATAGTCCTTTGTATCAATCTGAAGCGGCAGGCTTGTTACTGACTGAAGTTCGTATACGAGTTCAGTAAGCGCCTGTTTTTCATCTATGGACGGCAGCCCTGCATTGACATCCAGGATATGAACACCTTTTTCCTCCTGCTTAAGACCTTCCTGCAGAATATACGTATATTCATGGTTCAAAAGAGCCTCTTTAATCTTTTTCTTTCCGGTAGGATTGATTCTCTCACCAATAAGTATATGTCTTTCACCAAAACTGACAGCTTTCGAATATGAGCTTACAACGCAGATATTCTTTCTTTCAGGATATGCATATGGAATCTTCTCAGTCTTTTCCCTGGTCTTCCTGATATGTTCAGGTGTCGTGCCGCAGCATCCTCCAAGTACAGCAGCCCCAAGTTCTGCTATTTCAGCCATTATATCACCGAAGCTGTCAGGTGTAATATCGTATACAGTCCTTCCGTTTTCTATTTTGGGAAGACCGGCATTTGGCATAACTATCACTGGAATTGAAGCTGCCTTCATCATCCGTTTTAGCACAGGAATCATCTTGTCTGGACCAAATGAACAGTTCATTCCTACAGCTGCTGCACCCATAGATTCTGCGAGCGCAGTCATGGCCTCCGGATCTGCTCCTGTCATCAGTTTCTGTCTCTCATCATATGCATTTGAAACAATGAACGGAAGATCAGAGTTTTCTTTGACTGCCAGGACAGCAGCCTTAGTCTCCATAGAATCATTCATCGTTTCAATAATCACAAGATCTGCCCCGTATTTTACAGCAGCCTTCACACATGGCGCAAAAGCATTTACGGCATCTTCAAAATCAAGATTTCCCATGGGTTTTATCAGTTTTCCTGTGGGACCCAGATCGTATGCAATGAGTTTTCCATCAAACTCATCTGCAGCCTTCCTGGCACATGAAAACGCAGCATACAGTATCTTGTCTATTTCATCTTCGCTGTATTTAAGTGCATTTACCCCGAATGTATTAGTCGTTGCGACGTCTGCACCTGCTTCGAAATACTCCCTGTGTATAGCAGTTATCACCTCCGGATGGGTAATATTCCAGTTCTCTGAAGGTTCACCGGGTTTAATTCCCTTCTCCTGAAGAAGACTTCCGAAACCGCCGTCAAAATATATTCTTCTTTCTTTTAATAATTCTCTTATCATTTATTCAAGCACTCCCATAATACATGTGATAGTTTTTGTAGGTATCATTAGATTTGAGTCAGTAAGACTGACTCCTATCCTGCCTGCTCCTGTGAATTCCAGAAGGGCTTTCTGATACTCGATTGAAAAATCTCCGTATCCCGGAGCAAACCTGGCCATCGTCTTTACACCAAGACTCTTCTGTACATAATCGACTGCAGTTTCAACAGCAGCCGATGCACATGCATCGGCAAGATACTGCGAAGAAGGTCCCATTACAGATTCGCGCCTCAGGAGACCGTCTATTTCAGTACCTATTGTGATGCATATTAAATAAGCCGTCCTGCAGTCTCTGAGATTTCTCTTCAGATTACTGCTCTTTATTTCTCCAAACCCAAGATCAACACCTTCATCTGTATGAACAACATCTGTAAGTCTTAAAACATATCTTGGATTCATAGCAGATTCAACTTTCTTCAATGCGTCAGAAGCGATGCTGATATCAGCACCGCCCAGTCTCTGCTTTAATTCTCTTGTATCTGTTTTAATAAGTGATTTATCGATATACATTTCGCTTACTTTCCAATAATGGCTGAAACATTTGCCTGAATTTCCGCAGCCACATCAGGCTTGTTCATTGAATATACATGTACTGCATTCACTCCGTTTGCAAACAGGTCAATAATCTGCTCAGTTGCAAACGCAATGCCTGCCTGTCTCATTGTCTGCGGACTGTCGCCGAATGTGTCAACAATTCTCAGAAATCTCTGAGGAAGGGCTGTCTTTGAAATATCAAGAACCTTTCCAATCTGCGAAGGATGTGTTATAGGCATGATACCTGCTATTACCGGCACTTCAACTCCCGCTTCACGAAGTCTGTAAAGAAAGTTATAGTATACATCATTATCGAAGAACATCTGTGTAGTAAGAAATTCACATCCTGCATCAACCTTGGTCTTCAGGTTCTGAATATCTTCTCTGCTTGAAGCTGCCTCAGGATGCTTTTCCGGATAGCATGCGCCTCCTATACAGAAATCACCTCCGTGGTCCTTGATTTCATAAATCAGTTCAGATGCATATCTGTACTGCATTTCGTCATAGTTAAACCCTTCAGGAATATCACCTCTCAGCGCAAGAATATTCTCTATGCCGCATTCCTGATATGCATCGAGCATATTTCTGACATGTTCTCTTGTTGATGATACACATGTGAGATGTGCTATGACATTCTCACCGACTGACTTGATTCCCTTTGCAATATCAACCGTATACTGTGAAGTTCCTCCGCCTGCTCCGTATGTGACGCTCATGAACGAAGGATGGAGTTCAGCAATCTTATATGAAACATACTTCATCTTATCGTATGTCTCGCCTGTCTTCGGTGGAAACACCTCAAATGAAAGACTTCTGCTGCCGCTGTTTAAAATATCTATTATTTTCATAAAAATCACCTCTTCTGCTTGATGAGAAGATTATATTACAATTCCTACCATATTACTAATATATTGTTTTTATAACGTGATATAACTATAAGTTATATTATACCTCACATATAAACACTTCAAGGGCTGTCCTCTCATCAAGATTTCCTGTCTTGATATCATTATCTATGCTGTATGCTTTCATCAGTATATTCTTCAGTTCCAGTACTGAATAACGTCCTGTAAGAGCCATCGACTTTTTGATTCTGTATTCATGAATCTTAAGGGTTTTCTTTATCTGCTCCAGATTGCATGCACGGTCCCTCAGCTCCTTCACAGATAGAATAATCTCATACTGGGCAATTATCATTCCGGCTATATTTAATCCCTGCTCACCGGATGAAAGAAGATTATGAAGAAGCCTCAATGCCTCATCCTTTCTGTTCCTGCATATACATTCGACCATTTCAAAAATATTTATTTCAGTATTTCCGGATACTGCAGCCTCCACATCTTCTCTCAGTATTTCTTCATCTTCGCAGTGTGCACACAGTTTTATAATATCATTTTTAACATTATACAAAGTGTATTCGCTTTCCTTCTGGAAATATCCGCTGCAGTGTATGAACTCGCGTATTACATCATTTCGCGCTGTTTTTCCTGCATTTCTGAGTTCTTTAACTATGAATGATGAAAGGGTTCGCTCATCCAGTGAAGAAAAATCATATAAAGACCCTTGCTTTGCGATCTCTGTCATGGTCTTTGAAAGGCTCTTCTGATATATACACAGTATCAGAAGTGTCGAATCAGGAATATCACTGACATATGATTTTAATTCAGATTCCCGTATTTTTGACTTATCAGAAGTAAACCGTACAGTCACCACTTTCTTCTCAGACATCACAGGCAGCATTTCGCATGCATTTACAACATCAGAAAACGAAGAGTCTGCAGCTTCTATAAACGTATAGTCTATCGCCCTGCATGCAGGATTGATGAATCTGTCTATAAGAAGCTGATGCGCCCAGTCTACAAGATAGCTTTCTCTGCCGAAAAGCACTGCCAGATTACCTATTCTGTTTTCTTTAATATCACGACCGATTGTCCTGAATGCATGTTCACTCATATTATCACCTGCCGAGTTAATATTACCATCACTCAACTGTTTTATCTACTTTAAATTTGTCTCCTCCGGAAGTTTCAATACCAACAGCCCCTGATATATCTGTTCTGTACACTGATATCCCCATCGATTCCATCCTTTCAATCACTTCTTCCGATGGATGTCCGTAATTGTTCTTCCCTACCGAAATCACAGCAGCAGAAGGATTAACCCTTCTCACAAATTCCTGAGACGAACTGTATTTTGACCCATGATGAGCAGCTTTGAGAATATCTGCTCCTATATTTTCATTAATAAGTCTCATCTCACCTTCACTGTCGATATCTCCCGTCATCATAACCGAAAGACCTCTGTAAACTGCTCTAAGCACCAGGCAGTTGCTGTTTTCATCATCGCTGTCTGACAGTTCATCACCTTCCGGAGCAAGCACCTCAATGTAAAGATTTCTGTCAACGCGAATGATATCACCCTTCTTTATATACATGATTTTCCTGCATCTGAACTGTTTTTTCAGATCATCTTCATTAATCCTGTTTCCTGCAAACACAGCGATTGTGTCTATCCTGAAATCCCTTGATAATTCCTCTATACCCTTGCAGTGATCCATATGAAGATGCGTTATAAACGCGATATCCACATGAGTCACTCCATTTTTTAGAAGATAAGGCCTTAAAATTCCGCTGCCCACATCAAAACCATGGCTTCCTCCTCCATCTATTAAAACATTCTTTATACTTCTGATGTGCAGACAGTCTCCCTGTCCTACATCAGGAAATACAAAACAGTCATTTGAAAAACCCTCATCATAATAAAGTCCGGCAGCTGCAGCAAGTGAAATGGATACCGTCATTACACATGCAATCTTTTTAAAATTTCTGCGTTTTCTCATTACTCTCCCCCATTCGCTGAAGAAAACTGCAAGAAATGCATAATATGATATAAGCACTGCAAGCGGCGGACTTGCCACATTAAAAGTAAATAAACCTCCGGCATACAAAAGATCATTCATAAAGCATAGTATTTCAGCCATCTTCTCTATAACATATGCAAGGATATCACATATGACAGGAATGTAGGAACATGGTATGGCAAGAACTGCAGCAGGAACGAGTATCCCGCTGATGTACATGACAGGGATATTGCTGAATACCGAAAGAAGCGAAACATAATTAAAAAGATAAACTGTATACGGCATCATTCCTGTCTGAACTGCAATCAGCAGCGAAAAAATGCTGTCTGTTCTTTCGGAAATAACAGGTAGAAGTACTGCAATAGTAAAACATGCTGTAAATGACATCTGAAATCCTGTATTGAACAGCTGCCACGGATTGATTAACAATATAATATCCATGGAAAAGCAGCATGAACAAAAGAAATCGTATCTGAGATCAAGATGAGTACATGCAATATGTACAGCTATCATTATAAACGCCCTCATTACAGAGGCTGTAAATCCTGCGAGGGCACAGTAAATCATAAGTACCGATACCGTAATACAGTCAGCAGGCAGGCTTCTTTTCTTTCTTCTAAACCGGGAAATAAGTGAATATACTATACCCATATGAAGTCCGCTTACCGCAAGAATGTGAGCTATACCGCCCTTTCTGAAAGACTCAAGAAGATCATCATCCATATAGGAAGTATCACCGAATATGATGCCCATAACAATGCCAAAGCTCTCACCGGACAGGCTGTCACGAAGAAACTCCCCGGTATGCAGTCTCATTCTGCGAATAATTCTCCGGATGCCGGAAGCCTCGCCTGTTATCTGAAGGCTGTTTACAGTCATGCAAGAATAGATTCCATTTGACTTAAGGTGTTTTCTGTAATCAAAACATCCCGGATTCCTTCTTCCCGGGGGAATGGATACACTCCCGCTTATGATTACTTTCCTGTAGAGCAGCGGTTCTGTTTCGTAATATACTGCAGCCTTAATCTTTTTTCTGTATCTGATTCCGTTTACAGTGATATCCGAAATGACAAACACGCGTCCTTCATCAGTTTCCTTCTCCGAAACAACTGTTCCGGTTACCTTTACATCCTGTCCTTCAAACGAGTACATGATGTCATTCCCGTACCCCATTATTTCATCAGCACAAATTATGACAATACACAGTACCAGAGTTATAATACCTATTTTTCTTCTCATTGTTTCATTCAGGTTTTATCAGTCTGATTATATCACAAATGTTAAATTTTTCCAGTTATCATAATTTATTTGAAAATAGAAAGATGTATGATACAATAGCTTGTATAACCGAAAGGCGGTATTAATTTATGAATGAACAGAATATTAAAGAACAGATTCCACAGCGAGGTGGAAGAAAGAAAAAAGAGAAAAAAGACAGAAAGAAAAAATCAGTATTCAAAAGAATATTACTGATTCTTCTTGCTGCCTTTATAACCCTTTGTCTGGCGCTGTGCTGTTATGCCGGAGTTGTAATTGCAAAAGCTCCTAAAATCGATCCTGACAACCTGTATGATACTCTCAATGAAAGTTCAATCCTTTACGATCAGAACGACAAGGAAGTTGCTAAGGTATATTCAGGCACAGACGGCAACAGAACAAATATCGAATACAGCGAAATCCCCGAAGATATGATTAATGCGATTGTTGCTATAGAAGACAAGACCTTCTGGAAGCATCACGGATTTAACATTATTCGTATTTTCGGCGCAATCAAGGAATCAGTATTCAATCAGACAGGAATAAGCGGTACAAGTACGCTGACTCAGCAGCTTGCAAGGAATATATATCTCACAAACGAAAGATCCCTTAACCGTAAAATCAAGGAAGCATATTACACAGTATGTCTCGAGCGAAACCTGACCAAAGAACAGATAATTGAAGCATATCTTAATACAATAAATATGGGTTACGGCTGCTACGGGATTCAGTCTGCGGCACAGGCATATTTCTCAAAGGATGCCAAGGACCTTGATCTTCTTGAATGTGCGGCACTTGCTGCTATCCCGCAGTCCCCTACTACAAATGCTCTGGTTCTCAGATATGAAAAGGGCTCTGTGAGCAAGAATGATGAGAACATTATCAAAACTGATTCATCATGGATATACTATTTCAACGGTGCCGCATCTGAAAGCAGAAGAAACACTGTTCTCAAATTCATGTGCGAACAGGGATATATAACTGAAGAGCAGCGTGACAAGGCTCTGGAAAGCAGTCTTCGCAAGCATATTAAGCTTTCGTCGTCAAGCCTTTCTTCATTTGGCTCATATTTTAAGGACTATGTCATTTCACAGGTAATCGATGACCTGGTTGAGCAGGAAGGAATGAGCAAAGGACAGGCGACTAAATATGTATATAACGGCGGTCTCAAGATTTATACCACAATGGACCAGAAAGCCCAGAAGATTGTAGAAAATGAATACAGCAACTCTTCCAACTTCCCTGGTATTTCATATCTTAATACAGACAGCAGCGGAAATATTATCAATAACGGGGCAATCACTCTTTATGCCTATGGAAACTACTTCGATTCAGAAGGAACATTCACGCTGAAATCCGATGAATACAAATGGCGCAAGGACGGCGGTCTTACAATATACAAGAACAAAAGACTCAGTTTCTACGACACCGAATATGAAGGAACAACAGACTGTAATATAGAATTCAGAGATATGTACACCCAGGAAAACGGTATTCTATATACTATTGAAGGCGGTGTATTATCAATAGACGCAAAATACAAGACAAAGACCGATAAGGGAAATGTCATAATATCTGCTGATTTCTTCGATGATCATCCTGATTTCTTCACAGAAACATCTTCAGGACTGGAAGTGGCATCAACAGGATACACTCTAAGACAGAAGGTTCGTCAGCCACAGTCCGCAATGGTAATACTGGACAACGAGACAGGAGAAATCAAAGCTATGATCGGCGGCCGCGACACTGAAGGAAATATGCTGTACAACCGTTCAACCAGTCCTCGTCAGCCGGGATCATCAATTAAGCCTCTGGCTGTATATTCAGCCGCTCTTGAACAGGGGGCAGAGGCTGCCGATGCAGGCAAGAAACAGACATTCACATATCTTTACGATAAGGGTAATGATTCCAGCTACGGAAGCTGGTGGACTGCAAATTCATATATAAACGACAAGCAAATGACCGTAAACGGACAGGCATGGCCGAAGAACTGGTATAACGACTTCAGAGGATGGATGACTTTAAGAACAGCTGTTGAACAGTCAGTCAATGTCTGTGCAGTTAAAGTGTTTGGAGAAGTCGGTGCCGACTATTCAGCTTCCCAGCTTGAAAAATTCGGTATTACGACAGTTGTCAAAGATGGAGCTGTAAACGATATGAATGCTGCTGCTCTTGCACTTGGAGGTATGACAAAAGGAGTTTCACCGCTTCAGATGGCTGGAGCATATGCATCACTTGCAAACATGGGAACTTATACAGAGCCAATGGCATATACCGAAGTCAAGGACAGAAACGGTGATGTCATACTCAAGAGCCAGCCTGAAACTGAGGAAGTTCTTAAGCCGGGAGTTGCATGGATAATGGATAATATTCTCAGAACAACCGTAACAAACGGAATTGCCAATCAGGCAGCCATTTCATCACAGCCAGCAGCCGGAAAGACAGGAACAACCACAGACAACTACGATGCCTGGTTCTGCGGATTTACTCCTCAGTACACTGCAGCCGTATGGATTGGAAACGATGTAAACATAGAACTTACAGAAGGTTCCGGAGCTGCAGCAAGGCTGTGGTCAAGAATTATGAATCAGGTCTGCTCACAGTTTGCATATGAAAACTTCCCTTCTGCACCATCAGATGTTGTATCTTCCGGTGGCGAATACTTCTACAGAGGAACTGTACAGAGTATAGACAAGCCTCTTAATGATGAGGAGGTAGAAGTTGAAATATGTAAAAAGACAGGCGAGCTTGCTACACCATGGTGTAAGGATGTTGAAAAAGAAGTATTTGAAAAAAAGAAAGAACCAAAATACTACTGTCATATCCACAATGAAAACCAGGAAGAATACCCTGTAAAGCCAAAGTACAGAAAACCTGAAGATGTAATCAAAGAAGATGATCCGTCAGAAGAACCTGCTGAACCTGATACTCCTGATGTTCCTCCTGAAACAGAATAATTTACAGGCAGTCATACACATGGCTGCCTTTTTAAAGGTAATTACTATGAATATCATACTTGCATCAAAATCACCAAGAAGAATAGAAATAATGAGGGAGCACGGCATTGAACCGGAAATAATCCCTGCTGATATAACTGAAAACCCTCCACTATATGAAGGAAAATGCGACACTCCAATGTTTCTCGCACTCAAAAAGGCAATGAAGGTGGAGGAATCAGCAGATAAAGGCAAATTTATTATTGCAGCAGATACCGTCGTATATGACGGCAGAATAATCGGAAAACCTAAAGACAGAGATGATGCCGAAAAAATTCTAATGTCTCTTTCAGGCAGATCGCATTACGTTGTAACCGGGTGTGCAGTAATAAAAGCGCATACATCAGCAAGAAAAGTATTTGCTGTTACAACCAGAGTCACCTTCACAGATTACAGCATTTCGGATATCGCTGATTATCTTGCCGGAGATGAACCTTATGACAAGGCGGGCGCTTATGCAATTCAGGGATATTTTGGAAGATTCGTAAAGAACTATGAGGGAAGTCTGATGAATGTCATCGGATTTCCATGGGATGAAATAGAACAGGCGCTTAAGGATACAGGATATGAAGGTATTTAAAAGAATCATAGCAGGTGCAGGAGCATCAGGCCTTATGTTTGCTGCCCTTTCAGAGAAAACAGATGGCCTTATAATAGACAGAAGCTGCAATCCCGGACTGAAACTGCTCCTTTCCGGAAGCGGTCAGTGTAATATTACACATGGCGGCAGTATCAAGGATTTCATCGACAAATACGGAGAAAGCGGCAGGATAATCCGTCCTCTCCTGTACAAGGCCAGCAATGTTGCAATGATGCAGTTCATAGAGTCTCTTGGTGTTCCTCTCACTGAACGAAGCGACGGAAAGGTGTTTCCGAAATCTATGAAAGCATCAGATGTTTTAAAAGCGCTTCTTTCAAAATCAAATGAAAACGGATACAGCCTGCGACTTAATGAAGAAATTACAGCCATTGACTGCGGCGAAGTGTTTACTGTTACAACAAACAGAAATACCTATAAGGCCGAGAAACTGATTATTGCATGCGGAGGAAAGTCTTATCCGAAAACAGGTTCAGACGGAAGTATCTTCAGCATAATATCAGAACTCGGAATACACGTAACTGAACTTCTCCCTTCTCTTACTCCCATATATATTCACGGATATAAATACAGAGAATGCAGCGGAGTATCATTTAAGAATGCAGAAGTATCGGTATACGACAAAAACAGCCTTGTCTGCAGAAACAAAGATGACCTCCTTCTTACACACCGGGCGTTTTCAGGACCCGCTGTTATAAACATTTCACGATATATAAGCCCGGGAATGACGCTGAAAGTAAAATATGTAAAATATGATATAAAAGAAACTGAGAATATCATAAAAGCTGATTTTCAGACATCTTCAAAAGAAGTCAGAACATATATAACAAAGAAATTCAGACTGCCCGCATCGTTTACTGAAGCACTTCTAAAAGAAAACGGAATCAATCCTTCACTTAAAACATCATCACTTGAAGGTGAACAGATAATAACTATTTGCAGAGCCCTTACAGAAAGCACCTATGAAATAAGCGGAAGAGGAAGTTTCGCTGAAGCTATGGTTACACAGGGAGGAGTCTGCCTTGATGAAATAAACATCAAAACAATGGAGTCACTGAAATACAAAAATCTCTACTTTATCGGCGAAGTACTTAATATTGACGGGGACACAGGCGGATACAACCTGCAGTTCGCATTTTCATCAGCAAGCGCAGCAAATAAGGACATGGATTAATCCATGTCCTTTTGTTATCGGGAATCATCGTGGACCACAGACAGGTCTCATCCTCCATTAGGCCTACCGCCGATACATCAGTTTCAACCTCACTTCCTATGAAATCCGCCTTAATCATCTTCTTCAGATACAGCTTCACCGGTAAACATCGGCTGTTTAAGGGATTCACTGCAGCTGAATCATATGCTTCCGGTCAACCTCATCACCCATCAGGCTGATTCCTTCACCGGTTTCAACCCCCTGTTCGTCAGCTTGCTCAAGGCCTCCGCCCAGTTTTCTGGTTTCAGTGATCTGTGATGCAGCCCACGATGGGCTACATGCCTGACCGTTCACACGGTCTGACCGAAATATTATACCATACCGCCGGACTTTTGTATAGTTGAAAGATAAACAGAACACTGTTTTGGAAACATAAATATTATTTAAATAAACCGATTGGAATTGATGAATGGTTATATAAGTGATAAAATTTAAACAGTTGAATTTTAGGAGGCTTATCAATGAAAAAAGTAGTATTGGCAGGCGCATGCAGAACTGCTCTTGGTTCAATGGGCGGATCTCTCAGCAGAATACCTGCACCTGAACTTGGCGCAATTGTAATCAGAGAAGCACTAAACCGCGCAGGTGTTTCACCTGAATACGTTGATCAGGTATACATGGGCTGCGTCATTCAGGCGGCACAGGGACAGAATGTCGCAAGACAGGCTTCAATCAAAGCGGGAATACCTGTTGAATGTCCGGCGGTAACTTTAAATATAGTATGCGGCTCTGGACTTGAAGCTGTAAATACCGCAGCAAGAATGATTATATCAGGAGATGCTGATATTGTTGTTGCAGGCGGTTGTGAGAACATGTCCATGGGACCTTATGCAATACCAAATGCCAGGTTCGGATACAGAATGAACAACGGTGAACTTATAGATACAATGGTAAATGACGGTCTTACAGATGCGTTCAATCATTACCATATGGGAATAACAGCCGAAAACGTTGCTGTACAGTACAGTGTAACAAGACAGCAGCAGGATGAGTTCGCTGCCAGATCCCAGAATCGTGCCCAGAAGGCACAGGAGACAGGAAGATTCAGAGATGAAATTGTTCCTGTTGCAATACCGCAGAAAAAGGGCGATCCTGTAATATTTGACCAGGACGAATTTATAAGATACAACATGACGGAAGAAAAACTGTCAAAACTTAAACCTGCCTTCAAACAGGGCGGCACAGTTACAGCAGGCAACGCTTCCGGAATAAATGACGGAGCAGCTGCAGTAGTTGTAATGAGCGAAGAAAAAGCAAAAGAACTTGGTGTAAGACCTATGGCATCCTGGCTTGGAGGAGCAATAGGAGGCGTTGATCCTTCCATCATGGGAGTGGCTCCTATTGTGGGTGTCAGAAAAGTTCTCAGCAGACTGAATATGACTGTTGACGACCTGGACCTCATTGAGTGCAACGAAGCATTCGCTGCCCAGTCTGTTGCAGTCACAAGAGAACTTGGTATGAATCCGGATATAACAAATGTAAACGGCGGTGCAATTGCACTCGGACATCCAATCGGTGCTTCAGGATGCAGAATACTGGTGACTCTTCTTCATGAAATGGAAAAAAGAAACGCCAGGAAAGGCCTTGCTACTCTTTGCATAGGCGGAGGTATGGGCTGCGTGAGTGTTGTTGAAAGGGAGATATAATGGAATTCATCAGATACGAAGAAAAAGGGCGCGTCGGCATTATCACATTAAGCAGAGAAGAATCGCTAAATGCCCTCTGTACGCCCATGCTTAGAGAAATAGATAAACTGCTCGATGAAATAGATACAGATGAAATTCGCTGCCTTATAATCACAGGTGCAGGAAAAAAAGCATTCGCAGCAGGTGCCGATATCGAAGAGATGTCAGACATGTCACCTGTTGAAAGCAGGAAATACAGCCTTTACGGCAACAGTCTGATGCGCAAAATAGAAACCTACCCTATTCCGGTCATTGCCGCTGTCAACGGCTACTGCCTCGGCGGAGCATGTGAAATGTCACTAAGCTGTGATTTCAGAATATGTTCCGATAATGCAGTATTCGGTCAGCCTGAAGCCGGTCTTGGAATCACACCCGGATGGGGCGGCACCCAGAGAATGGCAAGAGCAGTAGGTATTGCAATGGCAAAGCAGATAATGTACACAGCCCGAAACTTCAAGGCTGACGAGGCACTGCGCATAGGACTTGTCAACTCAGTACATCCTCAGGAAGAACTTATGGACTATGCTTTAAAACTTGCTGAAAAGATATCATCAAATGCGCCTATAGCTGTTAGAGCATGCAAGGAAGCATCCACAAGAGGCATAAGCATGGATCTTGATCAGGCATGCAAAATAGAATCTGATCTTTTCAGCAGCTGTATAGGAACCTATGATCAGAGAAATGCCATGAAGGCATTTATGAACAAGGAAAAATACACAGATTTTCAAAACAGATAGGAGACAAAAAATGAAAGTTGGAGTAATCGGAGCCGGCACAATGGGTTCAGGAATAGCTCAGGCATTCGCCCAGACCGATGGCTATGAAGTTTATCTTTGCGATATCAGCAAAGAATTTGCAGAAGGCGGTAAATCAAGAATAAAAAACACTCTATACGGCAGAGTTTCAAAAGGAAAAATTACTCAGGAGGATGCTGACTCTGTACTTTCCAGGATAACAACCGGCACAAAAGAAATCTGCACTGACTGTCAGCTCATAGTTGAAGCGGCGCTTGAAAATATGGAAGTTAAGAATACAACCTTCAGAGAACTGCAGGATATCGTAGGTCCTGACTGTGTATTCGCAACAAATACCTCTTCCCTTTCAATCACTGAAATAGGCAAAGGTCTTGACAGACCTGTTGTAGGTATGCATTTTTTCAATCCCGCTCCGGTAATGAAACTTGTTGAAGTTACAGCAGGACTTAATACAACTCCTGAAATGATGAGTACAATAAAGAAGGTTTCAGAAGATCTTGGCAAGACACCTGTAGAAGTTGAAGAAGCTGCCGGATTTGTTGTAAACAGAATTCTCATACCTATGATTAATGAGGCTGTAGCAATATATGCCGAAGGAATTGCATCGGTTGAAGATATAGATACAGCAATGAGGCTTGGAGCTAATCACCCTGTTGGACCGCTTCAGCTTGCTGATATTATAGGACTGGACATATGTCTTGCAATAATGGAAGTTCTTGCTGATGAACTTAACAGCACAAAATTTCAGCCTCATCCTTACCTTCGCAAAATGGTGCGCGCCGGAAAGCTTGGAAAGAAAACAGGTCACGGCTTCTATGATTATGAATAATATAAAAGTTATACAAAACGGCGGTTATCTTCCGCCGTTTTTATCTGTTCTGTTGGAAATGTATGCACATATGAGCATGCATATTACCGATATCAGGCAGATGTTACCTCGTACCTCTGAAAGAAAAGTGAACCCAAAAGCAGCTGCCGTCAGGCAATAGAGTCCCGACACTATAACTGCTGTAAGAAATATGCAGAACAGTATGTAAAGCACCCTATCCATAGAATTCACCATCAAACAGAAATCTGAAAGGCAGACTGTAAAGATCATCCATCGATTTTGTATAATTGTGATCTTCTCCCTGTATCACCTCAATCCTTATACTCTCATCAATCATATGTATCCGTTCAAACGATTCATCTCTGTCCCCATATACCATAATCACTTTCCCTTCAAACCTTGACAGTCCGTCATTGATTCTATCAATGTCAGAGTCTTCAAGTGGTGAATCAGACAGAAGCATAGCCTTTATACGGTGATATCTGTATCCGAAAATCGCACCGGCTCTTGCTCCGTTAGAATGACCCATGAAATACACACTGTAATCTTCAAACATTTCATCCATCATTTCAAAAGCATGCCCCAGAGGATCATCACCGTCATAGGGATTAGATGAAGTAATGCAGGTAAACCCTAATCTGTTATGGACAAGTTCCGCAAGATGCATATACTTGTCCATATATCCGTATATGTTTCCATCCTGCCCCACTTTAATAAAAAATACAGTATCAGAACCCTCAATAATTCCATATTCAACAGTTCTTCCTCTTAGATTTCCCGATACAATACGGTCGTACATCATCTTCCTCCATAACATCTGCTGCAAAGCACCTTCATGGCCTCATTTAATGCGTTTTCCGCGTCTTTCAGGCTTTCAGCGCATTCTTTATCCCCAAGCTCAGAAAGAGTCCTGTATCCTTCGATAGCCTCGAGGAAATACATTCTTGCCATCCTCATGCTGTCCATGGTTCCCTCACCTCTGGCATAAGCATTTCCCATTCGCATACACGCATCCGGATATGATTTTTTTGTCTTATCCTCAAGTGCCATCTCGTATGCTTTGGAATAATATTCAAAAGCGTCTGAAGGATTCCTTTCGATATATGTTCCTTCAATATGAAGGTCACCAAGACCAATGTAGCCTGCCGGATCACCTTCCTCTGCCGCTTTTGAAAATGCAACTATCTCGGCCTCGTAATCTCTGTTTCTCATATCAAGTGCATGTATTCTGTCATCTGCATCGGAATCCCCAAGTGATTTTGCCTTATCATA
>JAEDDI010000048.1 GCA_016293805.1 Bacillota bacterium | reverse complement strand
GCTCGTGAGCAAGGGACTGATTACAGCAGAAGAAGCATCGGCAGAGACAGGCATGTCTTTAGATGAGATAGAAAGGCTCTGCAGGGAGCCCTGACGAAAGTCAAGGTTATAATCAGAAGGCTCGACTGCAAAATAAAGGGACTCCATCTGTTCTGATGGAGTCCCTTTATAGGTGTGTTTCAGTTGTTTTTCATAAGTTTGTACATGCCGTCTTTCAGACCCTCTATAGACAGGCGGTACATAGGGAATACCTTTTCTATTTCAATGAAGGATTCAGGCATCCATGCTGTATTTTCCTCTCTTTCCTGAGGGTGAAGCCAGATTGAATGGGAATATTTTTCTCTGAACCTGCGGAACCATGTTATACCGTCAGGGTGTGCATATGTACTGTATGAACCGCTGACAAGTTCGTGGAGCGCCATGTCTGCATCCCCCACGAAAATTACTTTATAGTCATCTGATATGTTTTTCAGTATCCAGTCTGACTGAACGGTTTTATCTGTATCAATGGACGGATCTTCATATACATGGTCCTCAAGACAGTTGTGAAAATAGTATATCTTGAGGTCTGAGAATGTGTTCGCCCTGTTGAGTGACTGAAACAGAAGGCTGCACAGCTCCTCGTAGGGACGCATCGAACCGCCGGAATCTATGAGGACGAGAAGTTTGAGTCTGTTTCTTCTTGGCGGCTGCATTCGGATATCGAGAATTCCTCCACGTTTGCATGTATGATGAATTGTACCCCATATGTCAAGTTCTTCTTCGTTTGTGTCCAGTTTCCTGGAAAGTTCACGTAGAAGTCTGAATGCCATCTGAAACTGTCTGGACTCGATTGTGCAGTCTGTACGCCAGTCTCTGAATTTGCGGTCTCCGCGCATATGAATGATTGATTTGCCGCCGGCACCCTGCATGTTTGTTCCTCCGCCGGGACCGGCTCCCATACTTCCTGGAGTTCCACCGCCTGCAGGGGCGTCTATGGATGCAACGGCCATCTCATTATCAAGGCCGGGTTCAAATGTGCCAAGTCTTTCTTCTGTAACAGAGAGAATTCTCTCAAGACTGATGTCTGCAGCTGACATGTACTGTTCGAAAAGCTTTTGTGCTGCATCGGGATGATGGAGAAGCATCTCAAATTCAGCCTTCAGTTCATCGGATGTAACATCTTTGAAAAACTGGTAGAACAGTTCTTCGAACTTGTCAAGATCTGTCTCGCTTTTGACGAGGAGAGTTCTGCACAGAATGAAATATCCTCTTATGCTCTGCCCGTGAAGTCCCATGCTCATGCCTTCGATAAGGGACAGCCATTCGCTCATTGAAACCTTAAATCCTCCGGTACGGAGGAACAGAAGAAAATCAAGAAACATTATCTGAGGCCTCCATATGTGTTTCTGAACTGTTCAAGGTCCTCATCCTTCTTGAGCAGAAAGCCGGCAAGGGGCATATCCTGTCTAAGGCTGTCTGTAGGAAGGCCGCTGAGCCTGAGTGCTTTTATCCAGTCTAAAAGCTCGCTTGTGCTTGGTTTTTTCTTAAGGTCAAAGTATTCGCGCACATAAAAGAACGCGTCGAGAACCTGACTGATCAGACTCTCTTCAATGTCAGGGTAGTGAGCCAGAATTATATCTCTCATCATAGACTGATCCGGGAATTCAATGAAATGGAATGCACACCTTCTTAAGAATGCATCAGGCAGCTCCTTTTCCGCATTTGATGTTATTACAACTACAGGCGGATTCTTTGCCTTTATTGTCTCATCGGTTTCGGGAATATAGAATTCCATGCGGTCCAGTTCCCATAGCAGGTCGTTTGGAAATTCAAGATCTGCCTTGTCTATTTCGTCGATAAGAAGGACACACTGGCGGTCACTGGTGAACGCCTCGCCTATCTTGCCAAGCTTAATGTATCTGCTGATATCCTCTACCCCTTCATTGCCCAGCTCACTGTCGTAAAGACGTCTTACAACATCATACTGGTAAAGACCGTCCTGAGCTTTTGTTGTTGATTTAATGCTCCATACTATGAGGTCCATGTCAAGCGATCTTGCAATTGCTTCTGCAAGAGCAGTCTTGCCTGTACCGGGCTCCCCTTTTACGAGAAGAGGTTTATTCATCGCAATTGCTATGTTTGCAGTAACCATTAAATCGTCACTTATAATGTAGTTGTCTGCACTTTTAAATCTGTATATGCTGTCAGTCATTTATCTGCTCCTTGAAATAGTTATTACTTATGAATTGTACCATGAAAAAAGCGGACCGAAAAGGTCCGCAGCTGTTAAAGAACAATATATTTTAGAACAAACAGCAAAGCAAGCACATACATCAGCGGAGTTACCTTTCCGGCCTTTCCTGTAAGAGCATTAAGCACAGTGTATGAGATGACACCGATTGCTATTCCTTCTGAGATGCTGTATGTCAGCGGCATTGCAATCAGACAAAGGTATGCAGGAATTGATTCTCTGAAATCCGAAAAGTCTATTTCGGTGACTGCACTTATCATAAGAAAGCCTACGAATATGAGGGCGGGAGCTGTTGCAAAACCTGGTATTGATGTGAATACCGGTGCTATTATGAGTGAAAGAAGGAACAGAATACCTGTAATGATGGATGTAAGTCCTGTTCTTCCTCCTTCTGCGACTCCTGTTGAGCTTTCCACGAATGTAGTTGTTGTTGAGGTTCCCAGTATTGCTCCTGCTGTTGTTGCAACTGCATCTGCAAGAAGTGCATTCTTTATATTAGGCAGTTTGCCGTTTTTGTCGAGCATATCAGCTTTGCCGGCAACTCCGATGAGCGTTCCGAGTGTATCGAACAGATCAACGAAAAGAAAGGACAGCATTATAACGATAAAGTCAACAGCATTGAATGACATTGAACTGAAGCTGAAGCACTGGCCGAAAGTTTCTCCTATTGCACTGATGCTGTAGCTTGACCATACAGGGATTAGAGAGTAAAATCCGTCTTCCGGTGAAACCTGATAGATTCCGGTAAGCTGACATGCTATACCAAGCAGCCATGTTGCAAGTATGCCTATCAGCATGGACCCTTTTATATTTCTGATATAGAGAACTGATATGATAAACAGTCCGACTACTGCAAGGAGTGCTCCGATGCCTACTGTATGGAAGTTTTCACGAAAATTGACGATGCTTACAAGTGTTGAGCTGTCGACTACTATATTTGCGTTCTGAAGGCCGATGAACGCGCAGAACAGTCCTATTCCGCAGGATACACCTTTTTTCAGCTGTGCCGGTATGGCGTTGAATATGGCTTCGCGCACGTTTGTCAGTGAAAGTACAATGAAGATGAGGCCTTCAATGAATACTGCAAATAGTGCGAACTGCCAGCTGTATCCCATGCTTCCGCATATTGTGTATGCGAAGAAGGCATTAAGACCCAGACCCGGTGCAAGTGCGAATGGGTAATTTGCAAGAAGCGCCATAACCGTGCATCCAATGAATGCAGAAAGTGCTGTGGCTGTCAGGATGGCGTTGGGATCCATGCCTGAAGCTGACAGAATTGAAGGGTTTACTGCCAGGATGTATGCCATTGTCATGAAGGTCGTAAGCCCTGCGACAAGTTCAGTGCGGACAGTCGTACCGTTTTCTTTTAATTTAAATAATTTTTCCATGTTTCTCCCCTTGAATAGCAATTATAAATTCTGCCCATAAAGGACAGCGACGCTACTATTATACCTCATTGTGTGGCGGGAAGGTAAGCTTTTTTGTTACAGGCCATCCGCAAAGCTTGTGTATATACCGCTTTCGTTTTCCGGAAGTCCGTATTTTTCTTTTCCGAGGGATATTGATTTTACAAGGAAGGCCATATTTCTTCCGAGATTTCTCATTGTCTGGAGACCTTCGGCGTCTTTTTCGACATCTGAGGCAGTGAATCCGTGAACTTCATTCCAGTAGCTGCTTGGAACAACAGGCATATGGCTTAATGTGAAATATTTGTTGAGTTCGTCCAGAGCTGATGTTGAGCCTGCTCTTCTTGATGATATTACCGCAGCGCCTGCTTTCATGGTTTTATCAAAAGATGTGCTGTAATAAAGCCTGTCCAGAAGGGAAATTACAGTGCCGCTTGCTCCTGCGTAGTATACGGGTGTTCCGATCAGGATTCCGTCGGCATTCTCAAATTCCGCAGCGATTTCGTTTACTGCATCATCAAAGACACATTTTCCTGTTTTCTGGCATTTGTGACATGAAATGCATCCGCGTATATCCTGACTGCCTATATGGAATGTTATGGTTTTTATTCCTTCGTCATGAAGAACCTCTTCAACTTCCCTGAGTGCCCGTGCAGTACAGCCGTGCCTGCGCGCGCTGCCGTTTATTATGATTACCTTCATTCATCGTTCTCCTTTTCCTTAATATCAAATACTGTCATTCCCTCGTTGTAGAGGCCGGTTATTATTTTCGTTATTCTCGGATGGTCGAATGTGCTTATGACATTTCTCAGGCTGGAACCGTGGACATGTCCGTGTATGATGATAATTCTGTGAATATCATAATATGACGACAGGACTTCCTCCAGCAATAACACGGCTGCTTTGACATTCATTCCGTGAAGGTCGATGCATAGTATACCCTGTTCAAGAAAGGAAATTCTGTTCCCCTTTAGATGGGCGTATTCGCGGTGTTCGCCGTCAGAGTCAAATCCCTTTACGTTATATCCTTCTTCATCGTATACTGTTCCCGTTATCTTATGTATTCCTTTTCTGCTGAAGCCTCTCCTGTCATATCCATCCCGGTCACGGCCGGTTTTGTCAAAACCGTGACGGTCGTATCCCTGACTGTCACGGCCGCCAAAGAAAAGCTTTATTTTTTCAAACATGTCTGTTCTCCGTATGTTACTGTTTTTTTCTGGTAAGCAGGACGCCTGCTGCAGATGCTGCAAATATGATTGGCGCTGCCCTGAAGAATATCCATTCAAATGCGTGGTAGAATGTGCCGACAACTGCTGTTTCGGGATCTGTAAAATCCCATTCGAGATAAGGGCTTCCAAGCCCCGCAAGAAACAGACCTGCAAGAAGGATAAGTACGCATAAAGTGATAAAGATAATATGAAATATTCTGCGAACAGTGTGTTTTCTCTGTGCAAGCTGCAGATTTATGATTTCCAGTTTCTCAGAAATGGCTTCCAGATTATCTGCAGAAGAACACGTTACCGTCTCACCAAGCAGCGTGCTTACGGGTGTTTCGAATAACTCAGATATGCAGATGAGCATGTCTGCATCCGGAACAGAACGGCCCTGCTCCCATTTTGATACAGTCTGTCTGACGACGTTAAGCTTTACGGCAAGTTCTTCCTGTGACAGACCCTTTGCCTTCCTGATATTTCTGATATTCTCGTTTAGCATATGTGATAAACTCCTTTCTATGATTTACCACTATTGTATGGAAGGACACAATCCCAATCAAGCAACGCAGATTAACATTGTGTATACTGCTTATGCAGACTATGAACCAGTCTCCGTTTTTTCGATAGAATCTATTTAAATTATACTTTCATATCCGGTATTGCTCAACAAAAAACCGGAGAAGATTTTTCTCCGGTTCTGGTATCAGTATCTGATTCTCTCGACAAGAGATTCTCTTTTCAGGTTTCTGCTGAGAAGCCATGAAAGTGAAAGCTGCATTGCCATAAGCGCAGCAGTCATGAAAAGAAGTTCGACAAGAGGAAAGTGATATACATTTATGCCGAACAGCGCGTGCTGCTTGCACCAGCGGAAAGCCAGGAAACCTAAAGGAATTCCGGCTGCAAGTGATACTGCAAGTGTTCCTCCTGTATATATGAGGCCCTGGAAGGAAAGGCTTCTGCAAAGCTGTTTTCCTGTCATTCCGACTGCCTGCATTATCCCATACTCTCTGCGTCTTGTCGTAATACTTATTATCATAGTATTGGCAAGGTTGGCAAAACTGATGATACTTATTACAGCAAGAAGGGCATATATGGCGTATTTGATTATGAGACCTCCGAATTCCTGCTCTTTCAGGCTGTCAGAGAAGGATTCAATATCAATATGGTTTTCATCTGCCAGAATGGTGTTCAGTTCTTTTTCGACTTCAGATATGTCTTCTTCACTGCAGTCAACCCAGATGGTTCCGATACAGCTTCCCGGTGTGAATCCCATATTCTTAAAAGTGTCTTCTGTAATTACCCAGCCTCCGTTGCTGTGACCGAAAGATCCTGCGATTTCCATGCTGAAATCGACAGAGGTATTTCCGTTTTCAAGGTTTCCTTCAACAGTTTCTCCCGGAGAAAACCCCATGTCCGCAAGGAATGAGCTCCAGCCGAACAGTATCTGGCTGTTTTCTGTTGCGCTGTCGTATGTGAATTCTCCGATTGATGCTCCTTCATCGTACATTCTGCCGAAGTCTTCTCTGTCTAAAACCTCAACAGAATCAAGCTGCCTGCCCATTCGGCTTACAAGCACATCCCTGTATCTGACATCTGTTACTCCTTCGATTTTCTTAATGCGGTTAATCAGATTGCTGCTCAAGGGATTATCCTTGAGTATATTATCCAGATTGTTTTCCGGATATGCCTCATCATAGAATGTATAGTCAAGGCTCAGTTCAAACTGACCGTGGGCAACCGATTTTCTTGCTTCGTATTCGGTGTCGATATTGCCTGCGCAGTTTGACATCACAACAAAAAGGACACATGTAAGCCCCATGGTGGCCATGGTCATGACAGAATGTTTTTTGTCAGATGCAATATTTGCCAGTGCCAGGGATTTTTCGTTAACGTTTTCATACCCTTTGCGAAGCCCTGTGCTGTTTTTCCTGTGTTTTTTCCGGCATGATCTGTTCAGACTGATCCCTTCTCTGTAATCTATTGCTTCGACAGCTGAAATATTTGCGATGGTTCTTTTAGGTTTGGCCATTGCAAGCCATACTGTCAGAGCTGCCAGCAGAATGCTTCCGGATACTGCAGCAGGTGAAAAGAATGTAAAGGAATCAACCTGTATGTCCTGAATAAGATTTGCCCTTCGGACAATCCAGCCAAATGTGAAATATGCTGAAATATATCCTGCGATAGAGCCCGCAGGAATGGAAGGAACGGCAAGGAACATACCTTCTCTTGTAATGAGTTTTCTAAGCTGCCCGGCTGTTGCTCCAACGGCTTTGATTCTGCCGTATTCCTGCATTCTCTGAACAAGTGATACCTGAAATATGTTATAGATTGCTATCATTGAAAACAGTATTATGCATGCGATAAGCAGGGCACATGTAAGAATTATTTCAGTACCAGGATTAAGCGCCAGCATTATATACATAGTGTTTACGTGTATCTGACTGTTCCTGATACCGCATTCATTTGCATATCCGCTGATAACATCTGATGCTGTCTGGCTGTCGATATCGATGTCTTCCGACAGTCTGAAAAGTACAGTTGCTGAAGATTCATCAGGACTGCAGTACTTTCTGAAAAAGTCTTCTGTCACGACACATGTGTATCCGTCTGCAGCAATTCCCGCATCTTCGGCTGAAGTGTTTTTTATGATGCCGGACACGGTGAATTCAGCTTCACGGAAAGTTGATTTCTCATCCGGACGAAATGAAAGACTGACTCTATCACCAGGACTGATGTCTTTTAAACCTGCGGCACTGAACATTCCCTCAGAGGCAAGTATTTCGTTGCCTTTTTCAGGCATCCTTCCCTCGGCCAGCAGTCTGGTATATGAACTCAGGGATACCGCTGTGCTGTCAAGGTATATGAGCGAGGCAGGTTTTGCACAGTCCAGTGTGCCGCATCTTCTCATGATACCAATATCTGTAAATGCAGCGTTTTCTTTTACGGCTTCAAGCTGATTTTCTGTAACGGAAGAAAACATTCCGTAATATGTCCCGTACTGGATGTCTGCGGCTGCTCTGTCGTATCTGATAAGACCTGTTCCGTAAGAAGTTATCATGGGCAGAAGCGCTGTGCTTAGAAATATCGAAAGCATGATGAGAAGTGATCTGCTGCGGTTTTTTCTGTTATTCTTCAGTGCGAGTCTGTTTATGAGTTTATCCCCTTTTGACCTGGTTTTCATCTGAAGCTCACCACCTGTCCGTCTTCTATTACCATTGTTCTGTCTGCAATCTGTGCCGCGTCTTCATTGTGGGTGATCATCACTACGGTCTGTCCGTATCTGTCAGCGGACAGTCTAAGAAGAGCAACTACTTCGTCACTTGATTTTGAATCCAGGTTTCCGGTGGGTTCGTCTGCAAGGATTACATCCGGTCTTGATATGACGGCGCGCGCTATTGCTGCTCTCTGCTGCTGACCGCCTGAAAGCGTCTCGGGCAGATTGTTTATCTTGTCGGCTATTCCGAGTGTCTCAAGTACATCCATCACCCATTTTCTGTCAGCCTTTCTTCCATCAAGACCGAGCGGAAGCACAACATTTTCCCATATGTTGAGTGATGATACCAGGTTGAACGACTGGAAGATGAATCCGATTTTTCTTCTTCGTATTACTGCAAGAGCGTCTTCTTTCATTGAGAAAATATCCATATCTCCAAGGTATACCCTGCCTGATGTTGGATAGTCCAGTCCTCCAAGCATGTGAAGCAGTGTGCTTTTGCCGGAACCTGATTTTCCTATTATTGAAACAAATTCCCCTCTTCTTATTTCTATGCTTACACTGTCAACGGCTTTTACTGTGTTGCTGCCGCTCCCATAGTATTTGCACAGGTTTTCTGTTCTTAATATTGTTTTCATTAATTACCCCCTAATCTCGTGATTTGATATATACCGTATTATATTTTTCCAGTCTTGCATTTACATTACGAAGAAGCTAAAACCAGACTTACATTTCTGTAAGCCTGGCTATTCTGGTATCTGCATTAGGATTACTGTTCCCGGGTATTCCGGTGATGTCCCTCTGCCTGGTTTTATTGTTACAGTCCCGCCGTGCATTCTGATAATTTTGCTGACAAGGTAAAGACCGACTCCGGAGCCCTTCTGATTTGCAACTTCATCACGGCTTCCCCTGTAGAATCTGGTCATTGCCTTGTTATATTCCTCCCTTGGTATTCCTATGCCTGTGTCAGCGATTTCAATCCTGACAAAGCCGGGACGCATCGATACACTTATGATTATGCTGCTGCCTTTTGGACTGTATTTTATGGAATTGTCGAGAACATTTATTATCGCTTCAGAAAGCCATCTGCTGTCGTGATTCAGTGGATACGACAATGCGTCCTCTGCGTCTTCAACTCCTATTGAAATTTTCTTTTCTTCGGCCTTGCCTATGATGCACGACACTGCGTTTCTTACAGTATCCTCAACAGGGGTTCTGGTTCTGCGAAGCTCGATTTATCCAGTCTCCATTCTGGATATCTGAACAAGGGAATTCATAAGGGTCTCAAGCTCATTGACAGAAGCTGTGAATCTTTCGAGAAATTCGATTCGCTCCCGGTCACTCAGACTTTCGTCCCTGAGAAGTTCAAGACTCATTTTCATCACGGCAACAGGAGTCTTGAGCTGATGTGAGATATCTGTTACAACCGCACGCGTTTCTTCTTTTTCGGCTTCGCTGTGCTCCCTTATATGATGTATCAGACCGGCGATTCTCTTTAGCTGCCTGTTGATTCTGTCCGCATCTTTGTCGCTGACTTCGACAGATGGACAGGACACAGTAAATTCACCGCGAAAAGAGTCAAGAATCATTTCAGCTTCCCTGAACATCCTGCGTCTTCTTCGTCTTTCGATATACCGCGTTATAATTATCGCTGCCAGTACAGAGGCTGCGGTGATGATTACTGCTGCAGTTCTTTCATCCATATGTATCCAAGTCCTCTGATGTTTCTGATATATTCGGGATTTTGTGCATTGTCGCACAGTTTCTCTCTGAGCCTGCTGATATTCACAGCCAGAGTGTTTTCGTCAACGAAGTTTTCATAGATATCAAATGCCTGCATCAGCAGCTGGTCCCTGGACAGTATCTGCTGGGGATTTCTCATGAATGCGCCAAGAAGCCTGCACTCGTTTCTCGTGAGCTGAACAGCGGTGCCGTCTACTGTAACTTCCATTTTATCGGGAACGAATCTGAGATTTCCTGAAACAATTACTTTGGGTGTGGCGTCCTGCTTAACATTTCTTCTGGCAAATGCCTCCAGTTTCAGCATGAGTACAGATAGGCTGAAAGGCTTTGATATGTAGTCATCTGCGCCTGCTTCATATCCCAGAACATGATCTGTTTCTGTATCAAGTGCAGTAAGGCATATTATGTAAGGGCGTCTGCTCATGCACCGGCTGCGCAGTGATGAAATGAAATCAAGACCGCTGCCATCCGGGAGATTTATGTCGCAGATTATCACATCCGGAGCGTGTTCTTCAATTGATTTTTCGGCATCTTTAATTGTATAGCACTGGATAGGAAGAAATCCGTGTCTCTCTGCTGAAAAGGTTATTCCTCTGTTCATGCTTTCCTCGTCTTCGAGGATGAGCACTCTGTATCTGTCCGATGTCATAATCATGTCCTTTCTTCTATACCGATTATATCACAAGACTCATGTGATGATTATTACAGTTTTGCAAGAGACAGTTTTCTGCACTTCAGTTGCCGGCTGTAATTTCTGCCACATCGTATGATGAAAAAACCGCACTCGTTATTAAGTGCGGCATGCAGTAAAACTGATTATTGAATTCAGCTGTAATCTATCCTTTGTAAAGTATTTTTGAAGCATCAATTACGCTTTGGTGTTCAACCAGTCTCGGCTCAAATCCTATATATGTGAAAACTATCTGCATGACAATACCCGACCCGAACGTGCTGACAATGGTGCCGATACCTACAGGACCTCCAAGCAGCCATCCTGTCAGCAGAACAAGACCCCATAGGATGATCTGAACCGCTCCTATAGGAAGTCTTTTGAGCCTCTTTCCCAGTCCTACAAGCAGCGCGTCTCTTGGTCCGCAGCATTGAGCAGATGACATATATAAATACTGTCCGACTGCCATGAGAACAAGACCTCCAGTAATAATCAATATGCCGCAGAATATGCTTTCTGTTTCCGGAAAGGGGTCTATATCACTAAAAAACTGAACTGCATTTCCTGTAAGCAGTGCATCAATGATTGTACCGAAGCCGATTTTCTCCTTCATCAATATGTCAATAAACAGAACAGTCACACTTATTATTGTCATAGAAATGCCGTAGTTCAGGGGTGTTTTAAATGAAATACCCATACACAGGCAGTCCCATGGTGCCAGACCCAGATTTGCACGAATCGTCAAATGTACTCCCAGTGAAAACACCAGAAGTCCGATTACTATTTTCAGCCAGCCTGTTATTATGCCTTTTCGATTCATATTATTTATCCTCGCAAATATTGGTTTACAGTTACATTATAGCGGGCATTTCAATGTCGCACAACGCAAACAGTTACGCGTAAAAGGGCAGACTGCCCACTTATTATAGAAAAACCTTGAATTTAAAGTCTCGGAGCAGCCTAATGAAGCATGAAGAAAAAGCGATACAAACAAAAAAGCCCTTGAGGCTTCTCTAAAAAACATATGGAAGTTTTACCCTTAAATAGAATCACAGTGCGCCATCTGATTGATGATTATGAATCTTATATTTTTTTGTCATGGATTATGTGGAACAGAATAAGCATATCCTGAATTGTACTCTTGATTCACCTGGCAGAGAACATCTCCGTCAGTTATATTACTCTGACCTCATCATGTGTCAGCTTAAGCTTCATTTGATATCTCATGACTCTTACCTCCAATCTTTTCTGTTATTGTCTGCTTCAGTTTAATATGTGGGAATGAATTCGGATATGAAAAAGGACAGCCGAAGCTGCCTTGGGGTTCATATGTAATTGTTTGATAAACTGGAAGTTGTTTGTACAATGTTCAAGATATAACTGTTATTATGTCTTGATTAGAGTACAAA
>JAEDDI010000009.1 GCA_016293805.1 Bacillota bacterium | reverse complement strand
TTCCAATGGTAAACGCCACTTTTATCAACTGTGGAATTTACTCTGAGAATTTACGGCTTTTTCGCAAATTGACCTTCACAACCCACTTTATACATGCTATTATACTGTTTGAATTCAAGGAGTGAAACAATGAACAAGAAAGAAATGGGATGTCCCCATATTGAAAATGCAATATACAACTGGTATCTTGGCGGTGACGATGCGGATCCCTATCCCATCATCAATGCAATATCAGCTATGATAAAAGATGACATGGAAATTCTGATACCGGTGGAAGAACTGGACAGCGCGGGTGAACTCGAAGAATATATTCCAAACAATACCGAACTTCTCCGCATTTCGGTGCAGCTAATAGATGACGAACATGAACCGGACAAATACTGGCTTCCTGTATTTACTGATATCGATAATTCGTACTGCAGCGAAAATGATACTCTGGTGCCTTTTCCACTTGGCATAATCCTCGACAATGCTCTCAAATGGCCGGGATGCAAGGGAGTAGTCATCAATCCCTGGAGCAATGACCTTCATATGGAACCTGACTTTATAAAGTCTGTACTTAATCATAAAGCAAGATCTCATATGACCGTTACCTTATCAGGGACCCGTCTGCTTAGAACCGATGCGCATGTTACTATGACAATAGGTGAAAACGGAGGCACAGCTATTGTTTCAGATTCAGACAAAACCGGCGTTTTCTGTGATATCTCTGCCGAAGTGCCGCAATTTACAGGGAAGGATTCTGACGGACGGCTTCTTGCGGCGTGTTTCAAAAACTGTCTCGACGAAGCCATGGCACATGACTGCAGAAGCATTTCATTCCCTCAGGTTCCCGGATTTCCTCCGGAAAAAGCAATACAGATTGCCTCTATCACAGCAGTAAACTGGTTCATCTCTCACGAGGACTTTATCATAGATGTATACTTCTCATGCCAGGACCGGTCCTACTACGATGCATTCAACGAATACTTCGGTTCCGATTCCAGAGTTCCTCAGGATATGATGGATTTTGAGATGGCTTTTGATGCATACAATACCGGTGCTCTTGAAGAAGCGTTCTTCCTTTACAGCGCTGCAGCAATCAAGGGAAACATACCGGCCATCAGCAGTCTGGGCGACTGCTACTACTTCGGAAGAGGAACGCAGGTTGACAAAGCCAAAGCCATCGAATGCTGGAAGATGGCAGCAGAAGCCGAAAACGTCAAAGCACTTATAAGGCTGAGCGATATGTATCTCAGCGGTGAGCTTGAACAGGACAGCAAAAAAGCTTTTGATCTCCTGACAAGAGCTTACAGAATCGCAAGAACTGACAAGGATATGAACTCGTATCCCGATATATGCCTGCGACTTGCAAGAAACTACAGAAATATTCTTGACAGAAAAAAATACCGCTTCCTTATTGATGAAGCGATAAAATATTTCAAACTGAGAATCAGTGAGGGGGTTGCCTTCACTGAAGAACCCCTAAGAGAAGCAGAAGAAATGAAACTGCATTCATAAGAAAGAAGACGCCATGTGCGTCTTTTTCACTTCTCTTCTACTATTTTGTTCAGTTCTTCAAGTATGAGACCGCACACACACATCTTGTATTCCAGTCTGCTTTTGCATGGCTCAAGTTCCCTAAAGAAACTGTCACAGCCCTCCCTGCGTGCTATTGCAAAATACACCTGACCCGGAATACTGTCGCTGTTTGCCGGATCCACATTTCCCATCGTTCCTGTAACACCTATCCCTATATCAGCATCATATGCCTTCCTGCATGCCTGAGCCATCCCCAGTGCAGTCTCACGTGAATATACACCGTATTCCCTTATAGTTTCCTCAGGTACGCCCTGCATCACCTTAGCTTCATTACTGTATGTAACAAATGATCCCTTCATAATCTGTGAAGACCCTTCTGTATCTGTAATCAGCGATGCAAACTGTCCTGCAGTCGCACTTTCCATTGCAGTAATCTGTATTCCCTTTTGTATAAGGCGGAGTGTAAGCTCCCTGTAACCGCTGCGTACGGTTTTCTCGTCAGTATATCTCATTTCATTTCCTTCTTTCAGCAGATGATACATATATCTTAGCTTTTCCTGTTCTTTTGTCAAGAATCCTCTACTACCGTATTCCTCTTTGTAGTATAATTGAAACATCTTATGAAAGAAGGTATTCAGAATGTATTACACAATAGATATTGCCGGAATCAAAAGAGACCTTAAACTCTACTCAGTAGGTCCCGACACAAAAATAGCCGCATTCATTCTTTTCGGAGATGTTGAAATAACAAAGCATGCGGCAGCAGAACTTCTCAGGCAGGCTCCTGATTTCGATATAATATTCACAGCAGAGGCCAAGAGTATCCCTCTTGCATACGAAATGGCAGCACAATCAGGCAAATACAACTACGTTATTGCCCGCAAAGGTCTTAAGGTGTACATGGAAAACGCCATTTCGGTAAGCGTACAGTCAATCACGACAAAGAATATTCAGACTCTGTACATAGGCGATGATGTTGTTGATCTTATCAGAGGAAAGAGAGTTCTCATAGTAGACGATGTAGTGTCAACAGGCGAGTCTCTTTCGGCAATGGAAGCTCTTGTCGAAAAAGCAGGCGGAACTGTTGCAGGAAAAATGTTCGTTCTTGCAGAAGGCGATGCGGCGAATAGAGATGATGTGACATATCTTGCAAAACTTCCGCTGTTTTCAGACAGCGGCGAGATTAAATAGGCTGCTGATGCAGCCTTTCTTTCAGGAGAATCTATGAAGGATATAATTAAGGTGGCAGCGGTCAATTTTTTTCCGGAGACAAAAGACATCAACCTTTCCAAGATGGAATCATTCATAAAAAGGGCATCAGAAAAGAACATCGATCTTCTTCTGTTTCCTGAAATGTGTCTGACAGGCTACGATATGTATATCGATGAGACCATTTCCCGTACTGAAAAGATACTAATGGCTGAAACTCTTTCCGGCCCTTCGGTCAAGCGGATTGAATCACTGTCAATCAAATACGGAATGTTTATTATCTTCGGAATGCCTGAGCAGGACGGTTTTCTTCTGTTCAACTCAGCTGTAGTTACAGGCCCTGAAGGAATTATCGGTTCCTACCGGAAGATTCATCCTTTCGGACCCGAACTCACCTGGTGTGAAAAAGGCGATACCCCGTTCATGTTCGATACTCCATGGGGGAGAATAGGAATAGGAATCTGCTATGACACTTATCAGTTTCCGGAAATCATGAGATACTGCACATACAAAGGCTGCAGACTCTATCTTAACCCTACTGCCCTGCCTGAAGAAACTGACAAAGAGGGAAGCCGCGCGGCATTCCTCGACTACTACAGACCGATGCTCGAATACGGAACTTTGTGCAATACAATATTCATAGCATCATCCAATCTCACAGGCAGAGACAGATTCAGCACATTTGGAGGCGGAAGTGTCATCATAGGTCCCAGGCCTTCCGAATTCTATGAAACACAGGTAATGACTTACGGCGGTGATTTTGACTGCATCTACGAGGGTATATATGACGCCGAGCTTGATCTCTCAGCTGCATCGAGAAGACTTTGCATACCGAGAAGACAGACCGGAACCCCGGATTTCAGACCCGATATCTACCGCAGAATGTATGAGGAGGAATAGACAATGGATTATGATTTTACAAAACTTCAGAACGGAAGCGATATTCGGGGAATAGCCCTTGCCGGTGTCGAAGGAGAAAATCCAAATCTCGGACCTGTAGAAGCTGCCAGAATTGCAGAAGGATTTCTTGTCTGGCTAACTCACAGAACAGGCAAACCATGTGATACCTTAAAGATTGCAATGGGAAGCGATCCCAGACTTTCACGCCCGATTCTTGCCGAGAATATAGCAAGAGCTGTGACTGCGCACGGAACAGAGGTTTTAAATGCGGGAATAGCATCAACCCCTGCAATGTTCATGTCAACAGTTTTCCCTGAAACAGCATGTGACGGTGCTGTTATGATTACAGCTTCACATCTTCCTTTCAACAGAAACGGATTCAAGTTCTTCACACGGGACGGCGGTCTTGACAAGAAGGATATTCGTGAAATCATCGAATATGCACAGTCTGACAGCAAACTTGATGAACTCCCGTTTTCTGCTGATTTTGCACCTGAGAAAAAATCAGATCTCATGAAACTTTACAGCGCTCATCTCAGAAACCTCATAATATCAGCTACGGGAGACGAAAGGCCTCTTGAAGGAATGAAAATATGTGTAGATGCAGGCAACGGATCGGGAGGTTTTTATGCAGAGGATGTTCTTAAGCCTCTTGGTGCCGATATTTCAGCATCTCAGTTTCTCCAGCCGGACGGCACATTTCCCAATCATGCTCCTAACCCTGAAAACAGGGAAGCAATGAGGAGCATATCTGAAAAAGTGGTTTCATCAGGCTGTGATTTCGGCATCATTTTCGATACCGATGTAGACAGATCAGCAGCAGTTGACAGATACGGAAGAGAGATTTCAAGAAACGGAATTGTTGCAATGGCGGCCTCTCTTGTATGCGAAGAACATCCCGGCACAACAATTGTTACAGACAGCATCACATCGGATCAGCTTACAGAATATCTTGAAGAAACCCTTGGCATGAAACATCTCAGATTCAAGAGAGGCTACAAAAACGTTATTAACAAGGCAATCGAACTAAATGAAAACGGAGAAGAGTGCTGGCTTGCAATAGAGACCTCCGGACATGCCGCACTTAAAGAGAACTATTTTCTTGATGATGGCGCCTATCTTGCTACAAAAATAGTTATTAAAGCTGCAAAACTAAGAAAAGAGGGTAAGACTCTTGACAGTCTTCTCGAAAACCTTAAAGAGCCGCTTGAGGCATCAGAAGTAAGATTTCCAATAACGGTCCCTGATTTTTCACAGTATGCCGATATGGTTCTTGAGAACTTCAAAAACTGGGCGAATCGGGAAGGAATTACTGTTGTAACACCAAACTACGAGGGAGTGCGGCTTTCTTTCGGCAGCGGATGGTGTCTTTTGAGAAAATCTCTCCATGACCCTATCATGCCGCTCAACGTAGAATCAGACATTGCAGGCGGAACTGACGACATCCTTAACAGAGTTTATTCATTCCTTTCGGATTTCGACGGTATAGATACAGGCAGGTGATCCTATGACTGTTACATGTTCTGAAATGAAAGCAATCGAAAAAAGAGCCGACGAAAACGGCATCAGCTATTATCAGATGATGGAAAATGCGGGAACTGCCGCATTTAAAGAGATTACAAGACACGGTCTTCCCAAAAAAGCGGCTGTTTTCTGCGGCAGAGGAAACAACGGCGGAGACGGTTTTGTAATAAGCAGACTGCTTATAAACGCAGGAGTCCGGGTTGAGATTATGCTGGTGGACGGAGAACCAAAGACAACCGATGCCATGACAAATTTCAAACTGATACCCGGTGCTGCAATTTGCGATGAACCTGAAGGTGATATATTCATCGATGCTATATATGGAACAGGATTTCATGGACCTTTGAGAGACCGGGCAAAAGCAGCTGTGGATTACATAAACAGGTCCGGCAGGCCGGTTTACGCTGTTGATATTCCTTCAGGACTCTCCGGAGACATGACAGACAATGACCGGATTTCAGATGAACCGGTCAGAGCCTCATATACCATCGCATTTCACGATACCAAGCCTGTACACACCTGCAGCGCCGCAGCGCCATACCTTGGCGAAGTAATAACGGTATCACTAGGAATAGAAGATGCAATATAGAATATTTTTTTCAAATGAAAGAACCCTCTGCACATCATACTTCAGAGGGTTTTTCATGCCTGTTATTCTTTCATATACCGCTTCGCAAGTTCAGCATAATGCTCTGCCGAGTGTCTGTTGTGCTCAACAGCTTCAGGGGTCATATCCTTCTTCACCTGTGCGGGACTTCCGAAAGCTACCTTCCCGGCAGGAATTTCCCTGCCCTGTGATACAAGCGCTCCGGCTCCTATAACACAGTTATCCCCAATGACAGCACCGTTCAGAACTATTGCTCCCATACCTATTATAACATTGTTGCCGATTGTGCAGCCGTGCACTATCGCATTATGACCTATTGTGACATCATCACCTATTGTAAGAGGAAAGCCCGTATCAACATGAAGAACCGACCCGTCCTGCACATTTGTCCTTTCTCCTATTACGATTCTGTCTGTGTCACCTCTTACAACAGCATTAAACCATACCCCGCTGTCCTTTCCGATTGTGACATCACCTTTTATCACGCTGCCTTCTGCAACAAAAACCGATTCATGTATATTCATAATCTGCCTCCTTTATTCTTGTATCCAATCCACAGTCCCTGCTTTTCAGCCGCTTCAATAAGCCCGTCTCTGAAATCAGGATGCGCAATTGATATGAGCAGCTCCGCTCTTTCCCATGTTGTTCTGCCTTCCAGATTAACAGCTCCGTATTCAGTAACGATATAATATGCCTGACTTCTAGGCGATGTGACTATATCTCCGCTGAAGGTAGGTTTGATGTTGCTGTACATTACTCCGTTCCTGTCCGTATATGTTGACGGAAGACACAGAAAAGCCTTGCCTCCCCTTGACATTGATGCGCCTTCAAGAAAATCCAGCTGACCTCCTGTGCCTGAAATCTGTCTTGTCCCCGAACTCTCTGCACATACCTGTCCGTAGAGATCAACTGAAATGCAGCTGTTAATAGAAATCAGATTATCGTGCTGTGCCATAATGTGCGGAGCATTCACAAACTTAAGCGGATATGCAAGCAGCATAGGATTTCTGTCGACCCATTCGTAGAATTCCTCCGTACCGAAGAAAATTCCTGCAATTCCCTTTCCCGGAGCTATTGCCGAGTATCTGTTTGTAAGCTTTCCTGCTTCAAACAGTTCAAGGTATGCATCCGAACACAGCTCCGTATGCATTCCAAGATCTTTTATTCCGGATTCTGTAATCATCTTGCCGATGACTCCTGGCATACCGCCGATACCAAGCTGCAGAATCGAACCGTCTGCAATATTTGGAAGAATATACTCTGCAATCCTTATATCAACATCGTTTGCCGGCTCTGGTTCCACATGAACAAGAGGGCCATGATCTCCCTCTACAATATAGTCAACTTCAGATATGTGGATACAGTCATCGTACACTCCGTTTATCCACGGAAGTCTTTCGTTTATCTCGACTATAACAACATCAGCCTTGTTCAGTATCTCCTTGGCATGACCTATAGACGATGACAGATTAAAAAAACCGTGTCTGTCCATAGGGGTAACTGCAATCATCGCAACATTTACATCCAGAAAATGCTTATAGTATTCCATTGAATTTCTGAACACCATCGGAATATAGTTGCACAGTCCCATGTCGCATAATTTTCTCTCATATCCTGAGCAGTGCCATGTGTTGTATATAAAATGCTCTCTTTGCGGATCGCATTCAACAACTTTTAGCGGATGAAAAATCAGGTTTCCTCTGATTTTAACATCGAACAGTTCATCTTTTCTCTTTGCAAGAGCCTCATCAAGAAGAGCGGGAAAACCGTTGGTGACAGTATAATCAACCCAGTCTCCGCTCTTTACAACCCTGACAGCCTCTTCAGGTGTCGTTAGTTTATTTCTGTATTCATCAAACCAGCTCATCATCACCCTCCGGATTATTCACAAAATGTGTAAAACCAATATACCATATATTATGTCCGATAGAAACTAAAAAAGTCAGTCCGCCATATGCTGTTCAAAAAAGCGAAATCTGTTTTTCTGCCAGTGAAAACACTTTCCTCTCCGATATTCTGTCATCAGGGTAGATACCGTCACATAGAATAGGTGAATACGGATCATATCTGGACGATTTTTCTATTACAGTGCTTTTACTGTAATTTGCATAGCAGTATCTGCATCCGTTGAGACATGTGTTGTATGCTCCGGCATCAATTGATGAAAAACACATGCATTGTTCTCTCTGATTCCTGTCTTTTTCTCCTGTAAGCGAAACTCCCGTGATTTTCTCCAGCTGCTTCCTGTCAATACAGGCTCCCTGGCATACACCTGCAGGCGACAAATCCACCTTTTCAGCACATGACTGAATACGCATTCCATATCTGTCGGCTATCCGTCTGAAAGATGCAGCCAGCCTGATCATTTCATCTGATGTCAGAATCTTTACTTCTGTATCCTTCATGTTTCTTTCTGTCTTCCTGTACATGGTCAGAAAAGATACTATTACTTTCTCTGTATACCCGCAAAGACAGGATGCAATCTCCTCAAAAGCATGAACATGATAATCCATCGTATATTTCGGAGTCACAAATACCGGGTCATAAAGCCATGTCATGCATTCTGATCCCGTTTCCTTAGAAAGCTGCCGAAACAGCGGCAGAATCTCTTCCTTCTTGTCTCCGACACCGGGTTCAATATCCCTGCCGTATCCTGTAACGGTAAACTGAAAACAGTATCTGTACTTTTCCAGTTCATGAAGCCTGTGCATCATTCCTGCAGGATTCTTCGTCCAGAATACTATGCAGTCCACAACCTGCGGGGAAAGAATGATTCTGCTCACCTGCCTCGGATTTACCGGATTGCGCACATACATATATCCTTCTTTTATTCTGTTGTAGAACCAGTCTGCATAACATGCCGGTATGTCTGTTCTTCTGCTTACGCTCAAAATCATGGATATACCTTCGTTTGTATCGTATTATCTGTTTTCCTGAACTGCCGTATGGACAACAAAAGCCGGGACAGTGTCCCGGCTGAAATATTCCTGTTAAGCTTCTGCCTTCCAAAGGCCATGAAGATTGCAGTATGCATAAACTGCTTCAACTTCATCTCCGTCACAGATTGCAAATTCAACTTCAGGTGCCTGTCCAGGGACAAGAGCCTTTCTCTGATTTCCCTGCTTTGTCTGAAGTGATACCCATTCGATGTAATGCTCTTCAGCCATCGGATGTTCAACTGAACCGACTTTAACCTTCACGATGTTGCCTTCAACTGTGAAAGCAGGTACATGCTTCTCAACTGATGCATCAACAGTTCCAGGGACAAGTTCATCCATCTTCTGACCGCAGCACATAACAGGTACTCCGGCATCCTTTACTTTTGCAATAATGTTTCCGCAGTGTGCGCAGATATAGAATTTCTGTTCCATAATTACCTCCTAAAAACTTCTACTCCTATCCGAATGTGGCCTTTACAGGTCAATCATAATTCGGCTTGATGTTCATGTCAATACGCTTCACCTGTTTTTCCCTCTTTTTTCAGTATGTTCAATACTCTCCTCGAAAAACATATTCAAATTTCTGAGACCCTTCTTGAAACCTTCATATTCTTCGCCTGTCAGAGTGTCTGCCACATTTAACGCCATACTGTTTCTGTACTGCCTCTGATATGCGCACATGAGTCTTCCTCTTTTTGTGATTTTCGCATATGTCGTTCTCTCATCGCTTCCATCGGGACTTTTTTCAACAAATCCCAGCTTTGCAAGTTTCTTTATAACAGATGTTGCAGATGGTTTCGATATTTTAAGAAATTCGGCAATATCGCTTATTCTTTTGCCGTTATCCGAACCTTCTATCAGTTCCAGCGCATTTCTGTCTCTGAATGACAGTTTTGTTCTTGTATACTTTTTCTGTGTTTCTTCCATCTTCAGGATATAGTGATATGTGTCCACCAGTATACTGTTAAGTTCAATGTCCATTTCCCGCATCGTTTTCACCTTCGCAAGCTGATATGTTTACCGTAAGAATCTTCCTACTATTATACTTGAATTCTGTCCGCCGAATCCGAATGCATTTGATATTGCATATGCAATGTCCGCTTCTGTTTTATCAGCTGCAAGGCGAACTTCGTCTGTTCCGGGTTCTGACAGCCCTGCTGTAGGTGGTATAATTCCTGTTTCAATTGCCTTTACACATGTTATAACCTCAGTTATTCCTCCGGCACCCATCATATGGCCTGTTGATCCCTTTGATGAACCGACATAAGGTGTTTTCCCAAATACTTCAGCAATTGATTCCGCTTCCACTTCATCACCCTTCGGTGTTGCTGTCCCGTGGGCATTAACATATCCGATCTGCTCCGGTTCAATTCCTGCTACAGCAAGAGCATCCCTCATGCATTTCTTTTCCCCCGCACCGTCAGGTCTTGGAGCAACTGCATTGTATCCGTCAGAATTGTTTGCCCATCCGCAAAGCTCACAGATTATCTCTGCGTTTCTCTCCTGTGCATGTTCAAGTGTTTCAATTACAAGTGCCCCTGCTCCTTCGCCCGGAACAAATCCGTCTCTTGTCCTGTCAAACGGTCTTGAACCTGTCGGTGAAATTGCCTTTGTCGCAATCAGAGACTGCATAAGCACTTCGTCAATTGGTGCTTCGGCCCCTATTACAACCATAGCATCCGCCATTCCCGATTTAAGAAGCAGCGCTGCTGTAAGTATTGCATCACCGCCTGATGCACATGCAGTATTGATACAAAGCGAAGGCCCTGTGAATCCGTACTCTATTGAGACATGACAAGCCGCAAGATTTCCAAGAGACTTTGTCAGAAATCTCGGGTCTGTCCTTCTTCTGTCAGATGCATCATATTTTTTCTGTGTCTGGGTAATATTTGCCAATCCGTCAAGAGCTGTACCAACTGTCAGCCCAGTCCTTGCACTGTCTTTAGGAAGACCGCTCATTTCCACAGCTTCTTTTGCAGCTGCATATCCCATCTGTATAAACCGGCTCATTTCAGCAGCTTTTCTTTTTGACATGTAATTCTCAGGATTGAATTCGGTGCATGAAGCAGCAATATCGACCTTGATATCAAGACCTTCAACTTTTCCGATTCCACATTTTCCTGCAAGCAGGTTCTCCCAGTAAGCATCAACGCCGATGCCTATCGGAGTAACAGCTCCCATTCCGGTTATAACTAATCTGCCAGCCATTATTCTTCTCCTTTAACGAGGGCAAATGAGAATTTGGCTTTAACTGCCACCTCTCCGTCCACGTATCCTGTTCCTTTGGCGAAGTAGAACGGAGGTTTTGCCTTTTCCACTTCACATACCGATTCAAGTGTATCTCCCGGTTTTACCGGTTTTCTGAACTTCACTTCATTAAGACCGGTAAACATCGGAGTCATTCCCGACTTCATTTCTTCAGCAAACAGCATGCAGCTGGCCTGTCCCATCATCTCGCAGAGGATTACACCGGGTACAACCGGATTTCCAGGGAAATGACCCTGAAGGAAAAACTCATCGCCCTTTACAGTATATTTTCCATGTGATTTACCTTCTTCATCCAGATATGCCTCTTCAACAAGAAGCATGTTGTCTCTATGAGGAAGAATGTTCATTAATTCTTCTTTGTTCATCCTTTATTTAACCTTTCTGAAAGCTATACATGCATTGTGTCCTCCAAATCCAAGAGATGAGGATAATGCAGCATCTATTTCCTTTTCGACTGCTTTCTGCGGTGTATAGAAAAGATCACATTCCGGATCTGCTTCTTCAAGCCCTATAGTCGGTGGAACTATTCCTTCATTCAGAACTTTGATGCTTGCAATTGCTTCAATCGCACCGGCAGCTCCAAGCATATGTCCTGTCATTGATTTTGTTGATGAAATTGTAAGTCTGCGGGCAGCATCTTCGCCGAAAGCTTTCTTAAGCGCAAGTGTCTCTGACTTGTCATTAAGCGGAGTTCCTGTGCCATGTGCATTGATATAGATTCTTTCAGGATCACATTCACCGTTTTCAAGGTATGCATTCCTTATTGCGTTTGCTCCGCCTTCTGCCTCAGGATCAGGCGCAGTCATATGATGTGCATCGCATGTTGAACCGTATCCTGTAAGTTCTGCATATATCTTTGCTCCTCTGTTAACAGCATGTTCATATTCTTCAAGAACAAGTGCGCCTGCTCCTTCTCCCATTACAAATCCGCCTCTTCTTGCATCGAAAGGAAGTGAAGCATGTTCAATATCATCTGTAATATTAAGTGCCTGCATGTTTATAAAGCCGGCAAGACTTGTTGCCGTAATTGCAGCTTCTGTTCCTCCTGTAATCATTACATCTGCGTATCCGTGTCTGATTGCTCTGAGTGCTTCACCGATTGCATTGGTTCCTGATGCGCATGCTGATACTGCAGGAAGTGCCGCTCCCTTGCATCCGTATTTTATGGCTATTGTTCCTGCTGCCATATTAGGAATCATCATTGGAATAAAATACGGTGACACAAATCTTGGTCCCTTGTTGATGAGTTTTGTGTTTACCTCTTCAAATGTAGTGATTCCTCCAATACCGGAACCGAAATACACTCCGCACCTTTCAGGTACAAACCTTCCTTCAATCCCGCTGTCTTCCACAGCCTGTGCAGCAGCACCCATTGCATAGTGCACATTTATGTCAGCTCTTCTTGAATCCGGTTTTGACATATAGTCAAGCACGTTGAAGTCCTTTACTTCCGCTGCTATTTTTACCGCATAGTCTGTTGTGTCAAATTTAGTGATATGTCCGATTCCATTGACACCGTTTATGAGATTATTCCAGAAAGTGTCAATATCATTTCCTACAGGCGAGATTACACCCATTCCTGTAACAACTACTCTTCTATTCATAACTTTCTTTACTCCTACATTGCTATTCCGCCGTCTATGCGTATTACTTCACCGGTAATATATGAAGCTCTGTCACTTGCAAGGAAAAGCACAAGTTCAGCAACCTCTTCAGGTTTACCCATTCTTTTCATCGGAATTGATTTCATTAAAGGAGACTCTTTAAGGTTCTCTGTCATAGGTGTTTCGATGAATCCCGGTGCTATTGCATTACAGCATATTCCTCTTCCTGCCAGTTCTTTTGCGACGGTCTTTGTAAGCCCCACAACACCTGCTTTGGATGCACTGTAATTTGCCTGTCCTGCATTTCCTGTAAGTCCTGAAACAGAAGTAATATTCACAATTTTTCCGCTCTTCTGTTTAATAAAATATCTGTAACAGTGCTTTATGGTATTAAAAGTCCCCTTCAGATTAATGTCAATAACCTGGTCAAAAGCATCCTCGTTCATCATCGCGATAAGTCCGTCTTTAGTAATTCCTGCAGAATTAACAAGAATATCTATTGATCCCATTTTGGCTGCGGCATCGTCCACAGCTTCTTTGACAGCATCAAATGAAGCAACATCGACTTCATAAAAATATGCGTTCCTTCCCATATCCTGAATCTCTTTTATAACAGATTCATCGTATGTTCTTCCGAAAACAGCAACATCCGCACCTTCAGAGGCGAGCTTCAGCGCAGCAGCCCTGCCGATTCCCGAACGTCCTCCTGTCACGATGGCTTTCTTTCCTTCAAGTATCATAATTATCTGCCTCCTACAGCTTTTACAGCAGCTTCAAGTGTCTCTTCGTTTTCGACATTGAGAAGCAGAATATCTTTTGATATTCTTGAAAGCATCTTTCCTAGTCTGTTTCCAGGACCCACTTCTATGAAAGTATCAACTCCCGATGCAATCATGTTCTCTATTGCCTTCTGCCAGAGAATCGGATTCACTATCTGCTTTGTCATAATATCTGCATAGTTTCCCTCATATGGTGCTGCAGTATAATTTGCATATACAGGTATCTTTGTTTCTTCAAATTCAACTGATGCAAACACGCTTTCAAGTTCATCCGCTGCAGTTTTCATGAACGGCGAATGGAATCCTCCTGCAACTTCCAGAATACGTGCAAGGCCTCCCTCTGCCTTGACCTCCTGAGCAAAGTCGAGAAGCTGAGCCTTATCTCCTGCGCAGCTTATCTGTCCTTTGCAGTTGAAGTTTACAGGATACACCTGGTCAAATCTTGAACATATTTCAATTACTTTTTCATCACTGAGTTTAAGTATTGCAGCCATACCTGTCTCGTGCAGATCTGAAGCCTTCTGCATAGCTTCTCCTCTTTTAGCAACAAGTTTCATCCCCTCTTCAATGGAAAAGGCACCTGCATATGCAAGTGCTGCTATTTCTCCAAGGGAATATCCTGCTACTGCATCTGCTTTAATTCCTCTCTCTTCGAGAGCAAATGCGGCCATGAGGTCTGCTGCGTAAACACAAGGCTGAGTCACATCTGTCTTCATCAGTTCATCAGCATCAGCCTCCATTATCTGGCGGGCTGTCCCCGGTCTTACGGCATCAAGCCTTGCAAGGGTTTCAGGCGACAGACCCTTACACATCCCTGTGTACTGCGCGCCCTGACCGGCAAATACAAAAGCTATTTTACCCATTTATATGTCTCCTCTATTACTCTTTCGGCATCGGTCCAGAGATCTTCCAGAATCTCCTGACAGCTCTGTTCCTCTTTAATCATGCCTGCAATCTGTCCGGCAAGGAAGCAGCCGTTCTTTTCGTCTCCGTCGAATACTGCCATTCTGAGTTTGCCTGATGCAAATGCATCAAGTTCCTCATTGGAAATATCCGTATATTCAATCTTGGCATACTCTCTTGAAAACTGATTCTTTATCTGACGCACAGGATGACCGAGTCTTCTGCCTGTTACCATTGTGGATGTATCATTTGCCTTAAGAATCTTGTCTTTGTAGTTCTGATGCACATGACACTCCTTTGCAGTCACAAATCTTGTACCAATCTGAACGCCCTGTGCACCCATTGCAAATGCTGCGGCAATTCCTCTGCCGTCAGCAATTCCTCCTGCTGCAATTACCGGTATTGATACAGCGTCTACAACCTGAGGAACAAGTGTCATTGTTGTAAGTTCGCCAACATGACCGCCGCTTTCTGTTCCTTCCGCAACAACAGCATACGCTCCGTTTCTTTCAGCCAGCTTTGCAAATGCAACCGAAGGGACAACAGGAATAACCTTGCATCCTGCGTCATTCCACATTTTCAGATATTTTGTTGAGTTTCCTGCACCGGTAGTAACAACCGGAACTTTTTCCTCCACAAGAACCTGTGCAATTTCCTCCACATTCGGATTAAGAAGCATTACATTTACACCATAAGGTCTGTCTGTAAGTGTCTTAATCTTCTGAACCTGTTCTCTTACAAACTTACCGTCTGCATTTGCAGTTCCTATAATTCCAAGTCCGCCCGCATTTGACACTGCAGCCGCAAGCTGTGCATCTGCAACCCATGCCATGCCTCCCTGGAAAATCGGATATTTGAGACCAAGCTCCTCTGCAATTATCCCTTTACGCATATTATTCAGCGCTCTTTTCTTCAACGAATTTTACAAGGTCGTCGATAGTCTGAAGTTCTCTGTCAAGGTCAAGCTGAATGTCAAGACCTTCTTCCAGTTTCATAACAAGTTCCACTGCATCAAGTGAATCGATCCCAAGATCTTCAAACTTTGAGTCTCTGTTGATTTCATCTACTGTAACGTCTAAGTGTTCAGCAACGATTTCTAATATTTTTTCGTACATGTCTTTTCTCCTTTATTATGTAATTACAATCTTCATCAAATTTAGTTAGACATCCTAACTGTTAGACAATATATCACTCTTCACATTATCTGTCAACAGAATCTGTGTCCCAAAAGCAAATCTCTGCCCGTAAGGACAGAGATTTCTGAACTATTTCATACTGTTAATAAACTCTTCTTTTAATGATGCCCTGAGCGGATAACCAAGGTCTGCAAATGTATTGTCAAGTGCATCCATTGTCATTATCATATCATCCTCATTGGCATTCTCCCCCATGTGTCCTATTCTGAAAACTTTACCTGCAAGGACGTCAAAGCATCCTGAAAGCATTACTCCGTATCTGTCTCTAACTGTTGAAAGAATCTGTTCGTCAGTAAGACCTTCCGGCACTTCTATTACTGTTACTGTGTTTGAATACCCCGATTCAAGGTAAAGAGAAAGCCCTGATTTTCGTACAGCTTCCCTTGTCGCAGCTGCTATTTTTGCATGTCTTGCAAGTATATCAGTATCTGCCACCGCATTATCAAGTGCGGCTCTCAGTCCCATTATATCACTTACTGGCATTGTATATGGGAACCATTTGTCTTCATAATAATTCTTGAATGTCAGTATGTTGGCATAAAATGCAGCTATTGGTGTTTTTCTGTTTTCCATAGCTTCAAGAGCTCTGTCACTGACCCATAGCATTGTCAGTCCCGGAGGAGCAGACAGTGCCTTCTGCGAACCGCCGCAGAGAATATCTATGCAGCTTTCTTCCACATTTACATATTCACCGAACATTGCTGCAACCGAATCGACTACTGTAAGTATCCCATGCTGCGATAAAAGAGGACATATCACAGAAATATCATTAAGCACACCGCTTGGTGTATCACAGTGAACAACTGTCGCATACTTGAAATCAGAATCTTTTTCAAGAAAATCTGCAAGAGCTTCTGCATCAAGAGGATTTCTGTAATCTGCAGAATAAAGGACCGGTGTTCCCCCATACATGGATACAAAATCGGCAAACCCTTTTCCGAATATACCATTGTCGATTACAAGTACCCTGTCTCCGGGCTCAGTAAGTGAGGCACATGCCGCTTCCAGTCCGAGAATACCCTCTCCGCCCAGAATATATGCTCTTCCTTTCGAATGCATATAATCATTTAAAATATCACATGTCTCTTTGTATAGTTCATAAAATTCAAGGTCAAGATCAGGATTGGTTGTCTCAAGGCTTCTTGCCATTCGTACATTTTCCCTTACCTGAACAGGACCTGCTGTCATTATCTTGTACATTGCCGCCTCCCGGTATTAGAATCTGTCAGCTAATTTCTTAAGTCTACCTGCAAATGGTACCACAATTATACCTGCTACGACAACCTGAAGAACATTTCCCGGAATTGATCCAAGCGGGACAACCCAGTTGCCGTAAAGAATTACTTCTGCGAAATAGTATCCCACAATTTTTATTACAAGGGCAGCTATTACTGCAATTGTATTCTTAATTATCGGTCTTACATTCATCTTCTCAGTTATAAGGCCGGCAGTAAATCCCATGCATCCTACTATAATGAAAGTAAACGGCGCCCATGCTGTCCATCCTGATATAAGGTCGAACAGTCCCATTCCGAATGCGCCTGCAAGTGCTCCTGTCTTCTTTCCGTAAATCATAGCTGCAAGGAAAAGCGGAATATTACCCAGATGAATAAGTCCTCCCTGTCCCATAAGCGGAAGTCTGATGTTTATAAACATGGTGGCAACAAATGTTAGCGCAATAAAAAGCGCGTTTATAACCAGCATCTGTGTTGCCGATCTTGATACTGCTGCTGTGTTTGTAGTCATAATTATTAATCCCTTCTATCTTATATTTTTTTCTGACATATATAATACATCATAACTGACCTTGTTTAAATACACAGATTTTAATATTTTTTTAATAACAGTTTACGCTTAATCCCTATAATTTCCCCAATATAAATAACAGTTCTATTTTTTATTGCAAATTATTTAAATACAGTTAATTATCATAACAATCACAGTCTCTTTTCTTTCCTGTTTCAAATTTGTGAATTAATCACTAAAATCTATTGACATCCTTGTATTCAGATGCTAATGTATATGCGATAGCAATCAGGAGGGAAAAGATGACACATTCAGTTACTTTCGGTAAACAGAGCAAACGTTAAACATCTGCCTGTGATTTGAGGATTCACGGGGAGGTGTATTTGCAGTTGCCCGTTGAACCGAGAAAGTAAATGGACAAATTCATTTGACTTATTCCGGTACGGGTAATATGCGTACCGGCTTTTTTTGCACTTTTTCACTCATGTATGATATAATTCAGATGACATATAAAAGGAGAGGAACATGAACAGAATTACAGGATCAATTGTAGCTTTAATAACACCATTTACTGAAACAGGAGACGTTAACTACAAGGTTTTAGGAGAACTTATCGATTTTCATCTTGAGAACAAGACTGACGCGCTTTTAGTTCTTGGAACTACAAGCGAATCACCTACTATGTCTCATGCAGAAGACCTTCATATCTGCGAATACACTGTTGACAGAGTAGCCGGCAGAGTGCCTATTATCGCCAGCAGCGGTTCAAACTGCACACAGACGGTAATCGAAAAGTCCCTTGATCTTCAGAGAGCAGGTGCAGATGCGCTTCTTAACATCTCACCTTATTACAACAAGGCAAACAAGGAAGGCATGTACCGACACTTTGCAGATGTTGCAGACATTACTGACATTCCTGTCTATCTGTACAATGTGCCGGGAAGAACAGGATGTGAAATCCCTGTTGACGTTGTCGGAAGGCTTTCCGAGCACGAGAACATCGCAGGTATTAAGGAAGCATCCGGCAATCTTTCATATGTCGCAAAAATTGCAAAGTATGCCAATGAGAATTTCGCAATATACAGCGGCAACGACGATGTGATTCTCCCTGTCCTTTCTCTTGGAGGATCAGGAGTTATTTCCGTTCTTGCAAACATCATGCCTCGTGAAACTCATGACATGGTTATGAATTTCCTGAACGGCAATGTTCAGGAGGCTATAAGCGAGCAGATCAGACTTATGCCGCTTATCAACAACCTGTTCTGCGAAGTAAATCCTATCCCTGTTAAGGAAGCTATGAACATCATGGGCATGAATGTGGGAGGATTCAGACTTCCTCTTACTAATGCCGCTCCGGAAAGTATCGCTAAGATTAAGGAATCAATGAAGGAAGCAGGTCTTATCTAATGACAGGAATCGTATTATTCGGCTACGGCCAGATGGGACATCAGATTGAATCATTTATCGATGCAAGGGACGATATGGAACTTTATCAGGTTTATGATTTCGGACAGCTCATCAAAGAAAACACAGAAACTAAATTTGACAGATACGTTGTAGTTGATTTTTCCCATTTCAAGATGCATAATATGGCAATCAACTATGCGCTTTCGCACAAGTGCGCAATCGTATGCGGAACTACAGGTCTTGAAGCTGAACAGATTGAACATCTCAGGGAGGCATCATCTGAAATCCCTGTAATGTACAGCACAAACTATTCATACGGTGTTGTCATACTCAAGAAGATAGTTGCGGAGGCATGCAGATATCTTGGAGAATGGGATATCGAACTTATCGAAGCACACCATAACAAGAAACAGGATGCACCATCCGGAACCGCAAAAACTCTTCTTGATATTATCGGAAGAGAAAACAGGGTATACGGAAGAGAAGGGCAGTGCCCGAGACAGCCCGGTGAAATCGGTGTACATGCAGTAAGAGGCGGAACAGAAGCCGGTATGCACACAGTACAGTTCTGGGGAGATAATGAACTCATTGAAATCAGACATCATGCACAGAGCAGAAGAATATTTGCAAATGGTGCTGTAATCGCTGCAGGTCTTATCCCTGATGAACCTGGCTACTATTCATTTGAAGATATTCTGGACCGATAATTTATTAGCAGGACTCAGGTCCTGCTCTTATTGTTTTTTGAAAGAACGGTAGTATAATAAAACTGTAAAATATTGACTGACAGGCGAAGCCTGAAACGACTCCGCAGAGAAAGGAGAAAAAAATGTCATTCAAGTGTGAGAAAGGTAAATTCTATATGCAGCCGATATTCTTCGGCCCTACAACTACTATGCAGTCTCTTGACGGCAAGAGAATACTTCATCAGCCGGCTAAAGGTGAATGCCTTGGAGTAACATTCGAAACAAATCAGGATCAGATTGACGAGCTTCTTCCTGAGTGCTTCACATCCAATGCCCCTGTAGTATCAGTACAGGCATGTGAGTTTGCCGACATCGGATGGCTTGCAGGACATACATACAATCTGATTAATATATCCACCCCTGTTCATTTCAAGGGCAGAGAGCACGATCTTGACGGAGACCTTGTTCTTGTGATGTTCGAAAACCATGCCGACCCTATAGTTGCAGGTCGAGACGGAATAGGCTACAGCAAAATCTACGCTGATATTCCAAGGTTCTCTCATTATGAAGGCATCGTTACTGCGCGTGCATCAAGCTGGGACTTCCCGTTCATGAAACTTACTCTTGACCTGAACAAAGAAGCAGAAGACCCTAATCGTCTCATGGAGCTTGCATCACAAAGTCAGGGAAAGATGAACTACAGATATATTCCTTCAGTTGATGATATAACTGTAGCAGATGTTGAATATCCGGTATTCAACCCAAAGAAATGGGATAAGCCTGAAAACTACAGCTGGGAGATTGAGCCTCCTGTATCGAAATTCTGCAAGGCTGAAATTAAGTTTAACGAACCTGACTGGACAGATATGCCTACATATTACAGAGTAGGCAAGGCTCTTGCCGACCTCGAAATCAAGAAATATCTCGGCGGACAGTACATAAAATATACAGAAGTATGTGATTACACACATGCATTCAGACTAAAATAGCATAAGATAATTACCGGGCTGTCACTTAAAGTGACAGTCTATTTTTATAATCGGAAAAGTACATACTTCGGCAGCATAGACTTATTACATCAGCGAAGTTGTCCACAGATTTTCATATATTGAAATTTCAACGTTATTTTAAGTTATACATACAGATATCCACAGATTTTTTCACATCCTGTGGATATCTGCTGCTGTTTATATCTTTCTATCTGCCTGCTTTCTTAAGTCTTTTTTCCTCTTTGTAAGCAGGAAGTTCTATTCTGTAGAAGTCATCCTTGATTTCAACAACCTGCTTAGCCATAATTACAAGGGCAATAAGGTTCGGTATGATTATAAGGCCGTTGCATGTATCTGCAAGATCCCATACAAAACCAAGTGAACTGAACGAACCGATGATGATAAACACTATCCATATACATCTTAGTATGAATTTGCCCTTTCTGCTTCCCACAAGGTTGATCCAGCCTTTTTCCATGTAATTGTAATATGTGATGAGGCAGGAATAACCAAACAGTATCGATGCACATAATACTATATACTGACCCCAGTTTCCAGGAAGAAGAAGCGAGAACGCTCTCATTGCAAGTGCAACTCCCTCTGCTCCACTGTCCCAAAGTCCTGAAAGTACAATTATAAGACACGAAACAAGACATACGACAAATGTGTCTAAAAATTCGTCGCCATTCCGACAAGAGCTGCAGCAAGCATCCAGAACAGTGCTCCCGGCCCTCCGGCTGCAATTGCGGTTGCAACTCCTGCTATTTTTCCGGAGCCTGCAACTGCAGATACAGAAGCCATCGCCGCCTGAAATCATTTCACTTCTCCTCGTTTTTACCAACGGTTACATAACCAATATCATTTATTCCTATTACTTTTTTTCCTTCATCGCGCAGATTTTTCACATATGCTATCATTTCGCCTGTTATTTCCTCGCCCGGACACACATATGGTATTCCCGGCGGATAAGGAATTATGGAACTTGCGCATATTCTGCCTGCAGCCTCCGAAAGAGGAATCATCTCCTTATGAACCGGAATCGCAAACAGTCTTCCCTGCTTTGGTGCTGTATATTTTGATTCTCCTGAAGCGCTTTCATAAAGTTCATTCCTGGATGCGATATCCCAAAGAGCATCGATGGTTCTGCTGAAATGCTCTTTTGTGTTTCCTATTCCGGTCATTAACATAAGCACATTGCCTGCATAAAGTTCTGAAAAGATACCATATTCCATCAGCATCGTCTCAAGTGCGGCGCCGTCTATGCCATATGCTCCCATATCAATATTGACTTTAGTTGGATCCATGCTGTCGCTCTTCATTATCTTCAGCCCCGGAATCTTATGAAGCTCATCATAAAACCAGTCAAGACCTTCTCTCCATTCACCTATTGCCCGTTCCCCGTGCTTTTCCAGGATATCCGCATTGATTTCCAGGAATGACATGAATATATATGAAGGGGATGTGCTTTCTATCATCTGCAGTTTGTCTTCAAGAACATATCTGTCGACTCTGTCCGAATTGAGATTAAGAATCGCACTCTGTGTAAGCGATGCAAGCGTCTTGTGTATGCTTCCGATTACTATATCTGCACCGCATTCTTCTGCTGATTTGGGCATTCCCTTACCGAATCCGAATTTCTGAAAGAACTTAAGATGAGCCCCGTGTGCCTGGTCAACAATCAGAACCTTGTCTCTGCTGTGAACTGCTTTTGCTATCTTTTCTATATCACTGCATATTCCGTAGTAATTCGGGCTTGGCAGTATTACAGCATCTGCATCGGGATTTTCGTCAAGACACCTCTCAATCTCTTCGACAGATACTGCGCCTGAAATACCATACTCCTTAAGGAATTCCGGCTGTGCATATACAGGGGATATTCCGGAAAGCACCAGCGCATTGAACACCGACTTATGACAGTTTCTCGCCATTATTAGTTTTCTTCCCGGTCTGACCGATGCCATAATCGAAGCAATTATCCCTCCGCTTGTTCCGTTTATCTGAAGATATGATTTCTTTACATCGTAAAGCTTCGCATATCTTTCCATTACATCTTTTATAATGCCCTCTGCCTGAAACAGATTGTCTGCACCCGGAATTTCTGTCACATCACAGTCTACAAACCTTCTCAGGAAATCTCCGTAACCGTATTTTCTGAATATCTCCATTCCCTTGTGACCCGGCATGTGATATGAAACCGGATTTGTATCTGCATGTTTCAGTAAAAAGTCTATCATTTCAACCTCCTTGGACGAAATTCGTTTTTTTCTAGTTTAATAATACAATTATCAGAATATTTGGCAATATATACAAAATATATATTCCGTATTTTATTTGTACATTTTGTATGAAAAGAATATATTGAGTATATATGGGGGTGACTATGTTTACAATACGTGACTGCTTGACTTTAGATTTTATACCATGGTAAAGGAATCTGCTCAGTATCCCCGGCGATCTGGACATAGTAATAGATTATGTTTCTGTAAACGATCTGCCGCTTGATGATTTCATACGAAAAAACGAGGCGGTAATCGCAATCGCAACACCATATGTGAATCAGCCTCATCTGATGTACGAGTTCGTCAAGGGACTTGTTGAAGCGGAAGAATAACGGAATACTGGATACTCTCAAGGTGTATCTTGCCACAAGAAACGTAGCTGAAACATCTAGAATTCTCGACAGACACAGACAGACTGTACTGTATCAGCTCGGCAAAATAGAAGAATATACAGGAATGTCTCTCAAAAGCTACGATGATCTTTATCTGCTCGAAACATGTATCAGACTTCACTTCGGGCTGTCAATTTCAAGATAAATATAACCGTGCATCACACTGCACGGTTTTTAAATTCCCAGAACATTTCAGCTGTTAGGCTCCTGTTGTATCTCAGATCCGGAATTTCTTCCGGAGAAAGCCAGACTGCCTCCTTGAGTTCATCTTCATCCAGCCTGATTTCACAGTTTCCGCTTACCTCACAGAAAAAACCTGCAATAAGAGACTGTGAATACGGCCACGGCTGACTCTGCCAATACGTTATATTCTTTACTCTGAGGCCCGTCTCCTCATATACCTCTCTTTTTACTGCCTCCTCCATAGTTTCGCCTATCTCCACAAACCCTGCAACAAGAGCGTAGTTTCTGTACGTCGAATGACCTTCTGAATATCTTGTTGCAAGTATTTTGCCGTCATGAATAACAGCGGCTATTACTACGGGATTTATTCTTGGATAAACTATATTTCCGCAGCTGCATAAAACTGCACGCTCATCCTTTTTATGGACAGTTTCTTTTCCACATCTGCCGCAGAATCTGTTGTCTTTATACCAGTTATATATATGTATCGCAACAGCTGCAGCAAAACTTATCCACATGTTCATTTCACTACGCATTTCTTTTACTGTGCACTGTATTAAATCTCCGGGAATCCCGCTCCCCAGAAAGAACCGGTCGTTATCCACACTGAACAGATATACATACTTATCCACAGGGTAATCCACATATTGTGGAAAAGTCAACCCATCTTCTGTCTCTTTAAGAAATACGTGCCTGCCATCTGTGAATACAATGCGGGAATCCTCATCAGGAACACAGTTTTCATAGTATTTATTATCCAGTACCTTTGGCAATATTTCATGAATCATTGTCAGCTTCACAAACCTCCCACACGTCTAACGTGTATAAAAACAGGTGGATTTCTCCACCTGAAAATGTTAAAGTCCAAGTCCGAAGTGATCTCTCACTCTCTTCATTGTATTCTGTGCGATTTCATCTGCCCTTTCTGCACCGTCATTGAGCGTATCTATAAGGTACTGAGAGTTTCTTATTTCATTGTATTTTTCTTTAATCGGTGCAAGAGCGCCAATTGTGACTTCTACAAGATCCTTCTTGAAATCTCCGTAGCCCTTTCCTTCGTACTGTTTTTCAAGATCTTCAACTGATATCCCTGAAAGCACGCTGTAGATTGTCAGAAGATTACTTACTCCGGGCTTGTTCTCAATATCGAATCTGATTGTACCCTCCGAATCGGTAGTTGCCTTCATTATTGATTTTTTTATCTTCTTTTCATCATCAAGCAGAGAGATTCTGCTGTGTATGTTTTCAGCTGATTTGCTCATCTTTGATGTCGGATCATCAAGAGCCATTATTCTTGCACCTGCCTTCATGAACCGTCCTTCCGGTACAACAAATGTATCCTTTCCGTACTTGTGGTTGACTCTGATTGCAAGATCTCGTGTCAGCTCTATGTGCTGCTTCTGGTCATTTCCCACAGGAACAATATCTGAATCGTAGAGCAGAATATCTGCAGCCATAAGAACAGGATATGTCAGAAGTCCGGCGCCAACTGATTCCTTCCCCTGGCTCTTTGCCTTGAACTGTGTCATCCTGAACAGTTCTCCAGTGTTTGCACAGCAGTTGAGTATCCAGCCAAGTTCAGCATGTCCTGACACCTGTGACTGAACGAACACTATTGCCTTTTCAGGATTGATTCCTATTGCCAGATAAAGTGCAGCAACATCGAGGATATGCTGCTTAAGTTCTTTCGGATCCTGCGGTACTGTAATCGCATGCTCGTCAACTATACAATATATGCATTCATTATCTTCCTGCAGTTCAACGAACTGTCTGAGTGCACCCAGATAATTTCCCAGATGGATATTGCCTGTAGGCTGCACTCCTGAAAATACTCTTTTCATAAACGCTTCACCTCTATCTATATTAAACTGAGCTGCTCTTCACCTGTCTTTTTCTTTTTTTCAGGCTTGGCTTCTACCTGCTCGTCGTCTTCATCTTTGATGGCTCTTGCCATAGCTATGAGCTTTTCACCATCATCAACCTTCATTATCTTCACTCCCTGTGTTGCGCGGCCGAGAACAGAAACATCGCTGGCCTTGATTCTAATGATTATTCCTTCGGAATTTATAAGGAATACTTCATCATCATCATCGACCACAGTAGCACCTATAAGCTGTCCTGTCTTCTTGAATTTGCTCTTGTCATATGTAAGAAGGCCCTTACCGCCTCTCACCTGAATCTTGTATTCAGAAGCTTTTGTTCTCTTGCCGAATCCGTTTTCAGTCACAACAAGCAGTTTCTGGTCAGGCTTGACAAGCTGCATTGAAACAACTTCATCATCTCCTTCAAGCTTTATTGCTCTTACACCGCCTGCAATTCTTCCCATGATACGGACATCATCCTCAGAGAAGCATATGCACTTGCCGTATTTTGTAACAATAATTACATTTGCGTCTCCGTTGGACTCCTTAACAGAAATAAGCTCGTCATCATCTTTGAGATTCATGGCAATTATGCCGGTCTTTCTGTTTGTGTTGAAATTTGAAAGAGCCGTTCTCTTGATTATTCCCTTCTTGGTAATAGCTATAAGGTATTTATCTTCAGCAAAATCTCTGATAGGTATTACCGCTGAAATTCTTTCCCTCTGCATCAGGCTCAGGAAGTTCACAGCAGGAATTCCCTTGGCTGTTCTTCCTGCTTCCGGCACTTCGTATGCCTTCAGTCTGTGTGCCTTGCCTGTATTCGTAAAGAACATAAGATAATCATGTGTCGACGTCATAATCAGGTCTTTGACAAAATCGTTTTCCCTTGTTGTAAGACCTGTAACGCCTTTGCCGCCTCTCTTTTGAGTTCTGTATGTATCTGCTGGTATTCTCTTAATATATCCTAGATGCGTTATTGTAATTGCAACCTGCTGCTGTTCAACAAGGTCCTCCTCATCCATTTCGGCATCATCTGCAACAATCTTTGTTTTTCTCTTGTCGTTATATTTTTCCTTAATCTCTGTGAGTTCGTCTTTGATAACCCCCATAAGCATATCTTCATTTGCAAGAAGTTCTCTGTAATATGCAATCTTCTTCATCAGTTCCGCATATTCATTTTCGATCTTCTCTCTTTCCAGTCCCTGAAGACGTGCAAGCCTCATATCAAGGATTGCCTGAGCCTGAATTTCTGTAAGGCCGAACCTCTCGATAAGTTTTTCCTTGGCGTTATTGTATGCCGAACGGATTGTTGCTATTATCTCATCGATATTGTCAAGAGCTATTCTCAGTCCTTCCAGTATATGGGCTCTTGCCTCCGCCTTCTCAAGTTCGAACTGTGTTCTTCTTGTTACTACTTCTTTCTGATGACCGAGGTATTCATGAAGAATATCATAAAGTGTCAGCAGTTTAGGCTCTCCGTTTACTATTGCAAGAAGAATCATGCTGTAGCTTTCCTGAAGCTGTGTATGTTTAAACAGCTTGTTGAGCATAATCTGAGGATTAACATCCTTCTTGAGTTCTATTACAATCCTTATTCCTTCTCTGTTGGTTTCATCACGTATTGCCGTGATACCTTCGAGTTTCTTCTCCTTGACAAGATCGGCAATCTTTTCAATCATTCTTGCCTTGTTTACCTGATACGGAATCTCCGTAACTATAATCTGATGCTTGCCCCTGTTTGTCTCTTCAATTTCACATTTGGATCTTATTACAACCTTGCCCTGTCCTGTACGGTATGCCGCCTTGGCATTGTTCTTGCCCATGATGATACCGCCTGTAGGGAAATCCGGCCCCTTTATTATCTTGATGAGATCTTCCACAGTGCAGTCTCTGTCGTCAATCATCTTGATGCATGCGTCAATTACCTCGCCCAGATTGTGAGGAGGTATTGATGTTGCCATACCTACAGCGATACCGTTTGAACCGTTGACAAGCAGGTTGGGAAATCTTGACGGAAGAACAACAGGCTCCTGTTCCTCTCCGTCGAAGTTATCTGCAAAATCAACTGTATTCTTGTCAATGTCTCTGAGCATTTCGAGTGCGAAAGGTGTCATTCTCGCCTCTGTATATCTCATGGCAGCCGCCTGGTAACCGTCTATTGAACCAAAGTTGCCGTGACCGTCTACAAGAAGATATCTTGTATTGAACGGCTGAGCAAGTCTTACCATTGCATCATATATCGAGCTGTCACCGTGAGGATGATATTTACCCATTACTTCTCCGACAATTCTCGCAGATTTCTTGTGAGGCTTGTCAGGAGTGATGCCAAGACCTGTCATTCCGTACAGTATTCTTCTGTGAACCGGCTTGAGTCCGTCCCTTACATCAGGAAGAGCTCTTCCGACTATAACGCTCATCGCATAGTCGATATATGAGTTTTTCATTTCATCATATATCTCGTGCTGCAGCAGTTTGCTGTCTTCAAGTAAATTTGCCATTGCTCCTCCTTCCTATATATCTATGTTCTTAACGTATTTAGCGTTGTCCTCTATGAACTTCTTACGAGGTGCAACCTTGTCTCCCATAAGGGTAGAGAATATTTCATCAGCTCTTGTGGCATCATCCACTGTAATCTGAATAAGTGTCCTATGTTCAAAACTCATGGTTGTATCGTAAAGCTGTTCAGCGTCCATCTCTCCGAGACCTTTGTATCTCTGAATGCTCACCTTCTGCTTGTTCTTTGCAAGTCCTGCAAGGAGAGCCTCCTGCTCGCGGTCAGAGTATGTATAATATATGTCCTTTCCCTGTTTAACCTGAAACAGTGGCGGCTGTGCCGCATATACATATCCCTGTTCGATAAGTGCAGGCATATACCTGAAGAAGAAGGTCAGAAGAAGAGTTCTTATGTGAGCTCCGTCGACATCGGCATCGGTCATGATAATAATCTTATGATATCTCAGTTTTTCGATGTCAAAGTCCTTGCCTATACCGCATCCGAATGCAGTGATCATATTCTTGATTTCATCCGAATTGAGAATCTTATCAAGTCTTGCTTTTTCAACATTCAGAATCTTGCCTCGAAGAGGAAGTATCGCCTGCCGTGTTCTGTCTCTGCCGTCGATTGCACTTCCGCCGGCTGAATCTCCTTCGACAAGGAATATTTCAGTCTGCGCCGGGTCGTTTGATGAACAGTCTGCAAGTTTACCCGGAAGCGAATGTGAATCCAGAACCGACTTGCGTCTTGTAAGGTCCCTTGCTTTCCTTGCTGCTTCTCTTGCTCTTGCAGCTCTTATTGCCTTATCGATTATAACTCTCGCCTGGTCAGGATTTTCTTCGAAGAAATATGTCATGTTTTCGACAGTGGCACTTTCAACGAAACCTCTCATCTCAGTATTTCCCAGCTTGGCTTTTGTCTGTCCCTCAAATTCAGGTTCTGCCAACTTTACGGAAACAATAGCTGTGATTCCTTCTCTTACATCATCTCCTGTAAGCGGCTGCTCGTTGTCTTTAATATATTTGGCCTTCCTGCCGTAATCGTTGAACACTTTAGTAAGTGCCGACTTGAACCCTATTAGATGGGTACCGCCTTCAACTGTGTTGATATTGTTTGCATATGCCAGAATAAACTCGTTGTATCTGTCTGTATACTGGATTGCAACTTCTCCTTCACAGTTATCTCTTTTGAATTCAAAATATATAATATCTTTGTGAAGAGGTTCTTTGCTCTGGTTCTGGAAAGCTACAAATTCTTTGATTCCACCCTCATAGTGGAATTCATCACTTGTACCTGTTCTCTCATCTTTGAGTGTGATTTTGATTCCCTTATTAAGAAAAGCAGTTTCTCTCAGCCTGTGCATAAGGGTATCATAACTGTATTCTGTTGTCTCAGTGAATATTTCAGGATCCGGCCAGAAAGTAGACTTTGAACCGGTCTTTCTTGAATTTCCTTTTTCTTCCAGTCCGGTCACAGTTTTGCCTTTCTCGTAGGCCTGTGCATATATCTTGCCGTCTCTTCTTACCTCAACCTCCATACGGGTTGAAAGTGCATTAACAACTGATGCTCCAACACCGTGAAGTCCGCCCGACACTTTATATCCTCCGCCGCCAAACTTTCCGCCGGCATGCAGAACAGTATGTATTACTTCAACTGCAGGAATTCCCAGTTTAGGATGTGTATCCACAGGCATTCCTCTTCCGTTGTCCTCTACAGTTATGCTGTTGTCCTTGTGAATTATAACGCCTATCTCTGTACAGTAGCCTGCCAGCGCTTCATCGACACTGTTGTCAACGATTTCATAGACCAGATGATGAAGTCCTTTTGGGCCTGTACTTCCGATATACATTCCCGGTCTTTTTCGGACAGGCTCAAGACCTTCAAGGACCTGAATCTGCTCAGCGTCATAATTGTTCTGAACTTTTTCCTTTGCCATTAAAAAGAATCTCCTTTTTTCTAAATTTTAACTGCATTATTGTACCATAAAACAGGCTGTATTTCAAGTTTTCGGCATCTTTTAGTAGGTTTTGTCTAAAATATTTAAAAAATTGATAATACCATTAATTTTTTACCCTTAAACGTAGAATTTTCAAAGGTACATATCTGCAAGCCGGCAATCAATTTACTGTATGCAACAGTTTAAACGGGTCTATCTTGCAGATTTTGCAATATATTTTTTAAAATTAAGGATGTATAATATTTTAGCAATATAATAAAGAAAGGAGGATTTCAATGGACATACTGATTAATACGCTTTTGCTTATTGCAGGATTCATTCTGCTTATAAAAGGGGCGGACTGGTTCGTTGACGGGGCAGCGGGTATTGCATCTAAAATGGGCATTTCTCAGCTGGTCATCGGGCTGACAATCGTTGCCATGGGTACAAGTGCACCTGAAGCGGCAATCAGTATATCTTCGGCAATTAAGGGAAGTGCGGGAATTGCAGTCGGAAATGTTCTCGGAAGCAATATCATGAACATCCTAATGATTCTGGGAATAACCGCAGTGATAACTCCTCTTGCTGTTCAGAAATCCACCATCAGATATGAAATACCTTTTGTAATTGCAATCACAGGTATTCTTTCGATAACAGGTCTTTCAAACAACAGACTGGGACGAGCAGACGGAGCAATCCTAATCATACTGTTCTTATGCTATCTTGGTTATTTATTTATAATGTCAAAATCCGATTCAGATAACCTTCCGGATGATATCGAGGAACGCAGTGAATCTGCACCTGTACCGAAACTTGTTCTTCTTCTTGTTATAGGTGTCCTTCTTATAATACTGGGCAGTAATCTCACTGTTGATTCCGCCACATTCCTTGCAAAGAATTTCGGAGTCAGTGACAGAATAATCGGCCTTACAATTGTTGCTTTCGGAACTTCGCTTCCTGAACTTGCAACATGTATTGCTGCGGCAATTAAAAAGAACGCTGATATTGCCATAGGCAACATTGTCGGAAGCAATATATTCAACATATTATTTGTTCTCGGTTTATCCTCGCTTATAACACCGATTGAATACAGCAGAGACTTTATGTCAGACAGTATACTCTGCTTTTTTACAGGAATTCTGCTTTTTGTTCTTGTTTCAAACAAGCATATGAAACTTAAAAGAATCGGCGGTGTGATTATGGTAGTCAGCTATCTTGCATATTTTACATCAACAACTCTATTGTAGATTATAAAAGCAGAGCGAAAGCCCTGCTTATTTTTATTCTACTTTTCCTGCTTTTACTGTATATATTCTTTCACCTGCCAGTTTATCCGCAACCTCCTGTGATATATCTGCAGATGTTATAAACATCTGAACATCTTCAAGTGATTTCATAAGATATGTCTGTCTTCCGGCATCCAGCTCTGAAAGCACATCGTCTAACAGCAATATAGCATTTTCTCCTGTTACTTCACGAATAAGCCTGATTTCTGCAAGCTTAAGTGAGAGTGCTGCTGTTCTCTGCTGTCCCTGAGATCCGTAGTGGCGAATATCTATTCCGTTGATGCATATCTTCATATCATCCCTGTGAGGACCTCTGCCGGTAGTTCTGTTTCTGATGTCTTTTTCCTCATTATTGTGCATCACTTCATAAAAGTCATCGTCTTTTCCAATACTCGGTTCATACTCAAGCGAAAGTTCTTCTTTTCCCGATGTTATACTGCTGTGAATTTCTCTGCTGATCTGCTCGAGAGTGGCAATAAATTCGTATCGTTTATTAACAATATCTTTGCCGTATCTAGCTGCTTCGCTGTTCCAGATATCAAGAATGTCAGTTCTTACGTTTTCTTCTTTAAGGTATGTATTTCGCTGTTTCAGCACCCTCCTATAGTTATAAAGAGCGTCATAATATGACGGTTTCAGTTTTGAAAGCTCCTGGTCAATGAACTTTCTTCTCTTCTCGGGCACATCCTTTACAAGTCTGAGATCTTCAGGTGAAAACACTACAACATATACCTTGGTCAGAAGATCAGCCATCTTAGTAATTTTTTTTCCGTCACAGACGACAAACTTCCCCTCCGATGTAATGCTTATGCTTATGGTAAAATCAAAATCCATGCCGCATATATCTGCAGTTACTGATGCTCGGTTTTCTTTAAATCTGATGACCTCAGTATCTTTTGAAGCACGGAATGATCTTGCAAATCCGGTCATATATACTGCTTCAATCAGGTTTGTTTTCCCCTGGGCATTTTCTCCAAGAATCATGTTCACACCAGGCTCAAATGTCACATCAAGTCTATCGTAATTTCTGAAGTTTTCAAGTGAAAGCCTCTTAATATACATTATTATCTCCGTTGTTTAGTACTGCTTGCGCGATCCTCATTATTCCTTCTTCGAGAACATCTCTCGGACATGCGAGATTAAGACGCAGATATCCGTCGGCATTATCCACAAAATTTCCTGCACCTTCTGTCAGTACCCTCGCATTATATGCTATATATCTTGCAATATCTTCGCCTGGCTTAAAGTATCTTTCAAAATTTACCCATGCCAGATAAGTTGCATCAGGTATTTCGAATTCTGCAAGCGGAAGTTTTTCGTCAATTATTTCCTTCAGTCTTTCGAAATTTCCGTCAAGATAATCCTTCAGTTCAGAAAGCCATATGTCTCCGCTTTCATATGCTGCCTGCGCCGCTGCCAGTGAAAGAGGATTTACATCTATTGTATTATACATTTTCCATTTACGTGCAAGATGGTCATTTTGTATAATTACGTTTGAAAATCTGAGCCCTGCCAGATTAAAAGTCTTGCTGGGCGCCATACATGTAACTATTTTATCATAATCTCCAATCACTTTAGCCAAAGGAGTATGACTAACGCCATTTCTTAAAATATCACAGTGAATTTCATCTGAAATAACCCACAAATCATATTTTCTTATTATCTTGCAGATTCTCTCAAGTTCTTCCTTTTCCCATACTCTTCCTGTCGGATTATGGGGACTGCAGAAAATAAGCACTTTTGCTTCTTTCGCCTTCTTCTCAAAATCATCAAAATCTATTCTGAACACTCCGTCTTTTTTTACAAGAGGTGAATATATGCATCTCCTGCTGTTTATCGAAGCTGCAGTCTTAAACGGACCATATGAAGGAGTAAAGAAAAGCACACTGTCTTCATCTTCAGTAACATATCCGACTATCTTTATTAAAGCACTGACAACACCTTCTGATATAAACAGCGATTTCTTATCGAAACTCCATTCATATCTTTCTCTGCACCATTTAGAAAAGGTTCTGTAATATGTATCATCATACATTGCCGTATATCCCAGTATCCGTGAATCAAGCCTGTTTTTTACGGCATCAATTATCTCGTCTGCAACTGCAAAATCCATATCTGCAACCCACATGCGGATAAACTCATCATCCGGAAACGGAAACTCAATATTCCTGTCTTTGAATATGTATGAACGGAAACCTTCAACGTTCATTGAATTAGTATTTTTTCGATCAATATGTTCATCAAATCTGCTCATATTATTTTCCTCCGGATAAAATTATATCATATTGTTCAGCAGTCACAAAACATATCTGTAATTGAATGATGCGATAATATCAACAAGTTTGTAATCATTATTATTGTCAGAATCATCATCTGTATCTGTATTTTTTCCTAATATCTTTACACATATCTTTTATATCTGTAAAATATGAATATCTTAAATATGGAGGAAAGAAATGAAAAAGACACTTAGAATTCTAGCAATGCTAGCTGTTGCAGTAACTGTGATTTTTGCTGCAGCTTCCTCTGCATTTGCTTATGGAGAAAGCGATGCTTTCAAAATGGTAAGCAGTTCGGATACAAGCTGCGTAGTAAGAGTTGATCTGAGCAGGTATTCCCCTAGCTATCTGCCAAGTTCCGTTAAAGAATGGCATGTTACAAACTGGACTATATCAGACTATAATTCCGGCAAAGTTCTTGACAGTGGTAATTACACAAAGGATGTAACTCTTAATGCATATGCCCAGGGATATTCAACAAAACTTAAGCTTACTGTAAATTATTCATATACATATGGAAGCGGGAACTATTTATCAACTTCATCTTATTCTGATATTCTTTATACTTATGTAAATACAACACCTGCTGCTCTTGTTAAAGATAATATCGGGGTAACTGTATATTCCACTCAGAACACCGGTTATTTCTCAGTAGCTAAAAATCAATATGCTACAGGTACAGAATTTGAAAGAGTGGCTGTAAATACAGGCAATACTATTAATTATTCAACAAAATACACATCAACCGATTATTTTTCGGTATCAAATAATGTGCCTTATAAATTCAGAGCAAGGTATTACTATGTGAATGAATCCAACGGTCAGACATACTATGGTAATTACAGCGGTTATAAGTATTTTGTTAAAACAACATGTTCATATGGCAATAATTCTTCAAAGAACGGTATCAATATTAAACTCAGAGGCATTAAAAACGTTAAATATAAGATATTTGTTGCAACAAGCAGCACAGGAACATATAAACTTACAAGAACCGTTACACCTGCTGCAGGAAAAAATGTAACATATCTTGTTAATAAGAGAGGTACAAATTCATTGTCAAAGGGAAGGACATATTATTTTAAGGTTATACCGTATATTAATGGTGTCAAATCAGAATCATTCTTTAAATTCAGTTCATATAATACATGGTACTAAAATGCTGCAGCTTCTATTTTCGGAAGCTGCTTTTTATATTATTTACACATATATCTTACTGCTGTAGAATATAGCTGAAGGAGGATTAATTATATAAAAAAAACACTTAGAATTCTAGCAATGCTAGCTGTTGCAGTAACTGTAATATTTGCTGCTGCCTCATCTGCATCTGCAAATCCAGCAGGCAGTATCAGCAATTCTGAATCCGATGGATTCACACTGATGAGTGATAATAACTATACCTATATTGAAGGAGATGTTTCATATACATCTACAACTTCTTCTTTTACCGTCAGCTGGACATGCAGTATTCCACAGAATATGAATATAACTGAATGGAGGCTTGTTTATGATGATGATGGCATACTTAAATATATAGATGAATGTTCTCCTGATACAAGATCATTTAAAGAAAATGTTGCCGATTTCAACATTGAGACTACAGGAGAATACATTTCAAGATTTGCCATAGGTTTTACTTATACAGATTCTTCAGGCATTCAGCAGTACGGACTTATAAACGACTATGCTGATGTATTTACCAAATTTGCAAAATCTGATTTTTGTCTTGTTGGAAGCGATAATATGTATTCATTTGAATATGCACAGACATTATCATCAACGGGCGGTGAAATTGAAATCAGAACTGCTTCCGGTACTTTAGTTAAGAGATGTGATTCTAAAGACAGTTTTGCTTTTCCTCAGGGTAAGGCATATAAATACAGAATAAGACCTTATGTTACTGATAGCAGCGACAGCATAATCACAGGACCATGGAGTTCTTACAGATATGCCTGCAATCCGTATGCACAAATTAAATATTCATCTCTATTTAACGGCTGCAACCTTAAACTCAAAGGGGTAAGCAAAGTTCAGAAATACAAGGTTTATGTATCTACTTCAATAAATAAAAGAGGAAGTCTTACAAAGACATTAACTCCAAAAACAGGCGTTACATCAACATATAGACTTAATAAAATAGGGAAGTATTCAATGAAAAGCGGAAAAAGATACTATATTACTATTGTCCCTGTAATATCAGGATATAAAAGTGATATATCCGGCATAGTTAATTTCTATAACACATACTACTAAACCCCAAGGCTCCGGTTTTCCGGAGTTTTTTTTCATCAAAAAAGCGGTCTCTATGGGACCGCATATATATACTCTAAACTACTTAACTTTCCTTTATCCTTCTATTTCTTTAAGGTATTCAGCAGCAAGTTCTATATCATCTTCTCCGAACACTTTAAAACCGGCATTTCTTAAATATTCAACTGCAAGACCCTGACCTTCTGTCAAAGTATCAGTGAATGTTCCGTCATAGATGTACTTGCTTCCACATGAAGGACTGTCAAGTTTCATTATGCAGAATGCGACATCATTTTCCTTTGCAAGTCTCAATGCTTCTTCTGCACCAAGAGTGTACTCTCTGGTAACATCAGGACCTGTGCATGCTATTACCTTGTCTCCCTGTCTCTGTGAATCAGGTCGAGGAGTCGGAAGACCGCCGAATACTTCAGGGCATATTTTTACAAGACGACCCTCCTCCTTCCATTTAAGGTAAATAGGATTAGTTTCAGTAGTGTCTCCGCCATCATATCTAACGATACGTCCGCCATAAAGACATTCGCTTGTTAAAATTTTTCTCATATTTTAAACCTCCTAACATATGATAAATATATTATATATTCTTTTATTCACTTTTAACAGTATTTTTATACTGTGCAAAAAGTGAATACATTTATCCACAGGTTGTTTATAACTCTGTTGATTATTACAATTTCAACAATTTATAATTTGTAATTGTCTGTGGATAACTTTTCTGATATTATATATTAAGAATCAGACAGGAGAGTTTTTTAATGAAGGAAAACACAAATGACAGATGGAACAAAGTAATGAAACAGATAAAGGCTACTACGACTCAGTTAAGCTATTCAACCTGGTTCGAACCTATTGTTCTTCTTTCAATTAATGATGATAACAGTTTAATTAACCTAGAAGTGCCAAATTCTCTTGTACTTAAGGTTATTAACGACAGGTATCTGAGATTATTAAAAAGCAGCATCAGCGAAGTATTCGGAAAATCATATAATATTTCTTTTTCACTTCCAAGCAGCAATCCTAAACCTAAAACTGTAGCATTTAGAGAATACGAAGATGAATTCTATTTTAATCCAAGATATACATTTGATAATTTTGTAGTCGGGGATCATAATAAATATGCTCATGCCGCTGCTGTTGCTGTTGCAGAATCACCTTCAGATGCATATAATCCTCTTTTTATTTACGGAGGATCGGGGCTTGGCAAAACACACCTCATGCACGCTATAGGTATACATATTCTTAAGAATCATCCTGAGTTACGCGTTCTTTATGTCTCTTCAGAAATGTTTACATCAGAACTTATTGATGCAATACGTGACACTAAGAACAATAAAAGAAAAATGGATGAGTTCAAGAATAAATACAGAAATCAGGATGTTCTTCTGATAGATGATGTTCAGTTCATAGAAGGTAAAGAACAGACTGAACTTGAGCTTTTTAATACGTTCAACACTTTATATGATAACGGAAAACAGATTATTTTATCATCAGACCGAGCTCCAAATAAACTGGTTAATCTGGATGAAAGACTCCGTTCGAGATTTGGCTGGAATATTATTGCTGATATTCAGCCTCCTGATTTTGAAACAAGGGTTGCTATACTTCAGAGAAAAGCTCATCTTGATGGTATTGAATTGAGTGAAGATATTCTTGATGTTATTAATTTTATAGCTGAAAAAATAAAGATGAATGTTAGAGATCTGGAAAGTGCATTATCACGCGTTACAAGCTTCTCTACAATGATGAATGAACCTGTTACTCTCAGATTTGCTAAGAATGTACTTAAAGATATCATCTCAATTCAGGATAATTCAATTAATCCGGAATATATAAAGAAAAAAGTCTGCAGGAAGTTCGGTCTGAAAATTTCAGATATGGATTCTTCAAAAAGAACAAAGAATATTGCATATCCAAGACAGATTTCCATGTATCTTTGCAGGGTTCTCACAGATTTATCATACCCTCAGATAGGCAAATACTTCGGTGGAAGAGATCATACGACTGTACTTCATGCATTTGAGAAAATATCTAACGATATTAAAAACAATTCAGAAACAAATCAGATAGTATCTGAACTTATAAACGAAATAAAGGAAGATTAGTTTTCCACTTTATATCACAGGCACTATAACAAGTTATCAACAGCTTTATCAACTCTAAAACTCCATGGAGTGTAAGATATTAACTGAGTTTTCCACTTTTCCACAGGCCCTACTACTACTACTACTAAAATAATATATTAATAATATAGGTTTTTTTACGGAGGTTTTCATGAAATTTACATGCAGTCAGAAGCAGCTTTTAAAAGCATTAAATATAGTATCAAAAGCTGTATCAAACAAGACAACAAGACCTATTCTTAAATGCATCCTTATTTCTGCTGAAAAAGACAGCGTTACTTTTACTGCTTCAGATATGGATATTACTATAAAACATACTGTAACTGAAGATATTTATATTGAAAATACAGGTGTAACTGCTGTCTCTGCTAAGCTCTTCATGGACATAATAAGAAAGCTTCCTGCTAACAGCATATTAGTTGAAAGTATAGACAGTATTTCACTAAGAGTTGTAACAGATAATTCTGAATTTACAATTACAACAGCTGATTATGAAGAATTCCCTGTTACTAAATCTCCTGATATTTATTTTACTAAACTTTTGATAGATAAGAATATATTAAAGGATATGATAAGGAAAACTTCCTTTGCTGCAAGCGTTGAGGAGGCTAAGGGTATCATAGTAGGTGTTCTTATTGAATTTGAGAAGGATTCTTTAAATATGATAGCTCTTGACGGATTCAGAATGGCAGTAAACAGAGAACCTGTAAGGAATGATATTGAGCAGAGTATTATTATTAATGCCGGTATGCTTAATGATATTAATAAAATTATTTCTGAAGATGATTCAGATGAAGATGTAATCATTTCTCCAGCTGGTAATTTTGCACAGATTAATCTTGATAATACTGAAATTTATCTCAGACTTCTTGAAGGTGAATTTATAAGATACAGAGATATTATTCCATCTGATTTCAGAACAAAAGTGTATATTGACAGGAATGATTTAATAAGTGCAGTGGAAAGAGCTTCTCTTCTTTCAAACGACGGAAAGAATAACCTCATAAGAGTAAATATTACTAATAATCTCCTTACAGTAACATCAAGATCTGATGCAGGTAATGTGAAAGAGCAGATAATAGTCGATAAGAAGGGCGAGGATATTGAAATAGGTTTTAATTCAAAGTATCTGCTTGATACACTTAAAGTAATTGATGATGACACCGTTCTGTTCAATTTTAACACAAGCGTAACTCCTGCTCTTATTAAACCTATTGAGGGTAATATATACGATATGCTTGTTCTGCCTGTTAGATTATTTTAAATGCTATTTATGCCGGAGGTTAAACTCTGGCTTTTTTTTATTAGGAATAAAATAATTGACATTGATTTTTAATTGTAATATGATTATTGAGTATATGTGCGCCTTTGTAATTTAGATGGCGACAATCAGTTAAAATTTTTATTTAGGAGGAACTGTAACTATGAAAATGACTTATCAGCCAAAGAAGAGACAGAGAAGCAAGGAACATGGCTTCAGAAAGAGAATGAAGACTAAGAATGGAAGAAACGTTCTTAAGAGAAGAAGAGCAAAGGGAAGAAAGAAGTTATCAGCTTAATCAGCGCTTATTTGCCGTTTATCGGTATGAAAGGAAATATTTCTGATATATGTTAAAAAAGGACGTTTTAAGGGGACAGAAGGCATTTGATAACGTATTCAGTAGAGGTAAATCTAAAGGTGACAGATTTATTGTTGTTTTTTATCTCAGGAACAACCTTGAATATTCAAGAACAGCCTTTATAGCCAGCAAAAAGGTCGGTAACAGTGTAGTCAGAAACAGAGCTGCCAGATTAATGAAGGAGAGCTACAGACAAATCAGGGATAGTATTGACAGCGGCTATGATATAGTTTTTATTGCCAGAAGTACAATTACTGACTGTAAGTGTCAGGATGTACTTAAATCAATGAAATCGGCTGTCAGGAGAGCAGGTTTATCAGATAAATGAAAAGATTTTTAATGTATATTATTCTTTTTTATCAGAAATTTTTATCTCCTCTGCTTCCCGGCAAATGCAGATTTACACCTACGTGTTCTGTATATTTTTTACAGGCTCTCGAGAAGTATGGATTTTACAGAGGAACATTTCTTGGTATTAAGAGGATACTTAAATGTCATCCATTTCATGAAGGCGGCTATGATCCTTTAAAATAACGGAGGAAATTAATGGGAGTAATTGCTAAAGCAATAGGTTGGTTACTTAATGAAATCTACGGCATTGTCGGTATTTGGGGAATCGCGATAATAATTCTTACTATAATTGTAAAATGTGCGCTTTATCCTTTATATGCAATGCAGACAAAGAGTACTGCAAATATGGCTAAAGTACAGCCAAAGCTGCAGGAGATACAGAGAAAGTATGCCAAGGATCAGGAGACAATGAATCTTAAGATCCAGGAACTGTACAAGGAAGAGAAAATTAATCCTGCTGCAGGATGTCTTCCTATGCTTATTCAGATGCCGATTATCTTTGGTCTTTTCAGACTGTTAAGAAATCCGCTTGAATTTATGGGTACAGATACAAATATTCTTTTTGCTGTACATGATTCATTCTTATGGATGACCGACCTTACACAGCCTGATAAATGGATACTGCCTTTTGCTGCAGGTATAGCTACCTATGTATCGTTTGCTATGACAAACAAACTGAATGCAACACCTGGTAATGACCAGGCTAATGCGATGATGAAGGGAATGAAATATATATTCCCGGTGATGATTGTATGGCTTGCAAGAACATATCCTGCAGGATTATCGATCTACTGGTTCATAAGCCAGCTTATCCAGATTGTAATTAATATCAGACTTGCGCAAATAAGAAAGAAATTAAATAACGAAGATACTAAAAAGAAAAAGAAGAAATAACTGTGCAGGTTATTCGTTGGAGGAAAACAGAATATGGACTTTTCAGAAAAATGGGGCACAGATGTTGAAGAGGCAGTTAAGCTTGCTTTATTTGATCTGAAGCTCACAAGAGATGAAGTCGAAGTAACTGTCCTTGAAGAACCTTCAAGAGGATTTTTCGGAATAGGCTCCAAGCTTGCAAAAGTAAGAGTTGAAAAGAAAAAGGTTGAGGAGGAATTAAAACCTGAACCTGTTAAAGAAACTGTTAATATTGTAAGACCTGAACCTAAAAAAGAGAAAATAGAAGAAAAGGTTAAGGAATTCAAGGATAAACAGGTTGCTAAAGAAAGAATTGAAGTAACTGAAAGACCTGATAATCTTGTTGCAATTGATGAAAATGAAGCTACTATATTCTTAAAGAATGTTACAAGAGAAATGGGTCTTGAACTTGAAATAAAAGCTCAGGGCAATGACGATTCAATTTATATTGATATTGAAGGTCGTGATGCCGGTACAATAATCGGTAAGCGCGGTCAGACTCTGGATTCTATTCAGTACCTTACAAGTCTTGTAGTTAACAAAGGTAAAGAGAATTACATCAGAGTTATCGTTGATGCTGAAAATTACAGAGCAAAAAGAGAAAAGACTTTAGAGCAGCTTGCAAACAGGCTTGCTAACAAAGTCATCAGAACTAAGAAGAGTGTAAGACTTGAACCTATGAATCCTTACGAAAGAAAAGTGATTCATTCTACTCTTCAGAACAACCCGTCAATTGTTACAAGAAGTGAAGGTGAAGAGCCTTACAGAAGGGTTATAATAGAATTAAGTAATAAATAGCCCGCGAATGCGGGCTTCTTTTTTCAGGAGTATGTATATGGAAGATACTATTGCTGCAGTTGCTACAGCCTATGGAGAAGGTGGAATAGGAATAATAAGAATTAGCGGTCCCGGGGCTGAAAGAATTCTTTCAGAAGTGTTCGTTCCGGCTTCAGGAAATATTGAGGCCAGAAAATTCACTTATGGTCATATTGTAGACGAAGATAAAACTGTTGATGAAGTTATGGCAGTTATAATGCACGGACCTAAGACATATACATGTGAAGATGTTGCAGAAATCAACTGTCATGGCGGAATTATTCCTTTAAAGAAAACTCTGGAGCTTGTTTTGAGTAAGGGAGCAAGATTGGCTGAACCCGGTGAATTTACTAAACGTGCTTTTTTAAACGGCAGACTTGACCTTTCTCAGGCTGAAGCAGTAATCGATTTAATTAAGGCCAGAACTGACAGAACTTTTGATGTTGCACTTAAGCAGCTTGACGGCTCGTATTCAGAATCAATAGTTAAGATACGAAATAAACTTGTTGATATTCTTGTGAATGTTACAGTTAATATAGATTATCCTGATGAGGATATTGAAGTAATTACATATGAAAAACTGAAATCAGATCTTTGTGATGTAAAGAAAAGTATTTCATCTCTTATATCATCTGCAGAACGTGGAAGAATTTTAAGGGAAGGAATTAAGGTTTCTATTATAGGTAAACCTAATGTAGGTAAATCATCACTAATGAATGCGCTTCTTCAGGAAAACCGTGCTATCGTAACAGATATACCCGGAACTACAAGAGACACTATAGAGGAACAGATGAGCATTAGGGGAATACCTGTTATCCTGACTGATACTGCGGGAATAAGAAATACAGATGATAAAATTGAAAAGATAGGAATAGAAAAGAGCAAGGAGGCATTTAACAGCGCTGATCTTATAATATACATTATTGACGGAAGCAGAGATATTGATGAAGAAGATGACGAGATGCTTTCATATATAGGTGAGAGAAAGTGTATAATTTTAATTAATAAATCTGATATACGAAATGTAGTCGATGATTCATACATTATTAAATACGTTCCGAATGCTTCTGTTATACACGCTTCTGTCATCAATGGAGAAGGAATTTCTGAACTTGAAAATATATTTGAAGAAATGTTTTACGGCGGGGAAGTGTCACAGTCAGAAAGTATGACAGTAACAAATGCCAGACATGCTGATTTATTGAAAAAGGCTGACAGCTGTATTGATGATGCTCTTTCAATGTGTGAAATAATGCAGCCGCTGGAATTTATTGAAGTTGATATTAACAGAAGCTATGAACTCCTTGGCGAAATAATAGGGGAGACTGTGGCTGATGATATTCTAAATGAAGTATTTTCAAGATTCTGTCTTGGAAAATAGGAGGAACTTATGTGTAATTTTCACATGGGAGATTATGATATTATAGTTGTTGGTGCAGGCCATGCAGGATGTGAAGCTGCACTTGCAGCAGCAAGAATGGGTGCAGAGACACTACTGCTTTCTATTAATCTTGAAGCTGTGGCAATGATGCCGTGCAATCCTTCTATCGGAGGAACCGGCAAGGGTCATCTTGTCAGAGAAATTGATGCTCTTGGCGGTGAGATGGGAATTAATATAGATAAAACTTTCATACAGAGCAGAATGCTCAATACTGCCAAAGGCCAGGCTGTATATTCTCTCAGGGCGCAGGCCGATAAACATCAGTATCATCTTGAGATGAAAAAAACAATTGAAAAACAGCCTAATCTCGATCTTAAACAGGGGGAGGTTGTAAGCCTTATAGTTGAAAATGATACTGTCAAGGGTGTTGAGATGAAAACCGGCGCTGTATATATGGCAAGAGCAGTTATACTTGCAACAGGTACATTTCTGAACGGAAAAATTTTCATTGGACATTCTGTATTTGCTTCAGGACCTAACGGACTTGCACCTTCTGTTGAACTGGCTGAGAATTTGAGAGGTTTAGGGCTTCCTATGAGAAGATTTAAGACTGGAACTCCTGCAAGATGCCTTGGAACCAGTCTTGATTATTCAAAGATGACAGAGCAGAAGGGCGATGCACAGATTCAGCCGTTTTCTTTCATGAATGATGAGCTTGACAAGGAACAGGTTTCCTGCTGGCTTACATATACAAACGAAGAGACCCACAGAATTATTAGAGAGAATTTTAGCAGGTCTGCACTCTTTGGAGGACAGATAGAAGGAGTCGGTCCAAGATACTGTCCTTCTATAGAAGACAAGGTTAACAGATTTGCAGATAAAAAAAGACATCAGACATTTATAGAGCCTGAAGGTCTGGACACAGATGAAATGTATATTCAGGGTATGAGCACATCTTTACCTGAAGATGTTCAGTATGATTTTTACAGAACAATTCCAGGTCTTGAAAATCTTAAGATAGTAAGACCTGCATATGCAATCGAATATGACTGTATTGATCCTCTTGGGCTTAAACTTAACCTTGAGAGCAGGAAAATTTCTATGCTGTTTTGTGCTGGACAGTTCAATGGCAGTTCAGGTTATGAAGAAGCGGCATCTCAGGGAATTATGGCAGGTATCAATGCTGTATTGGCAATAAATGGAAAAGAACCGTTTATTCTTGACAGATCCGAGGCTTATATTGGCGTTCTAATCGATGATTTAGTAACTAAAGGTACTATGGAGCCATATAGAATTATGACCAGCAGAGCCGAATACAGACTTGTTCTGAGGCAGGATAACGCTGATTTGAGATTAACTGAAAAATCTTACAGGATAGGATTGGCAACTAAGGAAAGATATGACAATTTACTTCGCAAAAGGCAGTTAGTTGAGCAGGAAAGAATTCGGCTTGAAAATACTAAAGTATCGAAAGATGTAATTAATCCTCTTCTTGAAAAGTGGGGCACATCGCCTGTAAGCGGCAGTGTTTCCCTCCTTGAACTGATGAAGAGACCTCAGGTTACTTATGATAAACTTTCTGTAATTGATACAGATAGAGTATACATGCCTAAACATGCTGCAGATCATCTTGAAGTTCAGATTAAGTATGAAGGATATATCAGGAAACAGATGTCACAGATTGAACGATTTAAACGACTTGAGGATAAACGTCTTGATCAGAACTTTGCTTATGAAGAAGTCGATGGTCTGAGACTGGAGGCTGTCGAGAAACTCAACAGGTTTAAGCCAAATTCTATTGGTCAGGCATCAAGGATATCGGGTGTTTCTCCTGCTGATATTAATGTCCTTCTTATTCATCTTGAGAAATTGAGGAGGAACAGAAATGGAAATTAGAGAAAGATTGATTTCGGCGGGGTTTAATCCTACCGATAAACAGGTTGATCAGTTATCAATTTACATGAAAGGGATACTTGAATTTAACAAGAGCATTAACCTTACATCTATTACTGACAAAGACGAATTTATAGATAAGCATTTTGTTGATTCTCTTCTTGTCACTGAGTGTGATGAGTTTTCCTCTGCCTGTGAGATTATTGATGTAGGCACAGGTGCTGGATTTCCTGGAATACCGATGGCTATAATGTATCCGGAAAAGAATTTTGTGCTTCTTGATTCTCTTCAGAAGAGATTAAATATTATAAACCAACTGTGTAATGAATGCGACATTTTAAATGTGACTACACTTCATATGCGTGCGGAGGATGCCGGAAGGAGCAGCTTATACAGAGAGCATTTTGATCTCTGTGTTTCAAGAGCTGTTGCTCCATTAAATGTATTGAGTGAACTGTGTATTCCGCTTGTAAGGAATGGCGGATATTTCTTTGCATATAAAGGACCTGGTGTTTCAGATGAAATTGATGATGCGAAGAAAGCTATAAATGTCACCGGCGGCAGCATAATTGAAGTTAGAAATGTTCAACCTGTTGGTTTGATGTCCAATCACAATATTGTGATTATCCGTAAAGACAGACTTACAGCCCCTGCTTACCCGCGTAAAGCAGGTTTGCCCAATAAAAAACCTATAGTTTAATGTAATGTTTCACGTGAAACAATAATATATTATATGTTTCACGTGAAACATTTTGCATATATTAAGCTAATACAGCTTTCAGTATCGTAAATAATCGGGAAAAGCTATGCCATTGAACAGTTTTGTAATATATTCCACTATATATATTCGCTGATGAAAAGTATGATTCAATAGATTTCAATTAAGTATTTGTGGCAATTGAAAACACGATGGTGTATAATTGAATTAACTATTTAAAGGAGGAATATAATTTGGGAAAAGCGATAGCAATATTTAACCAGAAGGGTGGGGTAGGCAAGACTACTACTAATATTAATCTTGCAGCCTGTCTGGCTATAAAAGGTAAAAAAATACTAATACTTGATATAGATCCTCAAGGAAATACAACAAGTGGTATGGGCATAGTTAAAAAAGATCTCGAATATAGTACATATGATGTGCTCATAGATAGTGATCTTGATGTGAGAGAATGTATTATAAGCACCAGAGTATCGGGACTGGATATAATACCTGCTTCAACTGATCTTGCAGGTGCAGAGATAGAGCTTGTTGCACAGAAAGGAAGAGAGCTTAGACTCAAGTATGCAATTGACCAGATTAAGGATGATTATGATTATATATTCATTGACTGTCCTCCTTCGCTGGGTCTTCTGACAATTAATTCACTGACTGCTGTTGACAGTGTTCTGATTCCTATTCAGTGCGAGTTTTATGCACTTGAGGGAGTAAGTCAGCTTATGAGTACAATTGAGCTTGTAAAGAAAAATATGAATCCTAAGCTGGAGATTCAGGGTGTAATTCTGTCAATGTTCGATGGAAGGACTAATCTGTCTATCCAGGTTGTACAGGAAGTTAAGAAGTATTTTAAGAATAAGGTGTATTCAACAGTAATTCCAAGAAATGTAAGACTGGCAGAAGCACCAAGTTACGGTATGCCTATTACGGAATATGATCCCAAGTCCAAGGGGGCTGAAGCATATACTGAATTTGCAGAAGAATTCATAGAGCTTGAGGAGGAAGAATAATATGGCTGCAAAAAAGAGTGGTCTTGGCAGAGGGCTTGATGCCCTGTTTGAAAATGTATCTATAGAGGAGCCTGAGATGAAAAACAATGAAGCAGCAGAAGGCGGAATATTATATGTCGATATAAATGATGTAAAGCCAAATGTAAATCAGCCGAGAAAGCATTTTGATGAAGAAAAGCTTGAAGAACTGGCACAGTCTATTAAAAGTCATGGTATCATTCAGCCTATAGTGCTTAGAAAGGTCGATCATGGTTATGAGATTGTTGCCGGTGAAAGAAGATACAGAGCTGCCAGAAAAGCAGGACTCAAGAAAGTACCCTGCGTTATAAAGGAGCTTACTGATGAGCAGCATATGCTCATAGCCATAATAGAGAATATGCAGAGAGAAGACCTGAATCCGATAGAAGAAGCAGAGGGTCTAAATAACATGATAGAAGTATACGGGATGACACAGGAACAAATATCCAAGAGTGTAGGAAAAAGCAGACCGTATATATCCAATGCGATAAGGCTTCTGAAACTACCAGGAGAAGTTATTGAATTCACCAAGAACGGAGATCTCAGTGCAGGGCACTCAAGAGCCATTGCAGGAATAGAAAATAAAGATATGCAGATAAAGGTAGCACAGAAGGCAGTATCTGAAAAGATGTCAGTACGTGCGCTTGAAAACTATATCTCATCGATGAATAAGGAAAAGAGACCGCCTAAAGAGAAAAGTGCTGATATTGTAAGAGTTGAACATGAATTAAAGGATATATTTGGAACTAAAGTAAATATTAGCAAATCAACAAAGAGAGGTAAGATTGAAATCGAGTATTATTCGAGAGATGAACTTGAGAGGATAATCGACCTGTTAAAGGAAGTGAGATAACAGAGCTGCAGATGCAGCTCTTAAATTATGAAGATAATACTGAATATAGAATATGGAATGCTGCAGGGCGCGTACTGGATGCTGTACAGCCTGATTGGAAGTTTTGTGTCTGTATTTCTGCTTGGAAGAGGGTACAGCAATTCGGATATAGGTGTGATAATGGCAGCAGCAAGTGTAGCTGCCATTATATGCCAGCCGCTGCTTGCGGACGCAAGTGACAAGATAAGAAAAATAACACTGGCAAGAATAATACAGCTTCAGGTATTTGTGATGCTGATACTGAGCATATGTCTTATAATACTCAAATCAAAATCAGTCTGGCTGACGCTTGCATTTATAGCGTTATACTCATGGCATACAATTGTTCAGCCTCTTGTAAATTCTCTCTGCTATTATCTGCAGAGAACAGGTTATCATATCAATTTCGGAATCTGCAGAAGCGCGGGTTCACTTTTGTATGCTGCTATTACAGCAGTAATGGGAATAGCGGTAGAAAAACATGGAGTTGATACAATACCGGAAACGGCAGCAGTTATATGCCTCCTTATAGCAGTAATACTTGAGTTTACAGAAAGAAGCTATAAAACGTCTTTTAAAGGAAAAGAAGGCAGCGAAAGAAAAATAATAAAAGACAAAGATGTAGCCATAATATCTATGAAAGAGTTTCTCAAAAGAAACAGGATGTACTTCATATTCAGTACAGGGGTAATAGGGATATTCTTTGGAAATTCAGGAATAAACACATTTATGATACAGATTACTCAGGCAGCAGGAGGCAGTGAAAGTGATATGGGAATGCTGCTTGGATATATGGCTGCCCTTGAGATTCCGGGACTTATACTTTATGACTGGCTTAGAAGAAAATTCAGTGTCAGACTGCTGCTGGGTGTTTCCTGCGGCGGATTCCTCGTAAAGATTTTCATAATGTATATTTCAGAGTCTGTTGCAATGCTGTATTTTGCCATGACATGGCAGCTGATAGCATTCGGTCTTTATCTGGCAGCAATGGTTGATTTCATAAATACAGTAATGAGCAGAGGCGAAGCAGTAAGAGGGCAGGCTGTATATACTATAATGGTAACAGTGGGGACAGTCCTTTCAAGTATAATTGGCGGATGGATCCTAGATAACTATAATGTGAAGATGTTCCTTGGAATTGCGACATTACTTACAGCTGCAGGGATGGCTGTAATTATGCTGTTTTCAGGCAGACTTGAGAAGAAAACCGGCTGGTAGTTTCACTTAAATCCATATTTAAGATCTGGATGATAAGTTTTAATCTTCTCAAGGAGAGCAGAAGCTTCCTTCTCATTGCCTTCTCCAAGAAGAATTTCAAGTTCTGTTCCATCATTAAGTAATATAACCAGAAACTGCCTGTCGAAACTGACATTGCCGCAGCACATTTTAGTATCGACTGGTTCAACCCTTCTGAAGATATGCTGAGCATCTGAAAATTCAACATAGTGCCACCTGAGACCTTTTCTGAAAAAAAGACTCCTGCTGTTCAGTTTCACC
>JAEDDI010000008.1 GCA_016293805.1 Bacillota bacterium | reverse complement strand
CGAAGTAAATTCCACCGCAAATTCCAATATGGAATTTACTTTAGGATTTTTCACCCCTTTATTTCTGCATGGAAAAGAATAAAAAAACCTTGCAATGGCTCCGACTGTATAGTATAGTATTTTGTGGTATGCTGTGTCTGCATACTGTAATTAATCAGCACGTCATATGGCTCGGATGACAGGTGCTCCAGCGCATGCGTTATTAAAATGGAGTTTGCTCCGGGAGCGATTATGGCGGAAGGAAAAACCAGGAGGAAAAACAAATGGCAGTAATTTCAATGAAACAGTTACTTGAAGCAGGTGTGCATTTTGGACACCAGACAAGAAGATGGAACCCTAAGATGGCTCCTTACATCTTCACAGAAAGAAACGGAATCTACATCATCGACCTTCAGAAGACAGTTAAGAAAATTGATGAAGCTTACGATTTCATGAAGGAAGTTGCAGCAACAGGCAAGCCGATTCTTTTCGTAGGAACAAAGAAGCAGGCTCAGGCAGCAATTGAAGACGAAGCAAGAAGATGCGGACAGTACTTCGTTAACCAGAGATGGTTAGGCGGAATGCTTACAAACTACAAGACTATTTCAGCCAGAATCAAGAGACTTTATGATATCCAGAAGATGGAAGAAGACGGAACTTTCGCAAAGCTTGCTAAGAAGGAAGTTATCAAGTTAAGAGCTGAAGCTGAAAAACTTGAGAGATTCCTTGGCGGTATCAAGGAAATGAAGGGAATGCCTGGTGCAATGTTCATCGTAGACCCTAAGAAGGAAAAGATTGCAGTTAAGGAAGCAAGAATTCTTGGCATTCCTGTAATCGGTATCGTAGATACAAACTGTGACCCGGATGATGTTGACTATATTATCCCAGCAAACGACGATGCTATCAGAGCGGTTAAATTAATCGCAGGCAAGATGGCAGACGCTGTTATCGAAGCTAACCAGGGCGTTGATGCTGAAGTTCCGGAAACTGAAGCAGAAGAAGCAGCAGAAGCAGTAGAAGAAACAGTAGAAGAATAATATTCAGGAGGATAATCAGATGGCAGTAACAGCTCAGATGGTAAAAGAACTGCGTGAAATGACAGGCGCAGGCATGATGGATTGCAAGAAGGCATTAGTTGAAACTGATGGCGATATGGATAAGGCTGTAGAAGTTCTCAGAGAAAAGGGACTTTCAAAGGCTGCTAAGAAGGCCGGCAGAATCGCTGCAATGGGACTTGTCAAGACAGCATTCGCTGCTGACGGAACAGCTGCAGGCATCGTAGAGGTTAACTCCGAGACTGACTTTGTAGCAAAGAATGAAGAATTCATCGAATTTGTTGATACACTTGCAGCAAAGGCAATGGAAAGTGATGCAGCTGACATGGACGCTTTCATGGCTCTTCCATATGGTGATGGAACAGTTGCTGAAGAATTAACAGCAAAGATTGCCAAGATCGGCGAAAACATGAGCATCAGAAGATTCCAGAAGTGCAGTGAAGAAGGCGTTAAGTACGTTGGATACATTCACGGCGGCGGAACAATCGGTGTTATCGTAGGCCTTAAGACTGAAGCTTCAGTTGAAGAAGTTACAGTATGCGGTAAGGACGTTGCAATGCAGGTTGCATCAATGAACCCTAAGTTCTTAGATGAAACTCAGGTTGACCAGGAATGGCTTGCAAAGGAAAAGGAAATTGCTGAACAGCAGTTACTTAACGAAGGAAAGCCTGAAAAGATGTTAGAAAAGATCATCCCTGGCAAGATGAAGGCTATCTTAAAGGAAGTATGTCTTGTGGATCAGAAGTTCGTTAAGAACGGAGACCTTACAGTTGCAGCTTACGTTGATTCAGTTGCCAAGGAAATCGGCAAGGACATTAAGATTGTTGAAATGATAAGATACGAAGTAGGTGAAGGTATCGAAAAGAAAGAAGAGAACTTTGCTGAAGAAGTAGCTGCACAGCTTAATAAATAAGACTGTTTTTAAAGACCTCTTGTGAATAGAGGTCTTTTTTATATTGAATATACCTGGGATATTACTGAAAAGACCGTTATTACGACACTGAGATAATATATGACATTCATTTTACAAGAGTCTGGTTTACCGTATTTTTTACAGCTGATACTATAATTGTACAGGATATGAGAATCGGGACAGGTGAATTAAATGAGAACAAAAGATCACAGAAACCTCGGGAAATATCTTCTGAGGGAACTGGAAGTTTCGGGATTTCAGAGAGCGGCATTTTTGTGGGGCAGCATTCAGCCTGATGTGAACTGCCTGAGTCATTTCAGCGGACTGTCAGTAAAAGGACATCACTGTTCAAGCTGTACTGTGCGTATTGAGAAGCTTCTCCGCAGAATTAAAGAAAAAAGGGATAGTGCCTTCAAGTATTACATGGCAGGAAAACTGATGCACTATCTGGCGGACAGTTTTACTTTCACACATAATGATTTCTTTTCCGGAAGTCTTAGAGAACATGTAATGTATGAGCATATGCTAAGCCGCAGACTGGAATGTGTTTTTGAAGACAGTACGGAAAGAGATATGAATCTGCTTCCGGGAATCGACATAATGGAAATTCTTAGGAATATGCACAGGCAGTATGTGGAGTCAAGACGAAGTGAACTGGATGATATACGATATATTGTAGAAGCTGCTTTGACAGCGATGTACATAAGTATGAAATCAAGACCTCATTAGGGGTCTTTTTCATTTGCTGTATATTGTAGAATTTGAGAATGTTTTGTATAATTAAATGATAAATGTCACGATTATTAAGGTGTGAAAATGATAAAAAAATCACTAAAACATATAGTTACATTTCATACAACATCTGCTGCAATGGAGATGGAAGACATATGCAGAGAAGAGAATCTTAACGGAAGACTCATTCCGCTTCCCAAGCGTATATCTGCAGATTGCGGACTTGCATGGTGCAGCGATATCAAGGAGAGCGAATCTGTTGAAAAACTGCTTGAAGAGACAGGACTTCCGTTTCAGGGGATTCATATATGCGAGGTTTAAAGTATGATATATCTTGATAATGCTGCGACAGCAGGGACCAGGCCGCAAAAGGTGAAAGAAGCGGTTATGAATGCGATGGAAAACTCCGGAAATCCGGGAAGATCATCACATGAGAGGGCGCTTAATGCATCGCGGACTGTATACGGTGCGCGCAAGGCGCTTGCGCGACTTCTGAATGCTGAAAGTCCGCAGTGTATAGCGTTTACATACAATGCAACGATGAGCCTGAATACTGCAATTAAGGGTATTCTCTCTCCAGGAGACCACTGCATCACGTCGGTAATGGAGCACAACTCTGTGCTCAGACCTCTTTACGAGCTTGAGGCAGACGGGCTTCAGATTTCCTTTGCAGGCTGCGATGACAAGGGCAGACTGGACTGCAGCGGGATTTTCTCATCGGTAAAAAAGAACACAAAGGCGATAGTCCTGACGCATGGTTCAAATCTGACAGGTGTTGTCAATGATATACGAAGTGTGGGAAGGTTCGCACGGAATAACGGTATTGTTTTCATAGTTGATGCGGCGCAGACAGCAGGCATACTGGATATTGACGTTAAAGATATGAACATAGATGTTCTGTGCTTTACGGGACACAAGGGGCTTTTCGGACCTCAGGGTACGGGAGGACTTTATGTCAGAGAGGGAATTAGGATAAAACCTTTTGTGACAGGAGGAAGCGGCACATCAAGTTACGACAGAAAACACCCTGAAGAGATGCCGCAGGCTCTTGAAGCAGGAACAGTGAACTCGCACGGACTGGCAGGACTTGCGGCAGGTGCAGAATATGCCGCAGAGAATATTGAGAATATCAGAAGAAAAGAACTTGAACTCACATTCATGTTCTATAATCTTGTTAAGAATATTGACGGTGTCACAGTATACGGGGACTTCACGGCATCTGAAAGATGCCCTGTTGTTTCGATTAATATATGTGACTATGATTCATCGGAGGTGGGAGATGTTCTTGAAACAGAATTCGGAATTGCAGTAAGACCCGGTGCCCACTGTGCACCACTTATGCACAAAGCTCTTGGAACAAGTGAGAGAGGAGCTGTGAGATTCAGTTTCAGCCATTTCAATACAGAAGAAGAAATAAGGAAGGCCGCAGAGGCTGTAAGAGAGATTGCGAGGCAGGAGTAAAACATATGGAAAAGATAATAGACGCAAGGAAAATGGCGTGTCCTCTGCCTGTTGTTAATGCGAAAAAGGCAGCAGAAGAGATGAACGAGGGAGATGTTCTCAAGGTAATAGCGGATAATGAGACTGCGGTTTCAAATCTCAAAAGATTTGCAGGATACAGAGGATTTGAGGTGACAGGCGAAAAAACAGGAAAGGATGAATATCTTGTTACAATGAAAATATCAGGATCCGTAATAAGTTCTGAATCGGGTATTGAAACAGTATGTGCACCGGCAATGGATGATATGCTGGTCGTTCTTTCATCAGACACGATGGGAACAGGCGATGAAAAACTGGGAAGGACGCTGATGAAGGCTTTCATTTTCGCACTCACAAAGCAGGACAGAATGCCGTCTGGAATTTTATGCTACAACAGAGGCGCATTTCTTACATGCGAAGGATCTGAGAGCATTGAAGACCTGAGAATCCTTGCAGATGAGGGAGTTGAGATACTAACATGCGGAACATGTCTTGATTATTACGGACTAAGGGAGAAACTCAGTATTGGAAGTGTTACGAATATGTATGATATAGTTGATATGATGGAAACGGCAGGGAAGATTGTACGTCCCTAGGTGACTTTATGGAAACTGAGATAAAAATGACAAAGCTTGCATCATGTGCAGGATGCGGAGCCAAGGTTGGGGCAGGAACTTTATCAAGACTTCTGGAAGGATTTGAAACTGTTACGGATGAAAGACTCATAGTGGGCTATGACAGAAGTGATGATGCATCTGTTTATATGATTGATTCCGAAACTGCTCTTATTCAGACAACCGATTTTTTTCCTCCGATAGTAGATGATCCATATCTTTATGGAAGAATTGCAGCGGTTAATGCAATATCTGATATATATGCCATGGGAGGAGAACCAAGGCTGGCACTTAATATTTTGTGTGTTGCAGATGCTATGGACGATAAATCAGTAAGAGAGATACTTAGGGGCGGATATGATGCTGCCCGTGAAGCCGGCGTGATAATATCAGGAGGACATACAATAAAGGGAGCAGAACCGATTTACGGACTGTCCGTATCGGGATTTGCGCATCCTGACAGAATTCTGAAAAACTGCGGGACAAAGCCCGGGGACATACTGATTCTCACAAAGCCGCTCGGTGCAGGAATTATCACTACTGCTGCAAAGGCAGATTTGGCAGATAAGAACACGCTGGAAAAGGTCTATGAGAAAATGGCCGCACTTAACAGGAAGGCCAGAGATATTATGGTGAAATACCCTGTTTCCGCATGTACCGATGTTACAGGTTTCGGACTTATGGGACACTGCTTTGAGATGGCACAGGGAAGCGGCTGCTCTATTCACATATTAAGCAGGAAAGTTCCTCACTACAGCGATGCGGCAGAACTTGCCGCCATGGGAATAGTTCCGGAAGGAGCGTACAGAAACAGAAATTATGCGGAGAGGGGAGTATGTGTGACAGGAGATGTATCTCTTGCCATTCAGGATGTTTTCTACGATCCTCAGACAAGCGGAGGTCTTCTTATAGCTGTGCCTCCGGAATGTTCGGATGCATTCCTCTCCGAAATGAAGGCGGATGTGCCTGATGCAGAAGTTATAGGGTATGTTTCAGCTGAGAAAGAATACAGGATTTATCTTGAATAGAATATGGACAGAAACTTTGTAATTGTACGTGGCGGCGGAGATATCGCTACAGGAACAGTTCTCAAACTTCATAACTGCGGGTTTTTGGTGCTCGTTCTGGAAACGGGATCACCGGCTGCCATCAGAAGAAATGTGTCTTTTTCCGAAGCAGTTTATACCGGAAGTCAAACTGTAGAAGGCGTCAGAATAAGCTTTGCAGATGACATTGAACATGCGGTCAGACTCCTTGAAAGAGACGGTGCTGCTGTGCTTGTCGATCCTGCCGGAGAATCAATATGGAAGCTCAAGCCTTTTGCTGTAATTGACGGTATAATGGCGAAGCGCAATCTCGGAACGAGAATTGACATGGCTCCTGTGACAGTTGCTATGGGACCCGGATTTACTGCAGGAAAAGACGTTCAAGCAGTAATTGAGACGAAGAGAGGGCATTCTCTTGGAAGAATAATCTGGGAGGGTGAAGCTGCTCCAAACACAGGGATTCCGGGGAACATCGGAGGATTTACCAGCGAACGTGTGATTCACAGTCCCGCTGCGGGGGTTATGAGGAATATAAAGGGTATTACAGAAAGTGTTACCGCAGGGGACATAATTGCATATGTTGATACAGAGGATGGAGCTGTTCCTGTGACAGCATCCATATCGGGAATCCTCCGGGGACTTATATATGATGGATATGAAGTCACAAAAGGATTTAAGATTGCGGATATCGATCCAAGGGTGGATGAGCGGGAAAACTGCTTTACAGTATCAGATAAGGCAAGATGCATTGCAGGAGGAGTGCTGGAGGCCCTGCTGACGATTGGAAGGAAAATACCATGATCAGAGCTTTTGCCGGTGCAGGCGGAAAGACCGCAATGATAAAAGAATATGCACAAAGATTCAGGGATGAAGGAAGGAGCGTTCTCATATGCACCTCGACGAGGATGTATAAGGAAGATGATACAGTAATAACTGATGATGCAGACGAAATCATTGAAGGTCTTAGAGCCGGGCGTATTCTGATGGCAGGAACAGACTGCGGTGAAAAAATCGGTCCTCTTTCAATGGAGACATATTACAGAGTATCTTCTGCTGCAGATGAGACTCTGATAGAGGCTGACGGATCAAAGCATCTCCCGCTTAAGATGCCGGCAGAATTCGAGCCTGTGATATATGACAATGTGGATGAAGTCATAATAGTATACGGTCTTCACAGTCTTGGAATGAAAGCAGAAGAGGCGGTTCACAGATTCGTGCTTGCCGAGGAGAGAGGAATAATGAGACGGGGAGATGTAATATGCGCTGAAGACATAACGAGAATTATAAGGGCAGGATATATGGAGAAGAATTTTATGGACATGAAAGTTTCACTGAGAGGTGCAGGATACAGAAATCTATACGAAAGAGCACTGGCTTCTGTCATAGATTCCGGACTTTCTCCGGAGATTCTGGACAAGAGATGGTTTGACGGAAAACCTCTTCTCGCAGTATGCGGGGGAGGGCATATTTCACAGCAGATTGTAAAAATAGCATCCTGCCTTGATTTCAGAATCAGAGTAATAGATGACAGGGAAGAGTTTGCAGACAGGAAGAGATTTCCGCTTGCAGATGATGTTATATGCGACTCATTTGACAATCTTGAAAAGCATATGGAGGACGGTGCATATTATGTCATTGTTACAAGAGGTCACAGAGACGACAGACTGTGCCTTGAGAAGATTATAAGAACAGATGCATCGTATATAGGAATGATTGGAAGCAGGGCCAAGGTGTCGGGAACATTTGAACTTATGGAGAAAGCCGGATTTTCAAAGGATGAGCTTGACAGGGTTCACGCTCCTGTCGGGCTTGAAATAGGCGCTTCAACTCCTTCCGAGATAGCGGTAAGTATTCTTGCAGAGATAATACTCGAAAAGAATAAAGAGAGCTTCTCTTCAGCATCAGGTGAACTCCTGATGTCAAAAGAGGAAGGTGTTCTCTGCATAATATCAGGAAAGACAGGCTCTTCGCCAAGAGGAGTCGGGAGTATGATGCTTGTTACAGAAAACGGAATCATTGACAGTATAGGCGGCGGAGCGCTTGAGGCACAGGTTATAGAGGATGCACGAAAATGTACAGAAGCCTGCGAGAAGGTATACAGTCTAGAAAGCGGAGGCAGCCTGGGAATGATATGCGGGGGAACAAACAGAGTGCTTATCATACCTCTGAAGAGAAGAATATGAATAAGGTAAGGATCGGATGTGTGGTGATGGCTTCCGGGATGAGCCTGCGATTTGGAAGAAACAAGCTGCTTGAGAAAATCGGAGGGAGGACATTTATTGAAACTGTTCTTGACAAGACAGAAGGGATTTTTGACAGGCGCATTGTACTTACAAGGACTCCTGAAGTGTGCAGTATCTGTTTCGAAAGGGGAGTCGAGGTGTATCTTCACGACAGGGAGTTTCGAAGCGAAGCTGTTGCCATGGGTATTGAAATGATGAAAGATATGGACGGATGCCTTTTCTGTCCGTGCGATCAGCCTCTTTTAAGAAAGGAAAGCATAGAAAAGCTTGCGGAAGAGTTCAGAAGGGGAGGAGGGGGAATATACAGGCTTGGAAACAGATCCCCTGTTTTGTTTTCAAAAGAGTATTATGATGAACTTCTGAATCTTGACCGAAATGAGGGAGGCAGGATACTTGCCGATAAGTATCCGGATGATGTTAGAATTATTCCTGCAGACGAAAGAGAACTTGCGGACGTCGATACGCAGGAGGACTTGGATAAACTGATGCAATTGATGTAAAAGGAGAAGCAGGTGTTTACTTTTGAAAAATATATGACAGCCGGAAGCCTGGAAGAGGCCTTTGAATTGAACAGGGGAAAGAGAAACGTTGTGATGGGAGGAAATCTGTGGCTGAAGATGGGTTCAAAAAACTATTCCTGTGCTATAGATCTTTCCGGGCTTGGGCTTGATAAAATAGAAGAGACGGATGAAGGTTTTGAAATAGGGTGCATGACAAGCCTCAGAGATATTGAGATGCACAAGGGACTTGACTCTGCCTTCAGCGGAAGTATCCGGGAAGCGCTGCGCCACATTGTCGGAGTTCAGTTTCGAAACACAGCGACACTTGGCGGAAGTCTCTACCCTAGATTCGGGTTTTCAGATGTGCTGACGATTTTTGCATGTCTTGATACTACCGTAAGGCTTTATGAGAGAGGAGATGTTCCGATTGAAGAGTTTATTGAACAGACCCCCGGAAACGATATTCTGACAGGCGTGTATATTAGGAAAGACGGCAGACGTGTTTCGTACAGGTCACATAGAATGAGTGAAACAGACTTTGCAGTTCTCACATGTGCAGCTTCATGTCTTGACGGAAAATATACTGCAGTTTTTGGAGCAAGACCTCAGAAGGCATGTATTGTTCATCCGGAAGGAAACGATATTTCCGGCATTGCGGAAGATGCCGTTTCAAGAGTTCATTTTGGTAGTAACATGCGTGCAGGGGCACAGTACAGGCAGGAAATAGCGGGAGTACTTTTAAGAAGGGCTCTTGCAGATATACAGGGAGAGGAATGAGAAGATGAAAATGCAGGCAATGCTCAACGGAAGAAACGTTGAAGCTGAAATAGCCCCTGACATGATGCTGCTTGATTTTGTCAGAAGTCAGGGAATGAAAAGTGTCAAGCGCGGATGTGATACCGGAAACTGCGGACTGTGCACTGTATGGGTGGATGATAAGCCTGTGCTTTCGTGTTCAACTCCGGCGCTCAGAGTTAAAGGAAAAAAGATAACAACGATTGAAGGTGTGGCGGATGAGGCAGAAGCGTTCTCATCATTTCTTGCGGCTGAGGGAGCGGATCAGTGCGGTTTCTGCAGCCCCGGCCTTATTATGAATGTTCTCGCCCTCAGGAAAGAAAACCCTCATCCTTCGATGGATGAGATCGATGAATACCTTTCGGGAAATCTTTGCAGATGTACAGGGTATCAGTCCCAGAGGAGAGCTCTTGCAAAGTATTTTGGAATCGTGGAGGAAAGAAAATGAAGTATGTTGGAAAAGGTATTGTCAAGAAGGATGCCAAGGCCCTTCTTTCGGGCAAAGCGGTATATACCGATGATCTTGCACCTTCTGATGCTCTGACTGTAAAGCTTCTGAGAAGTCCGCATGCATTTGCAAGAATAAGGGATATTGATGTGTCTAAGGCGATGCTCGTTCCCGGAGTGGAAACTGTCATATCCTACAGGGATGTCCCCCGAAGGAGGTTTACACTTGCAGGGCAGACTTTCCCCGAACCAAGCCCGTATGACAGGCTTATACTCGATGAGTATGTGAGGTTTGAGGGTGACCCTGTAGCAATTGTAGCGGGAAGAGACGAGAAGTGCTGTATCAGGGCGATGAAACTTATTAAGGTTGAGTATGAAGTGCTGGAGCCGGTGCTTGATTTCAGAAAATCAAAGGATAACAGTATCCTGGTTCATCCTGAAGCGGATTTCCTGGGTCACACTGAGCTTGGAACTGATAATATGAGGAATCTGTGCGCTTCCGACTTCAGCGAGGAGGGAGATGTAGACAGAATACTGTCAGAGTGTGAGCATGTTGTTGAGGGGAGTTATCACATCAAGGCTGTCAATCAGGCGATGATGGAACCTTTTACGGCATATTCCTTCATGGATACATATGGACGGCTTAATATTGTCAGCTCAACACAAGTTCCTTTCCATGTACGAAGAAACGTCGCACATGCCCTTGATATTCCCAAATCGAAGGTGAGAGTTGTCAAGCCGAGAATAGGAGGAGGCTTTGGTGCCAAGCAGACAGCTGTAATGGAAATTTATCCTGCTGCTGTAACATGGTTTACAGGAAAGCCGGCTCACCTGATATTTACAAGAGAAGAGTGCTTTATAAACGGGTCGCCGCGTCATGAGATGGAAGTCACTGTTAAACTGGGGGCAGACGGTGACGGAAAATTCAGGGCGGTAGATCTTTATACGCTGTCGAATACAGGAGCATACGGGGAACATGGTCCTACGACAGTCGGCCTTACGGGGACAAAGTCTCTTTCGCTGTACAGCGGATTTGAGGCTCACAGATTCAGCTATGATGTGGTGTATACCAATGTTTTATCAGCAGGAGCATACAGAGGGTACGGAGCTACACAGGGTATTTTCGCTCTGGAATCGGCGGTGAACGAAATGGCCGAAAGACTTGGTATGGATCCGATAAAGCTTCGCGAAAAGAATATGGTCCACGAGGGAGATGTGCTCACTCACTATTACGGAGAAACGGCAAGCACATGCGCTCTTGACAGATGTGTCGCAAGGGTTAAAGAGATGATAGGATGGGATGAGAAATACCCTTGCAGGGAAGTGGCACCGGGCAGGGTGAGAGCAGTTGGAATGGGTATGGCGATGCAGGGCTCGGGCATATCCGGTGTCGATGTGGGTTCTGCCCAGATTAAACTGAACGATGATGGTTTTTATTCGCTTCTTCTGGGATGCTCAGATATGGGAACAGGCTGTGATACAATCCTTTCTCAGATGGCAGCAGATACACTGGGCTGTGATATTGATCAGATTGTGGTATATGGTGTTGATACGGATCAGTCGCCTTATGACAGCGGTTCATATGCATCAAGTACCACATATGTCACAGGAGGTGCAGTTGTGGCAGCATGTGAGCAGATGAAGAAAAAAATCGTATCATGTGCATCAGAACTTCTTGGAAGGGATAAGGAAGAACTTTCATTCGACGGAGAAAAGGTTTTTGCTGCAGATGATGAAGATATATGTATCAGTCTTGCGGATATGGTTACAAGTCTGCAGGCCGGAAGCGCAGGTGTGCTGTGTGCCCAGAGCTCAAACACATCGCCAGTTTCACCTCCTCCTTTTATGGCAGGAGTTGCTGAAATTGAAATTGACCTTGAAACGGGAAAGATAACACCTGTGAATTTTGCTGCATGTATAGACTGCGGCACGGTTATAAATGAGAATCTTGCCAGGGTTCAGGCTGAAGGCGGAATCGGGCAGGGAATCGGCATGACTCTTTACGAGGATGTCAGATATACAGACAAAGGAAGAATGATGACCAGGAATCTGATGCAGTACAAGATTCCAAGCAGAATGGATATGCCTCCGATACATGTCGAGTTTGAACAGACATATGAAAAAACAGGACCTTTCGGAGCAAAGTCGATAGGAGAGGTTGTTATCAATACGCCGGCGCCTGCGATTGCCGATGCAGTATATAATGCTACGGGATTAAGATTCAGAACTCTCCCGATTACTGCTGAAATGGTGCTTAAAGGACTGAAGGAAAAGGGAAGCAGGTAATCTGCTTCCCTTTAAGTTTACTGATTATCTTCAGGAAGTGAATACATCGAAAGGTATTCTCTGTATTTTTCACTGAACCATGAAACCTCATCTCTTGCAGTCGTGCTGAGGTATTTATGAGCTTCGAAATTGTCGTCTTCCGGTTCAATCAGATAAAGTGCAATGTTGGAGCAGTGATCCGATACTCTTTCGAAGTTTATAATAATATCTTCAAGGATTATGCCGCCTTCGAGCGAGCACTGTCCGTGTCTGAGTCTCATAACATGGCGCTGTTTCAGATCCACGCTTATTGTATCGATTACTTCTTCAAGAGGCTCGATAAATACAGCATTCTCAGAATCTTCGTTTTTCAGAATATCAAAAGTCTTTGTCAGTATATCTTCAACAGCTTTAGAGAATACTGATATCTCCTTTTTCGCCTGTGCGGAGAAGACTATATTCTTTTCATTCATTTCCTGTGCAGATTCTGTCACATTGACAGCGTGGTCCGATATTCTCTCCAGATCATTAACGCAGTGGAGAAGCATTGACAGATCTCTGCTGTCTTTCTTTGAAAGATGCTCACCTGACAGCTGTACAAGGTAAGCGCTCAGCTCATCTTCAAACAGATCGACTTTCTGTTCAAGTGAGATTATGTAATCGGTTTTCTCATGCGAGAATCCGTTGATCGTTTCCATTGATTTTATAAATGCCTCTTTTGAAAGTTCTGCCATTTCTGTTACGGCTCTTTTGCAGAGCTGAATTGCAAATGACGGTCTTTCAAGGAATCGTTCATCAAGTGCAATGAGTGATGCAGGACGCATATCAACAGGTTCAGGTTTGTCAGACTTGTCTGGAATGGTCATTTCAGCAAGTTTTACAAGAACATTTGCAAACGGGTACCAGCATACTGCACAGGCCATATTGAAGCATGTGTGAATGATTGCAATTCCCGCTGCGTTTGCTGAAAGATCCAGAAATGCGAAATCTGCAAAGCGGTTTACTGTGTAGAAGACAATCATGAACACAATAGTTCCAAGCAGATTGAAGTAAAGATGGACCATTGCCGCTCTTCTTGCGTTCCTGCTGGTTCCGATGGATGATATTAAAGCTGTGACACATGTTCCGATATTCTGCCCCATAATTATAGGAAGGGCTGTACTGTATCCTACGGCGCCAGTGATGCACAGCGCCTGGAGAATTCCTACTGAGGCCGATGAACTCTGAATAACCATTGTAAGAACAGCACCTGCCAGCATGCCCATGATAGGATTTGAGAATTTTACAAGTATGTTTGTAAAGTTTTCGTTATCGGCAAGCGGAGCGACAGAATCGCTCATTGTCTCCATTCCGAACATAAGAACCGCAAATCCGAGAAGGATTGTACCGATATCTTTCTTTTTTGTGTTTCCCTTGCTGCTCATCACCAGTATAATGCCTATTGCAGCAAGAACCGGCGAGAATGAACTTGGCTTGAGAAGCTGGATGAATATGTTGTCACCCTGAAGTCCTGTAAGAGATAAAAGCCACGATGTAATAGTTGTTCCTATATTCGCGCCCATTATGATTCCGGCAGCCTGCTGAAGCTGCATTATGCCGGAGTTTACAAAGCCTACAACCATTACAGTTGTTGCTGATGATGACTGAATCACGGCTGTTACCATTGCTCCGGTAAGCACCGCCATTATACGTTTCTGTGTAAGCTTTTCGAGTATTTTTTCCAGAGCTCCACCCGATACCTTCACCAGTCCGTCTCCCATTGTATCCATTCCGAACAGGAACAGAGCCAGACCGCCGACCAGCGTGAGCAGTGAAAATATGTCCATCTGTTTCTCCTTTGCGTTTTTATTTTACCTTATTTATCCACGATATATCATATATAAAGAATGTAAAATCTAAAGAGGGGGGTATGTAAAATGTATGTAAAATATATTATATTTACGGATTTTTTACATAACATAGATTATTGATTTTACAAAGCCGCGCTATCATCAGATGCAGATGAGGAGGGATATCATGAGAACACTGCATGCTTTGATAGCAAGAATCGGAATGAAAACAGAAGGCAAAAACAGACTGTATATATTGTCGGCTGCTGTAATTTGTGCAGCTTTGGGGTTTGCTGTCTGGGAAATCGCGGGAAGCTTTGTGCCGGGCGGCACTGACCGGATGCTCATATTTATACTTCTTCCGGGAGTGATGAGTATGTTTTCTTCTATTCTTTTCCTTTACAATAACAGGTTCTCCTGAAGCAATAGTTACACTTTTTTCAGCAGATGCAAAGGCATCTGTTTTTCTTTTTTGCAAAATGTGATAGCATGGAACATGGACATTAATACTTAACATAGAGGAGGATAATATGGAAAAGAACAAGATATTTGTAAACGGGAAAATTTATACAGAAAATCCGGATATGCCATGGGCGCAGGCACTGGTCTGTTCGGGGAAGAAATTAATATACGTTGGAACTGATGAGGGGGCTTCCTGTTTTGAGGGCGAGGTTACAGACCTGCAGGGAAAACTTGTTATACCCGGACTTATTGACGGTCATACGCATCCGTCGACAGTTTCGAAAACATTCTGGAGAGTTCGCGGGCCTATTGTCGAAGACCGGGAAGAACTGCTTGAAGTAATAGCTGAATATGCGAAAAAATATCCTAAGGAGAAGACACCGTATTTTTTCTATGAATGCTATCTTACGGAGACTTTCGGTGATGAGGGTCCAAACAGAAGAGATCTTGACAGAATAATATCCGACAGACCGGCAAGGATTCAGGATTTTGGTGACCATGCATGCTGGTTCAATTCGGCCGCACTTGAAATGCTCAAGGATGAGAACGGGATTCCGTATGCGGAAAGTCCAATTGGAAATCCTGTATTTGTGAAAGATAAAGACGGCGACTATACGGGATGGTGTCTGGAACCGGGACCTGACGGAGAACCGGGTATATATGACGCCATAGGCTGGAGACCGCCTGAAACAGCTGATGAAGAGATGACCGGACCGTTTCTTGACTACCTCAAGCATTACGGTGTTATGTGCATGATGGATGGAATTACGGAAAGTGACGGTGATATGGAGTTTTACTATAACTATGACCGTCAGGGAAAACTGGGCATGTACTATGAAGCCACTTGTATTATGAATGACATATCGGAAATAGACGATGCTATTGCAAAGGTCAGGGAATGGAGCGAAAAATACACGAGTGAGCATATTCACTGCAATACTGTGAAGTATTTTATCGACGGGACCAATGAAATGGGAGACTGTCTTAGCACAGAGCCTTTCCATAATGACCCTGAAGGAAAGAACTGCGGAAGGGCAAACTGCACGACTGAGGAAATGACGGATGTCCTTGTACGCCTGAACGAGGAGAAGATAGACCTTCATGTTCACACAATATGTGACGGAGCATTCAGAATAATGTGTGACGCGGTCGAAAAGGCCCAGGAGATATTAAGTGACAGCTGGTGTATAAGAGTTACACTTGCCCACTGCGAGATTATACATCCTGATGATATCGAAAGGGTTCACAGACTGGGTATTTTCATCGACTGGTCAACGCACTGGTCGGGAGGATATTTCGGAGATGAGGCAAAGGCATATCTTGGTGAAGAGAGATGGAATACCATGTATGATTTCACCGGCATAATTGATGAGGGTGAGCATGTTGGCTTTTCCAGCGATGTGTTCAGTTATTCGGAGGCATGCCGTGCTAATCCGTTCTTTGGAATGCAGACAGCAGCAACAAGAATTGACCCTGAATATCCTCTGGATCCCAGGGAGTATCCGGGAAGCATAAGGCAGCCGGAAAGTGCAAGGCTAAGCATCAGACAGCTCGTTCACGGATATACGTATACCAACGCATTGAGGATGAGGCTGGATCATATAATGGGTTCGTTAGAAGAGGGAAAACTGGCGAATTTTGTGGTGCTGGAAGATAATATATTTGAAATGGATCTGTTTAGAATCAAGGATACTGAAGTGGCTTTCACCTGTTTTGAGGGTGAGTGCAGAAATATTGCCACAGACCTTGAAGAACAGATGGGATTTATGAAATAAGGAAAGGTGACTATGGATAACAGTGGAGACAGTCTGTCCAGAGAAAAACTGATACTGAATGTATCACTTGCAGGAAGCGTTGCATTTCTGATTGCGGAAATAGTGTGCGCGTGGGTGACTCATTCTATGTCTGTTCTCATGGACTGCGTATATGATATTGCGGATCTTGTAATGATAGGACCGTTTCTTGTTCTTGTACCGCTTCTTTATAAACCTACTACAGAGAAAAGACCATACGGTTATGCACAGGTTGAATCTCTGTTTGTGCTCATCAAGTATATCATCCTCCTTGGTGTGGATGTCGTGCTTGTGATTTCATGCATTAAATCTATAGCGGGAGGCGGAAATGATGTTGAGTCAGGAGTTGTTGCCGCATTTGAGATTCACATCTCCTGCAGTCAAGGCTGAACTTTTCATCTGGAGACTTGATGCTATGTCGACTCTTGGCGTAGGTGCAGGATTTCTTGTAAACCATTTTATTGCAGATACTTCCATCGGATGGGTATGTCCTTATGTAGATCCGGGCATTGCCATAGCAATTGCTGTGATACTTGCAAAAGAACCTGTTGAGATGATAACAGAATCGATTAGAAATCTGATTCTTTTTGCCCCGAAACAGGAGATTATGGATCAGATTGATGCAGTTGTGCATGAGAAATGCAGTATTTACGGTATAAAAGTTACAGGGATAGATGTGATTAAAACAGGCAGAATGTACTGGATTGAGGTGTATTTTGACACTGACAGAGACTTCATCGATGTTGCCGGGCTCAAGGCTCTTGATATGGAGCTTGAAAAAGCCCTTGAAGAGACCTTTGACGATGTGTGGCTTGAGATGATTCCGGATGTTGAGGAGTTTCGCAATGTCACTCCTGCCAGAAGACCTGAAAGAAGACAGGAAAAGATCGCTTATGTTGAAGGCAGAGAAAAGAAAAAAGATGAAAAAAAGCAGAAGAAAAACATGTGAGTTTAAAAAGCTGTTCTTTGTTGATGCTGCTGTATGATATAATGAGGGAGTGGCAGGAGGTTAATAGAGTATGGGAAGGAAAATAACATATGCTGAGATAAAGAAAATCGGCAGAAAAAGGAGCGGCAGAACAAAGAAAATCTGGGGAGTTGTTCTCATTGTTACAGGATTATGCATGCTCAGTGACATAGATACAATGAGTATACTGTTATGTGCGCTGTGCGTAATCGGAGGCCTTTATCTGTTTGTTTCAGCAGTAAGAAACAAGGCGAAATGGAACAGATACGAAGCGCTTGTCAACCAGTACGGCAATACGCCTATTCCGTTTCTTGCAGAGAAGATGAACAAACCGGAGTCACTTGTATGTTCAGACCTTCAGGAGATGATTAATAACAATTTCTTCATCGGACCGGGCTGTGATATTACTGCATATATCAACGGAGAGCTTAACACACTCGTCATGACAAAAGGCGGCAGGCCGCTTGAACCACTGAATTTCAGACAGCAGACAAAGCCTGAAGCGCAAGCCGGTGATGAAGCGGCAAAAATCAGAAAGGCTATTGATGCGGTAACAGATGATGAGGTTAGAGTATGCCTTTACAATCTGGAGAGCTCGGTGAGGAAGATATCAGGCAAGCTGAAGGCTTCGCCTGAACTCGAAGATACTGCAAATATACGAAAACTTAAATCATTTTATATGCCGCAGACTCTGCTGCTTATAGACAAATACACTGAAGGGCTGGCTTCTGATGAAACGCAGAAGAAGATAAAGGCAGCTCTTGTAACATGCTCTGAAGCGTTTGAGAATATTCAGAATAAACTCAGCGAAAGTGATGATATAAATACTCAGGTGGATATTGAAGTTCTCAGGAGAACCTTTGAAAGAGAAGGACTTCTCGGTTCCGATTTTGAACTGTAATTTGTTAGGAGGATACGATGAGCGATATTATTGAACTGACAGCGGATGTACCCGTTCTTACACTGGATGCGGCTGATGAGGCGCCTTTGGCAAACCTTACTCAGGAGGATGCTGATGTTTTCCGCAATACGGGGTTCAGTGAAGATGAGATTAAGCAGATCAGTGAGTTTTCAGAGAAGATTAATCTTCATGATACCGAAACTGTCCTGAATTACGGTGTGGGAGCACAGAAGCGACTTGCAGAGTTTTCAGATGCCGCACTTGAACACGTCAGAACAAAGGATCTTGATGAACTTGGCGGAGTGCTTGCCGGACTTGTGACAGATCTGAAATATGATCCTGATGAGGAGAAGGGTGTATTCGGCATATTCAAAAAAGGCAGACACAAGGCGGATACAGTCAGAGCACATTACGCAAAAGTCGAAAGCAATCTGGAAAGCGTTGTCAAGACGCTTGAAGGCCATCAGGACACTCTGACAAAGGATATAGCTGTGCTTGATAAGCTTTACGAAAAAAACAGAACGTATTTCAGGGAACTGTCAATGTATATTGCTGCTGGAAAGCTTGCCCACAGGAAGGCTGTCGGCGAGGAACTTCCGGCACTTCAGGCAAGAGCAGCGCAGACAGGAAATCCAGAGGATGCACAGGAGGCAAACGATTTTGCCGCATTATGCGAAAGATTCGAAAAGAAACTGTATGACATTGAACTCACAAGGTCAATCTGCCTTCAGAATGCACCGCAGATAAGACTGGTTCAAAACAACGCGGTTATAATGTCGGACAAGATAAATACTGCCATTGTCAATACTATTCCGCTGTGGAAGAACCAGATGGTTATATCTCTTGGACTTGCTCACTCAAAAGAAGCAATAAAAGCCCAGACAATGGTTACAGATGCAACTAATGAAATGCTGAAGAGAAATGCGGAGCTTCTTCATCAGACATCTGTTGAAACAGCAAAAGCCAATGAACGCGGAATTGTTGATATGGAGACCCTTCAGGAGACAAACGCAAAACTGATTACCACTCTTGATGAAATTGCTGCAATTCAGGAAGAAGGAAGAACAAAGAGAAAGGAAGCTGAAGCGGAACTTTCCAGAATGGAAGAGAGCCTTAAGAAGAAGCTGCTTGAGGTGAGTTCGGCAGCTAAGATGGGATAATACAATGGGAAGAAAATCTACTAATCCACATAAATCCATATATCAGATTACGAGAGAGCGACTGAATCTTACAAGAGAAAAGGCAAGTGAACTGATGCCGGGCATATCACCTGACAGAATAGAGAAAATTGAAAACGGAAAGGTCAATATTCTCCCGGGGGACATTCTTGAGATGTCAAAGTGCTACAAGGATCCGTCCCTTTGCAACTATTACTGCACTCACGAATGCGAAATCGGAAAGGTAAATGTTCAGGAAATCAAGCAGAAAGAGCTTGTTCAGATTGCAGTTGAAACCCTGACATCTCTTAACAAGATGAGCAGGATGAAGGACAGGCTTCTTGAAATTGCAGAAGACGGTGAAATTACCCCCGATGAATATGATGATTTCAGGGATATCAAGGAAACTCTTGATAAGATGGCTCTTTCTGTAAACACGCTTCAGCTGTGGATTGACAAAAAAGAAGCTGAAGGGGAAATCGATGATGACATATTTGACTGAAGAAGAGGAGTTTCCTCTTCTTTTTTTGCAGCAATAGCAAAATACCGCCTGAGAATTTGCAGGATTATTCATGTAAATATGTATTGACGGGAGATATAATAATAACTGTAAAGGGATATTGAGATTAGAGATTAAACACCAGCCTTTCCTTTAAAATATTAGTAAATAGCAATAACGACACAAAACCCGTCATGAAGACTGACGGGTTTTTGTTGGTGTCATATTCTGTCCATTGCGTCATTTGCAAGTCTGTCACACAGGTTGTTCATCTCGGTAATGTGAACGAAATCCTCATAGGTGAATCTGCTGCCGTTCCATTCCGTGAACTTTCTGTAGAGACCGGCTGTGTCTGCTGTCTTCAGATTCACATGCCCTTTGACACGGTAGAAAGAAATCGAATGTCTGTCCAGGTATTCGAGAAGAGCCTCCCAGAGTTCTCTGTTCTCAACGGGCTCTTTCTTAGATGTGATCCATCCGTTGCTGCGCCATTTCACATACCATTTATTGCGGAAGCACTCCATTAAATATGAACTGTCTGAAAACACCTCTATTGTCTGATTCTCTTTTCTGATTGCGCGAAATCCCTCAAGGAGAGCAGTCATCTCCATGATGTTGTTGGTGGTATTAACTGCATTTCCTGACAATTCTCTGGTGGCAGCTCCGTATTCCAGAACACATCCCCATCCGCCTGTATTGCTGGATGACTGGTTCCCTCTGCATCCACCGTCGGAATAAATTCTAAGTACTGTCATATAAACCTCCTTAAAATATTATCCTATATCACAGGTGATTGGGCAAGAAAAATATGTTATACTGATTTTCGGAAATACGGAGGTAAATAATGAGTTTAAATTTCTGTTCCCTTTCCAGTGGTTCCAGCGGCAACTGCTATGTTGTATTCGATGAAGAAACGGCATTGCTTATAGATGCGGGAATAAGCGGAAAGAAAATACTTGAAGGACTGGGAAAAATTAACGTTCCCGAAAACAGGGTAAAGGCACTTCTTATTACACATGAACATTCCGATCATATCAGGAGTGTGCGTGTTGTAAATAAAAAGCTTTCACATATAAAGACGTATGCCAATGGCGCAACATGGCAGTGCATAGACTGTCAGCTGGATGATACAAGGCGAATGGTGATTTCATCGGGTGAGAGTTTTTTCGTAGGAGGAATAGAGATAGTTCCATTCAGAACAAGCCATGATGCGGCAGATTCTGTCGGATATACTTTCAGAAAAGCGGGAAGTCAGATAAGCATACTGACAGATACAGGGTATGTTACGGATGATGCATATGAAACGATTGGAGATGCGGACCTGCTTGTGATTGAGGCAAACCATGACCCGCAGGTTCTTAGAATGTGCGGAAGACCGCTCCATGTCATAAAAAGAATTGCCGGAGACCTTGGTCATCTTTCCAACGAGGACGCAGGCAAATGCATTTCAAGGATAGTAAATGCGAAGCGCAAAACAAGGCAGATACTCCTTGCTCATCTTTCCGGTGAGAACAACAGTCCGGATCTTGCAAAGATTACAGTGAAAAATGTTCTTGCAGACAGGAATATCAGGATTGGTGATGAAACGCGGGTAGATGTAATAGTAAGAGACAGGATAAGTCCTGTGTACATGGTGAGGTAAGATATGAATATTAATGTTGTATGCATCGGAAAACTGAAAGAAAAATACTGGAGAGATGCAGTTGATGAGTATATAAAGAGAATATCAAGGTTTGCTAAAGTTGAGATTATCGAGTTAAGGGAGAGCAGACTGCCGGAGAATGCATCTCCTGCAGATGAGGAGAAGGTGAAATATCAGGAAGGTGAGGAAATACTGAAGAGGATAAAGCCGGGAGACTTTTGCATTACACTTGAAATCATGGGAAAGCAGCTGGATTCAGTTGAACTGGCCGAACAGATAAAGAAGATATGGATAAGGGGAAGCAGTACCATCGATTTTGTGATTGGCGGTTCGCTTGGCCTGTCGGATGATGTCAGCAGGAGGGCGGACTTCAGACTGAGTTTTTCCAAAATGACATTTCCTCATCAGATGATGAGAGTTATTCTTCTTGAGCAGGTGTACAGATCGTTTAAAATCAACAATAACGAGACATATCACAAATAGGAGGGGTTTCGGATGGACAGAATGAAGAAGGTGCAGTATATGTATCTCGAATATATAGATGAACATGATACTTCTGACAAGAGAGACAGTTCGATATCGTGGGAGAAGGTTCATATGGCAAGCTGCGGCAGAGTTGGATATATTCTGGCAAAAAAACGCGGTCTTGACGCTGATCTTGCCGGAACGGCAGCGGCCATACACGATATAGGAAGAGTTGTGACCGGGATACAGAAGGGACATGCTGAGGCCGGTTATGAGCCGGCAAGAGAGTTCCTGAAATCTACAGGACTGTTTACCGATGATGAAGTGGAGATGCTGGCTGTGTCGGTTAAGAACCACAGCAGCAAGTCTGTAATCGGCAGTCCTCTTGATGAGATAGTAAAAGATGCCGACGTGCTTGATTTCCATATGTACGGGTATGAAATGCCAAGGAAGGAACAAAAGGACCGTCTCGAAAAGCTTCTGTCATCGGGTGAACTCTATTAAAAAACTTCTTGACATCGATGGAATGCAGTGGTAATCTTTAGGCGTGGTTAGCAAGAGCTAACCATATATTTCGAACGTAAGTTAGCACATGCTAACAAGAAAGGGGATACTATGAAACTGAAGGATGGAAAACCGGGCACTACTTATGAAGTCAGGGAAATCTGTACAGATGATTCCGAAATGGAAAAGTTCCTTTTCAGCCTTGGGTGCTACAGCGGTGAACCTGTAACTGTGATATCAAATAAGAAGAACGGATGCATTGTATGCATCAGGGACGGAAGATACAGCCTTGACAAACAGCTTTCTGAGGCTGTGATTATCTGTAATCAGTAGCGGACACCGCTATTTTTAATACACGAAAGTTAGCACAGACTAACTAGAAGGAGGAATAATGAGAATAGCTTTTGCAGGGAATCCCAACAGCGGGAAGACAACAATGTATAACGTTTTTACGGGACAAAATGAGAAAACCGGAAACTGGGCAGGTGTAACGGTAGGGAAAAGAGAGGCTCCTTTCAGAGCCGAATTCTGTGACAGTGAAGCGCTTACAGCGACAGACCTTCCGGGGGCCTACTCAATGTCGCCTTTTACACCTGAAGAGGGAATTACCAGCCAGCATGTTAGAGAGGAGAATCCTGACGTAATTATAAATGTTGTCGATTCGACAAATCTGAGCAGAAGTCTTTTCTTTACAACTCAGCTTCTGGAACTTGGAATACCGGTGGTGGTTGCCCTGAATAAGATAGATATGGCAGAAAAAGAGGGTATTGCTATAGATTACAGACTTCTTTCGCAGAAGCTGGGCTGTCCTGTAATCGCTACAGTTTCAACAGACAGCAGCAACAGGGGGCTTTATGATACTGTGAAAGCAGCATGTGAATGCTTCGGTAAGGGACAGACTGCACCGTTTGTTCAGGATGATATTAATCTTCTTGACAAAAATGAGGTAGATGCAGCAGACAGAAAAAGATACAGTTTTGTGAACGGCATTGTTGCGGAAACTGAAAAAAGAGAGAAGGAAAGCTCGGAGACCAGCAGATCTGACAAGATAGATGCAGTTCTTACAAACAGGGCTTTAGGGCTTGTTATTTTCGCACTGGTAATGTGGGCTGTTTTCGCCGTTTCACAGACATATGTCGGACCTTTTATTGCAGATTACCTGGTGGGCTGGATTGAGACATTCCAGGAATGGGTAGCAGAGAAACTCGCATCTTCGCCTGCAGTTTTAACTTCGCTTTTAGCTGACGGTATCGTTGGAGGAGTAGGAGCTGTAATAGGATTTCTTCCACTTGTAATGGTAATGTTCTTCCTTATCGCACTTCTTGAAGACTGCGGATATATGGCAAGAGTTTCAGTTATTATGGACCCGATATTCAAAAGAGTCGGCCTTTCCGGAAAAAGCATCATTCCTGTAATTATTGGAACAGGATGCGGCGTTCCTGCAATAATGGCGTGCCGTACCATAAGAGATGAAAGAGAAAGACGTGCAACTGCGATGCTTGCGACATTCATTCCGTGCGGAGCAAAGATTCCGGTAATAGCATTGTTTGCAGGCGCATTCTTTGCAGGAGCCGGATGGGTAAGTACACTCATGTACTTTACAGGAATAGTTCTTATACTTCTTGGCGGACTGCTTGTTAATGCTGTTACAGGACACAGATTCAGAAAATCGTTCTTTATCATGGAGCTGCCCGAATACAAGGTGCCAAGCCTGAAGAAGGCGTTCTTTTCAATGCTTGAACGTGCAAAAGCATATATCGTCAAGGCGGCTACAATAATACTTGTATGCAACTGCGTCGTTCAGCTTATGCAGGGATATACATGGCAGTTTAAGCCGGTTTCGGATAATATGGCAGACAGTTCAATCCTTGCATCGATTGCATCTCCTTTTGCAGTACTTTTCATACCGCTTGGATTTGGAGCATGGCAGTTTGCCGCAGCTGCGATCACAGGATTTATCGCAAAGGAGAACGTTGTGGGAACTCTGGCTGTAGTATTTGCAATTACAAATTTCATTGATACAGAAGAACTTGTATTAATGGGAGGTGCAAATGAGGTTGCGCTTGCGATGGGACTCACATCCGTGTCAGCTCTTGCGTATCTGATGTTTAATCTTTTCACTCCTCCGTGCTTTGCGGCTATAGGGGCGATGAATTCTGAAATGCAGAGCAAAGGATGGCTGTGGTCGGCAATAGGTCTTCAGTTATGTACAGGATATACTGTGGCATTTCTTGTGTATCAGATTGGAACACTCATTACAGAGGGTCATCCGGGAACAGGTTTTGCCGGCGGTCTTGCTGCTGTAATTGTCATGATTGCCGCTGCAGTGCTCATAGCGAAAAAGATAAGAAAGAATTTCAATATGAAATATGAACTTCATGAAAAGGCAGGTGAGATGGTATGACAGGGACCGTCATAGCGGCAGCAGTGCTTGCTGCTGTCATAGGATTTGCCGTAAGAAAAATAATAAAGGACAGAAAACGGGGATCCGGATGCCCGGGCTGCGGGTGCTCGGGAGGAGACTGTCCGGGCTGCAGAAAATAGGGGAAAAAAGGGGCCTGCGGAGAGCATTATCGCTCTTCTCAGACCCTTTTTCTTAATTCTTCTTGATGAAACTGTCAACTGCAGAAAGCATATCTTCAGTTGAGTTTTCGTCTCCCTTCTGAGTGCATTCTCTGATGTATTCCTTGAGGACTTCCTTGCCTGTGCTTCCCACTGCTGATTTTACAGCAGCAAGCTGAGTGAGAATCTGAACGGGGTCCTCATCGCGCTCGACCATTTTGCGTATGGACTCAAGATGTCCTATGGCCTTGGAGATTCTGTTGATTATTCTTCTTTTGCTGTCCATGGCTTTAGTCAAACTTCCTTACTGCATTGACATACATCTGCACTCTTCCCAGATTGGCAAAAAGGTATGTAAACTTGTCCTGCTTCTTCTGTTCAAGAAGACCTGCATCAACCAGTTTTCGTATGTGCTGTGAAGTGGTTGCCTGTGCGTAACCGAACTCTTCTATAAGGTCCTTGTTGCATACAGGAGTGCGCTCTCTGTTACATTTCATAATATATCTGAACATCCTGATTCTGACAGGATGTGCAAATGCATCTGATACTTCTGCGATTAGAAGAACATCAGATTCCTGCATTGCATCCGGTTCTTTTCTGATTCTCATATGCGTATCTCCTTGCTGTTAGATTGCTTAATAACAATACATCAAAAAACATCCAAAGTCAAGTCGCTAAAATCATTGAACACAGCAGGCAGTATGATATAATGTGGTTAAAAGTTTATGGAGGTAATGAAAATGAAATCTTTTATCAAGGAATTTAAGGAGTTTGCACTCAAGGGAAATGTTTTGGATATGGCTGTCGGCATCATTATAGGTGCTGCTTTTACTGCTATTGTAACTTCTCTTGTTGATGATATTATATCACCTGTAATAGGTCTTCTGGTGAAGGTTGATTTCAGTGATCTTGTTGCGGTAATCGGAGGGGTTGAACTCAGATACGGTGCATTTATAATGGCTGTACTAAACTTCCTTATCGTGGCATTTGTGCTGTTTTCGGTGATTAAGGCGATGAACAAGGCAAAATCTCTTGGAAAGAAAGCAGAGGAGGCTGAAGAGGAGCCGTCCACAAAGAAATGCCCTTACTGCATGAGTGAAATTGATATAGAAGCAACAAGATGTCCGCACTGTACATCTGTTATCGGGGAATAGCGGTAATCATTGTGGATTATCACAAAGAAAAAAAATAAAATTATTTATTGACAACAATCAGGTCAGTGTGTAATATATGTATTGTAAACCGATGACGAAGAGTAGTAACATATGCATCGTACATTAAAGAGAGCTGCAGGCGGTGTGATTGCAGTATGGAAGACATATGTGAATGGACTTCTGAGGGCAAACTGAAAGCTTTTGCGAGTAGGGGAGACGGAGAGCCCTCCGTAATCAAAGGAAACCGTATGACGGTACGGTAAGGGGATGCATAAGCATCAAGCCGGGTGGCACCGCAGGTTAATTCAGCCTGTCCCAGCAGTTATGGGACAGGCTTTTATATTGTCCCGGATCCGTCAATAACATATTTATGGAAAAAGGAGAAAAACAATGAAAAACGATAACAACATCCCTTACAAGACTTATCTGGAAGAGCATGAGATTCCAAGACAGTGGTACAACGTTAGAGCAGATATGCCGGTTAAGCCTGCTCCGCTGTTAAATCCGGGAACAGGGCAGCCTCTTACAGCAGAGGAAATGACACCGATATTCTGCGAAGAACTTGTTAAACAGGAACTTGACAACGATACACCATATATTGATATTCCTGAAGAAGTCAGAGATTTCTACAAGATGTACAGACCGTCACCGCTTATCAGAGCATATTTCCTTGAAGAGGCACTTGATACACCGGCTAAAATCTACTATAAGTTTGAAGGATCAAACACATCAGGATCCCATAAACTCAACTCTGCAATAGCTCAGGCATACTATGCAAAGAAACAGGGTCTTAAGGGTGTTACAACAGAAACCGGAGCAGGCCAGTGGGGTACTGCACTTTCAATGGCATGTTCATATTTTGACCTTGACTGCAAGGTATATATGGTTAAGGTATCATACGAACAGAAGCCTTTCAGAAGAGAAGTAATGAGAACATACGGAGCATCTGTAGTTCCTTCACCATCACTTGAAACAGATATCGGCAAAAAGATAAATGAGGAATTCCCTGGAACAACAGGCTCACTTGGATGCGCTATATCTGAAGCGGTTGAAGTTGCCGTAAAGAGCGGAGGAGAATACAAGTACGAACTCGGTTCTGTATTAAACCAGGTATTGTTGCATCAGTCAATCATCGGCATGGAAGCGAAAGCTGCATGTGACAAGCTTGGAGTAAAGCCTGATATCATTATCGGATGCGCAGGCGGTGGTTCTAACCTTGGAGGTCTGATCTCACCGTTTATGGGTGAAAAATTAAGAGGAGAAGCAGATTACGATATCGTAGCAGTTGAACCTGCATCATGTCCTTCTTTTACAAGAGGAAAGTTTGCATATGACTTCTGCGATACAGGCAAGATATGTCCTCTTGCCAAGATGTACACACTTGGTTCAAGCTTTATCCCTTCTGCAAATCATGCAGGAGGACTCAGATACCACGGTATGTCACCTGTTCTTTCACAGCTTTATCATGACGGTTACATGAGAGCGGTTGCTGTTGAACAGACTTCAGTATTCGCAGCTGCAGAACTGTTTGCAAGAGTTGAAGGAACACTTCCTGCACCTGAATCAAGCCATGCTATCAGAGTGGCAATTGACGAAGCTCTCAAGTGCAAAGAAACAGGAGAAGAGAAAACTATACTGTTTGGTCTTACAGGTACCGGATACTTCGATATGGTTGCATATGAAAAATTCAATGACGGCGCAATGGGAGACTATATTCCTTCAGACGAGGAACTTGAAGCATCACTTTCACAGCTTCCGCAGATTGACGCATAATACCATAGGACATATAAAGGCAGGCTGAGGCCTGCCTTTTGTTGCCCAAAACATGTATTTGGTGTAATATATATAATATGATAGTTTTTCAGGAGGTAGTTATGAAGAACAGAATAATATGTATTAACAGAAAATACGGCTCAGCCGGCTCAGAAATAGGCAGACTTGCTGCTGAAAAGCTTGGCATCAGATTCTATGACAGGGATCTGCTTAAGAAAGCTATAGAATACGGTGATCTTGACAAGTCAAAGGCTCTTGAGAAATTCATTGAAAGCGAAGAGACTGCGCCGAACAGATTTACATATCGTCTATATGATACAGGAAATGAGCATACTCAGAAGCAGAGTCCTGCAGCGGATATTATATTTGATCTTGAAAAACAGCTAATCGAAAAAGCTGCAGAGGAAAGTGACTGCATCATAATAGGAAGATGTGCAGGAGATATTCTTGAGAAGGCCGGCTATGATACAGTCAATGTATTCATAACAGCATCGGAGGATTACCGTGCCGAATATATAGACTGTAACAGTGATAGTGATATAACACGTAAGACTGCTGAAAAACAGATAGAGGCAGTTGACAGACACAGAGCTGAGTTTTTCAGAAACTATACAGGCAAGGTCTGGGACAGTGCCGAGTCGTACGATATTGTAATCAATTCAGAGAGTCTCGGAGTGGATGGTGCAGTTGAGATACTGTGTGGAATATACAGTCATATGATATGAATGAAAAAAGGGAAGCTGATGCTTCCCTTAAAATATGTCTTAATTCCAGAAGTCTGTGTGCTCTTTGAGCTGAATATCCTTAGCCTTGAATACCGGGTTGAGACCCTGATTCTTCTGCTTCTTGTAGTCGTTAAGGCACTTGATTGCTGTACCGCAGAGAATGAAAATTGCAGGTACGTTTGTTACAACCATAAGGCCCTGGAACATGTCTGCAAGGTCCCATACAAGACCTGCTGTTGCGATGGCGCCGAGGAATACAAGTGCTGTTGCAATAAGTCTGAAAATAGTTGTGCCTGTTTTTGACATGTTTCTCTTTAGTATAAATCTTACACATCCTTCAACATATGAGTAGTTTCCGATAAGTGTTGTGAATGCAAAGAATGACATTGCAACTGCAATGAAAACAGGTCCGAATGAACCAAGTGTTGCTCCAAGAGATTCCTGAACGTATGGAGCACCTGCGAGTTTTTCTGTTGGAGTGATGCCTGAGCTTAAGCACATGAAAGCTGTTGCTGTACAGATAAGAAGAGTATCGATGAACACTGAAAGCATCTGTACAAGACCCTGTTTTGCAGGATGTGAAATGTCAGCTGTTGCCGCAGCATTTGGTGCTGAACCCATACCGGCCTCATTGGAGTAAAGACCTCTCTTGATGCCGTACATGATGCATGAACCGGCAAATCCGCCGAAGATTGCCTTGAAATCAAAAGCACTCTGGAAGATTGAACCGAACATGCCAGGGATGTTTCTGAAGTTGATTACAAGAACAACAAGAGAAACGATTACATAAAGAACGCCCATTACAGGAACAAGAACTTCAGTAACTCTAGTAAGTCTGTGAGCACCCCCAAGAACTACTGCTGCGAATAATACAGCAAGGATGATTCCGATGATATAAGGGAATTTCTCACTGTAGAAACTGAAACCTGAGAATGTTGTCTGAAGGTTGTATGCTGCAAGCATGTTGTAACCTACCATGTAAGTTCCTATTACAAGCACTGCAAAGATGATACCGAGCCATCTCTGTTTTAATGCATCCTGCATGTAGAAGGCAGGGCCGCCGTATGAAGATCCGTCAGGATTCTTCTTCTTGTAAATCTGTGCAAGTGTTGATTCGACAAATGCTGATGCACCGCCGAAGAAAGCAGTAATCCACATCCAGAAAATGGCTCCGGGACCTCCGCAGCAGATAGCTGTTGATACACCGATGATATTACCTGTACCCACACGGGACGCTGTTGATACCATCAGTGCGCCAAATGACGAGATGCCGTTGTCATTTTCAGGTTTTTCCATAATTACTTTGCATGCTTCCCTGAACATGCCTACCTGCATGAATTTTGTACGTACTGTGAAAATTATTCCACCAAGCACAAGAATGAGCGGTACTATAAACGGCTGATAAAGCACGTTTGATATAGCAAGTACCACATTGTCAATTGCGTTTACCATAACTGTTCTCCTTTAAAATATTAACATAATAGCAATACCAGTAAATTTTACCATAAAAGAATTGATATTACCACATATTTTATTGTGGTTTCGGCTAAAACAGTTGACAAAGTGAAAATATACCAATATTCTAATACCGTCGAGGTTAAAGAAAAGAGGAGAACAGCCATGAAAAAATACGACTGTATAATTATCGGCGCAGGTCCGGGAGGTATTTTTGCCGCATATGAAATGTTAAAGCAGAACACAGGAATGTCAATAGCGATGTTTGAGGCAGGCAATCCTCTGGAGAAGAGAATATGCCCTATAGACGGAATTAAAATCAAATCGTGCATTCACTGTGAGACATGTGCAATCATGAACGGCTTCGGAGGTGCCGGAGCTTTCTCGGACGGAAAGTACAATATTACAAATGAATTCGGAGGAAATCTTCACGAATATATAGGAAAGAAACAGGCAATAGAACTGATGGAGTATGTTGATGAAATCAACATGAAGTATGGCGGATCGGGAACAAAACTCTATTCAACAAGTGATACCAGGATAAGGAAGCTCTGCCTTCAGAATCAGCTCCATCTTCTTGATGCTTCTGTAAGACATCTTGGTACAGACAAGAACTATATTGTGCTTGAAAATATATACAGCGAGATTAAGGATAGAATTGATATATTCTTCAGGACTCCTGTAAGCAGACTCGAAAGAACAGATTCGGGATTCCGTATTATAACTGAGGATGATGTATATGAATGCAGCAAGTGCATAATATCAGTAGGAAGAAGCGGAAGCAAGTGGATGGAAACAGTATGCAGAGACCTTGACATCAACACTCACAGCAACAGGGTGGATATAGGTGTAAGGGTTGAACTTCCGGCAGAGATATTCTCGCATCTTACCGATGAGCTTTACGAGAGTAAAATCGTTTACCGTACACAGAAGTACGGGGACAAGGTAAGAACGTTCTGCATGAATCCCTACGGAGCAGTTGTAAACGAAAACACAAACGGAATAGTTACAGTCAATGGTCACAGTTACGAAGATCCTGCAAAGCATACTGCCAATACAAACTTTGCTCTGCTTGTGTCCAAGCATTTCACTGAGCCATTTAATGACAGCAACGCATATGCCGAGAACATCGTTAAACTGTCAAATATGCTGGGCGGAGGAGTGATTGTACAAAGATTCGGCGACCTTATAGCAGGAAGAAGAAGCAACGAAAAGCGTCTTGCAGAGTGTTTTACACAGCCGACACTTTCGGCAACTCCGGGAGATCTTTCTCTTGTAATACCTAAAAGAATTCTTGACGGTATAGTAGAGATGATATACGCACTCGACAAGATTGCACCGGGAACAGCCAATGATGATACTCTTCTTTACGGAGTTGAAGTAAAGTTCTATAACATGGAGGTAGAGGTTGACGAGAACCTTGAGACATGTCACAGTGGGCTTTACGTTATAGGCGACGGAAGCGGAGTTACACATTCGCTTTCACATGCATCGGCAAGCGGTGTGTATGTTGCAAGAAAGATAGCAGAAAACTAGAAAAAACAGAGACTGCCGAGGCAGTCTCTTTTTGAAAGGAATCTATGACAGAAAGTAAAGCAGCGGGCCATATTGCCGCACTGTTTACCATACTGATATGGGGTACAACTTTTATATCGACAAAAACACTTCTTAACGATTTTTCACCGGTTCAGATACTGGTATACAGATTTATACTCGGTTGTGCCGCGCTGTTTATGGCGTGCCCGCGACTTATGAAGGATACGGACAGGAAAAAAGAAATTTACTTTGCCGGAGCGGGACTATGCGGAATAACGATGTATTATCTTCTTGAGAATATTGCCCTTACAATGGAGCTTGCTTCAAACATCAGCATCATTTTGTCGGCTGCGCCTTTTTTTACAGCAATACTTGCGCATATAATCGACAGAGAAGAAGAGCCGCTTTGCGGCAGATTCTTCGTGGGATTTGCAGTAGCAATGACAGGTATTATTATACTTTGTCTGAACGGAGAGGGATTCAGGATAAATCCTGCAGGTGATATTCTTGCAGTAACGGCGGCAGCTGTATGGGCGGTGTATTCAGTAATTATACGCAGGATAAACTCTTTCGGCTACAGCACTATACAGTCGACAAGGAGGGTGTTCGAATACGGGATACTGTTTATGATACCGGTATCTTTTCTTCTTGGCTTTCAGTGGGAGTTTGCACCGCTTGGCAGGCCGGTGAATCTGCTGAATATCTTATATCTTGGAATAGGTGCATCTGCCGTATGTTTTGTAACATGGAATTATGCGCTCAAGGCTATAGGCACAGTAGGGGCAAGTGTGTACATATATGCGATTCCGGCAATTACAGTGGCCGCTGCCGTGGTGATTCTCGGAGAACCCTTAACAGCGGGAACAATAGCGGGAATAGTGCTTACACTGACAGGTCTGCTGATTTCAGAATACAGCAAAAGCCGGAAATAATCCGGCTTTTAAAGTTCTTCTTCCATTTCAGCAATCTTCAACATGATTGCACATTCTATTCTCTTTTTGAAAAGTTCGCAGCCATACTGATAAACTCCTCTGATATCGCCTGTAGCATGGTAGGAATTTGCGGAACATCCGCCTGAGCAGTAAAGCCTTGCCCAGCAGTCTTTACATTCATCCCTTGAGTATGAGTTGCACAGTTTGAATTCATCTCTTGCCTCCAGGTTTGTTACACCTTCATAGATATCGCCCATCCTGTATTCAGGGTCACCTACGAACTGGTGACATGGATAAAGGTCTCCCCAAGGTGTTACCGCAAGATACTCAGTACCTGCACCGCAGCCTGAAATTCTCTTGTAGATGCACGGACCGCCGGTGAGATCTATCATATAGTGGTAAAAGGTGAAAGGCTTTCCCTTTCTTTTTCTGTCCAGCATTTCAAGTGCAAGTTTTTCATACTGTTCAAATATTACAGGAAGATCGCTCTCTGAAAGACCTGAAGGATCCCCGGGAGCTGTAACAACAGGTTCCATTGAAAGCTCCGTAAAACCAAGATCCGCCATGTGCAGAATATCGTTAAGGAAGTCCAGGTTGTTCCTGGTATAGGTTCCTCTGATATAATAATCTCTGTCTCCTCTTTTTCTGACGAACTCCTGAAATTTCGGAACTATGATATCGTAGCTTCCCTTTCCCGATGGAGTAGTTCTGAACCTGTCGTGTACTTCTTTTCTTCCGTCAAGGCTGAGCACTACATTGTTCATTTCTCTGTTGGAAAACTCTATAACCTCATCGTCGATATTCATTCCGTTTGTGGTTAGCGTGAATCTGAAATTCTTGCCCGCCTTTTTTTCGACAGAACGTGCATATTCTACTATCCCTTTAACAACGTCCCAGTTGAGAAGAGGTTCGCCACCGAAGAAATCGACTTCAAGATTGGTTCTTCCCTCTGAATTCTCAATAAGGAAGTCAATGGCTCTCATGCCTGTTTCAAGCGACATGACTGCTTTTTCACCCGAGAAATTGCCCTGTCTTGCAAAACAGTAGCTGCATGTCAGGTTGCATGTGTGTGCAACATGAAGACAGAGTGCCTTAATCTGGGTATGTCTGTTCTTAAGGTCGAATGCGTTCGCTTCAAAAATATCTTCTGTGAAAAGTTTTCCGCTGGCGATGAGTTCGTCGATGTCTTCTGCCAGCATCTTTATATCATCTTCTGTGATGTTTTTATCGTCTTTAAAATGTGTTATGAGTCTGTCTTCGAGACCTTCTCTTCCATAACTGTCGCATATCCTGACAGCTTCGTATGCGTAATCGTCTACTATGTGGATTGATCCGCTGAAAATATCCAGCACTATGTTGTATCCGTTCAGTTTATACTGATGTATCATTTGTCCTCCCTGGCACTAAAAAAGCCGCTGGCCATAGCAGCGACTTCTAGCAGATATCGTTATTAGTTATCTGACTTCTCGCATTTCTGGTTTGCAACGCCGCATGAAGTCTTGCATGCTGACTGGCATGAAGTCTGGCATTCGCCGCATCCGCCATTGTTAAGGCTCTTAACTAAATCGCGAGTCTTGATAGTCTTGATTCTCTTCATAATAGAATTACCTCCTGTGACTAATCATATGTATATATACTAGCAAATGGGATTTTATTTGTCAATTTCTATTCGATAATTTCGTATGCTGCATCTTCGATATCAGATGTTAAAATCAGTCCATCTATATAGCCATCATCCGGATCGGATGAGCCCTTAAGACTGATATAGAGATTTGCATTCGTCTGACAGATGTAGGGAAATACATAGAATACTCCTGCAAGTCCAAATGTGATTCCGCTTAACATATTCCAGAGAATAAACGATAAATCAAGGACAAAAGCGTTCCATTTGTTTTCACTCATCATTTCTGAAGACAGTGTGAAAGCCTCGTTCGCGCTCATCCCCGGGTTTTCCCCCAGAAGGTAAGGCACCATGCGGTATTCATACGCCTTGATGATTCCGGGAACTATGAGAAGAAGTGACCAGAGTATTATCTTCAGATCCATAATCAGCATTACTTTCAGTGTATTGATGTAATCCTGACTGAATGGATATATCAGAAGTTTCAGTTTCGCATGTTCTGAAGCATTCCTTGTGAAAAAGAGCGCTGCTCCGCATAACAGCGGGTTTGAGACAAGTACCGCAAACAGACATGAAGCTGAAAGAAGAGCGATGACAGTTTTCGTATATACAGCAAAGTGTATAGGATCCTGGTCAGATACACTGCCTGCTGATGCTGCACTTCCTGCACCGGTAATAACTATAAAGATAAGTCCGGCAAGAACACATGCCCAGTAGTTTGCACGTAAAGCAGTTTTGGCGCTTTCCTTGAGCCCGGTTCTAGTCCAGTCTTTAACCATAAAAAACCTCCTAATATTCAAATCCGCGTCTGAGATACTCAGCGTGACATACAGGATTTCCTGCAAGCATTGTTGATTTTTCAGTTGTTAGTCTAAGCTCTCTTCCGTTGATATCTGTAACGGTACCTCCTGCCTCCGTGACTATTATAATGCCTGCTGCATAGTCCCATACCGAAAGCTGCAGCTCAAAGAACAGGCCGCATCTTCCGCATGCAACGCCTGCCAGGTCGAGTGCTGCCGATCCGCATCTTCTCACATCCATGGAAACATCTATAATCTGTGACACAAGAGACAGTGTTTTTCTGCGCAGTATGGTATCATACGGTGATGTTCCGAACGCAACAAGATTGTGTTTGAGATCCCCGTCGCTGACGTGAATCCTTCTGCCGTTGAGATATGCTCCCTTTCCTTTTTCGGCATACCACATCTCATCCGTGAAAGGGTTGTATATTATCCCGAACTGAATGATGCCACTGTCGGCATAGGCTACAGAAACTGCACTCAGGTTATATCCTCTTGTGAAGTTGGCTGTCCCGTCGATAGGGTCGATAATGAACATGGGACCGTCTGTCAGTTCTATTTTGTCACTTTCTTCGCATAAGAATGAGGCGTCGGGAACAGTCTTTGACAGCTCTGTTACTAGATATTCCTGTGTCATCATGTCATACTGCGTTACGAGGTTTCTGTAATCGGTTTTTTCCTTAACGGTTATTGAGTCTGCATTTCTGATTCGCTCTCCTGCAGCCCGTACCGTTTCTATGCATTTTTTGAACATGTCTATCCCTTCTTTCCTTTCAGATTATACTCCACTTCATCGTATGCGTTCAACCTTGTGTTGAGTGTTTTTGGAATGGAGAATATAATGGAGGGAGAAAAAGAAAGGAAACAGCAGGAAATGAAAGTTACGTTTACAGGGCACAGCGGATTTTTTGTCGAAATGGAGAATATGTATTTTCTTTTTGATTACTATAACGGAAGTATACCGCAGATGGATGATGAAAAGCCGCTCGCGGTGTTTGTGAGTCATTCCCATGATGACCATTACAGCCGCAGAATATGGGATATACAGAAGTATCACAGCCAGACAGTATATGTGCTGTCATATGATGTAAGGGCCGGAAAAAGAGACAATGTACTGAGCCTTCGTCCGGGAGTGAAGGAAAAGATTGATATTTTCGGAATATCGTTTACAGTGGAGACTTTCGTGTCCACAGATGAGGGAGTTTCATTTTACGTCGGGCATGAAGGTAATACTTTATACCATGCAGGGGATTTAAATATATGGGCGTGGTATGAAGAGGGCACTGATTATGTCAATGAGCAGCGTGAGCTTTTTAAAGAGGCGACTTTGCCGCTTGACGGAAGGTATGTGGATGCCGCATTCATACTGCTTGACCCAAGACTTGGCGAAGGCGGATTTGAAGGGATGGATGCATACAGGAAACTGCTGGATGCACGCAGCATATTTCCGATGCACCAGTGGGGAAGATATGATTTTACAGAAGATTATATAATGAAAAGGGAAGATACTGACAATATTAGGATAATCACTCATGAAGGGCAGGAGTTTGAGATATAGCCAAATTGTATACAATTATACGAGAATACAAAACCCTTGATTTTTATACCATGCGATAATATAATTTAGTTTAGCATGACAAAACAGGAGGAATATTATGAAGCTATATGATAACGGTATCTATCTTCTTAACGGTACCGAAATTATTGAAGATAACAAAGATGCAGCTGCAAGACTAAAGCAGAGAGGCATTGCAGCTGACAGAGTTCAGGCTGCGAAGGGAACTATGGCATACAGTATTCTTGAAGCACATAATGTTTCGGGAAATATGGAGAAACTCCAGATTAAGTTTGACAAGATGACATCACATGATATTACTTTTGTCGGTATCATTCAGACTGCCAGAGCTTCGGGTCTTGAGAAATTTCCTATCCCCTATGTTCTTACAAACTGTCATAACAGCTTATGTGCGGTTGGAGGAACAATCAATGAGGATGATCACATGTTCGGACTTTCCTGCGCAAGGAAATACGGCGGAATATATGTACCTCCTCATCAGGCTGTAATTCATCAGTATGCGAGGGAAATGCTTGCAGGCGGAGGAAAGATGATTCTGGGTTCCGATTCTCATACGCGTTACGGCGCTCTTGGCACCATGGCCATGGGAGAGGGAGGTCCGGAGCTTGTTAAGCAGCTTCTGAACCAGACATATGATATCAACATGCCGGGGGTTGTTGCTGTCTATATGACAGGAGAACCTGCCAGAGGAGTAGGACCTCAGGATATAGCGCTTGCGATCATAGGAGAAGTATTTGCCAACGGATATGTCAACAACAAAGTTATGGAATTCGTTGGACCGGGAGTTGCATCGATGAGCGCAGATTTCCGTATCGGTATCGATGTAATGACTACTGAGACAACTTGCCTTTCTTCAATATGGGTAACAGATGAGAAGATAGAAGAATGGTACGATATTCACGGCAGATCAGAAGATTACAAAGAGATGAAACCGGCGGACGTTGCATACTATGACGGATGTGTGGAGATTAATCTCAGTGAGATTAAACCGATGATTGCTATGCCGTTCCACCCAAGCAACACATACACAATCGAAGAGCTCAATGCAAATCTTGAGGACATTCTTGCTGACTGCGAGAAGAAGGCTCTTGTAAGTCTTGACGGTCAGGTAGAGTATTCACTCATGGATAAGATAAAAGACGGAAGACTTTATGTCGACCAGGGAATCATAGCAGGCTGTGCCGGCGGAGGATTTGAAAACATCTGTGCTGCAGCTGATATTCTTGATGGAAGAAGCATCGGTTCAGATGAGTTTACACTAAGTGTATATCCTGCAAGTACACCTGTATTCATGGAGCTTCTCAAGAACGGAAGCGCAGCAAAAATCATGCAGTCAGGTGCGATAATGAAGACCGCATTCTGCGGACCGTGCTTTGGAGCAGGTGATACTCCAAGCAACAACGGTTTTTCAATCAGACACTCGACAAGAAACTTCCCTAACAGAGAGGGTTCAAAGCTGCAGAACGGGCAGATTGCATCGGTTGCACTTATGGACGCGCGTTCAATTGCAGCTACAGCGGCAAACAAGGGATACCTTACACCTGCCACCGATCTTGATGTTGAATTCACAAATCCTAAGTATTTCTTTGACAGCACTATTTATGAAAACAGAGTATTTGACAGTCATGGAGAGGCTGACAGTGAAGCTGAAATCAGACTTGGACCTAACATCAAGGACTGGCCTGAGATGAGTGCACTTCCCGAGAATATGATTCTCAAGGTTGTTTCGGAAATTCACGACCCTGTTACAACAACTGATGAGCTCATTCCTTCGGGCGAAACATCATCATACCGTTCAAATCCTCTTGGACTTGCAGAATTCACACTTTCAAGGAAGGATCCGGGATATGTAGGCAGAGCAAAGGAAGTTCAGAAGGCACAGAAGGAAATCGAAAAGAACGGAAATGCAGCTGATGCACTTCCTGAAATTGCAGATGTTCTTAAGGCTGTAAATGAGAAGTTCCCTGAAGTTGTAAACGGAACATATGGAGTAGGCAGCACAATATTTGCAGTAAAGCCGGGTGACGGTTCGGCGCGTGAGCAGGCTGCATCATGCCAGAAGGTTCTTGGCGGATGGGCAAACATCGCTAACGAATATGCGACTAAGAGATATCGCTCCAACCTTATAAACTGGGGTATGCTTCCATTCCTTATAGACAGGGGAGATCTTCCTTTCAAACTGGGTGACTATCTGTTCATTCCTGACGTGAGACAGGCAGTTACTGACAGAAAGACAGAAATAGACGCATATGTTGTAACAGGTGGAGAATTAGAGAAGTTTACGCTCAGACTTGGTGAACTTACAGACGATGAGAGAGAAATCATTCTTAAGGGATGTCTTATCAATTACAACAGAGTATAGCAATATGCAGCGCGGACAATACCGGTTCGCGCTGTCTGTTTTTTGCCCGCAGCAATTGTACCCGTGTTAATAATGCTGTAAAATAACAGGAAGACAATAACATGCTGGAAAGTAAAGGAGAAGTATTATGGGACTTATAAAAGCGGCGGCAGGAGCATTAGGAGGAACACTTGCAGACCAGTGGAAAGACTATTTCTACTGCGACTCAATAGATAAGGATGTTCTTGCCGTAAAGGGAAGAAAGAGAGTTTCAGGCAGATCATCAAACAGAAAAGGAGAAGATAATGTTATTTCGGACGGATCCGGAATCGCTGTTGCCGACGGGCAGTGCATGATGATAGTCGAGCAGGGCCAGATTGTGGAGCTTTGTGCAGAGCCTGGAGTTTACACATATGACAGCAGGACGACACCTTCGATTTTCACAGGAGACCTGAAGGAAGGCCTTGAAGGTGCAGCCATGGATGCATGGGAACGTTTCAAATTCGGCGGCAGCGCAGGCAGAGACCAGAGAATCTACTATTTCAACACAAAAGAAATAATCGGAAATAAATACGGAACAGCCAACCCTGTACCGTTTCGTGTAGTGGACAGGAATATAGGGCTTGATATAGATATTTCCATCAGATGCAATGGGGAGTATTCATATAAGATTGTAAATCCTATGCTGTTTTACACCAATGTCTGTGGAAATATAGATGATGAATACCCTAGAACTGAGATAGACAGCCAGCTCAAGTCCGAACTTCTTACAGCTCTGCAGCCTGCATTTGCAAGGATATCAGAAACGGGAGTGAGATACAGTGCGATACCGGGACATACTGCAGAGATTGCAGATGTTCTGAATGATATTCTATCGGCAAAATGGACTGAACTCAGAGGGCTGCAGATAGTATCCTTTGGTGTGAATTCAGTGAAGGCATCTGAGGAAGATGAACAGATGATAAAAGATCTTCAGAAGTCTGCAGTAATGAGAGACCCATCCATGGCGGCAGCTGCGCTTGCAGGAGCACAGGCTGATGCAATGAAGGCGGCAGCGGCTAACGAAGGAGGAGCAATGACAGGATTTATGGGTCTTGGCATGGCAGCTCAGACAGGCGGCATGAATGCTCAGAATCTGTTTGCCATGGGTCAGCAGAGCCAGAAGGCAGATCCTGCCCCTTCGCCTGATTCATGGACCTGCAGATGCGGACATGTATCGGAGGGCAGGTTCTGTACAGAATGCGGAAGCCCAAGACCTGCTGAGATGACCGGATGGGTATGTTCATGCGGCATGCGAAACAAAGGAAAGTTCTGCTCAGAGTGCGGAGCGAAAAAACCTGACGGGGCAAGGCTTTACAGATGCGACAAGTGCGGCTGGGAACCTGAAGACCCTGAACATCCGCCTAAATTCTGTCCTGAATGCGGAGATGCATTTGACGATAATGATATAAGATGAGTATGAAATTGACTGCTGTACTCCGGTACAGCAGTTTGATTTTTCATCAGAAGATGATAAACTGTATCATATAGATAACAGTTACCGGGGAGAAGGCGGGTTTAATGGATAGAATATACAGAAGAATAATCAGTCACAGAAAAGCAGTAATAGTGTTATTTCTTTTACTGTTTGCCATATCACTGGTCACAAAGAATCTTGTTGCCGTAAACTACGATATGAAGGACTACCTTCCTGAGGATACTGCGTCGACGGTATCGCTGGAGGTTCTTCAGACTGAATTCGGCGAAGGTATTCCCAATGCAAGGGTAATGATAGAAAATGTAACAGTTCCGGAGGCTCTTGAATACAAGGAGAAACTGCTCAAGGTAGATGGAGTCAGAGATGTAACATGGCTTGATGACAGTGTGGACATATTAACGCCGCTTAATGAGATTGACAGTGATATTCTGGGAAATTATTACAGAGATGATGCTGCTCTGTTTTCGGTCACTATTGAAGAGAACAAGAGAATCAGCGCTGTTGCGGATATCAGGGAAATAATAGGCGATGACAACGCAATGACCGGTAACGCCGTTTCATCAGCCCTCGGTACTGTAAATACGGTGAAGGAAATAAGGAAGATTGCAGGGTTTTCTGTACTTTTCGTAATATTTCTGCTTCTTGTTACCACCACATCATGGATTGAACCGTTCATAATTCTTGCAGGTCTTGGCGCAGCTATAATGATAAACAATGGAACTAATTTCATCTTTGGAGAAATTTCTTTTGTGACAAATGCTGCGGGAAGCATTCTTCAGCTTGCTGTTTCGCTGGATTATTCTGTATTTCTGATGCATCGCTTCAGAGAATGCAGGAAGGAAACAGATAATCCCGAGGATGCTATGACTGATGCTTTATGCAAATCGACAGGGTCAATACTGTCCAGCGGTATTACCACAGTTATAGGGTTTATGGCACTGGTTCTTATGAAATTCCGGCTTGGACCCGACCTTGGACTTGCACTGGCAAAGGGTGTCAGTATCAGCCTTGTGACTGTGTTCGTATTCACTCCGTGTCTTGCCCTTTTGCTTTACAGAATCATAGACAGGACGCAGCATAGATATTTTATGCCTTCCTTTGCAGGAATGGGAACTTTCATCAGAAGAATTTCACTTCCGATGGTAATCATATTCGCACTGGTAATAGTGCCGTCATACAGAGCATCGTGTTCCGGTGAATTTCTATATGGTTCATCAGACCTTTTCGGTAAGGATACCGTCTACGGGCAGGACAGGGAAGCAATTGAGAATCTCTACGGAGAACGGGACACGTATGTACTCCTTGTGCCTGTGGGAGACGGACAGTCGGAGAAGGAGCTTTCAGAAGAAATACTTGCAATGCCTGATGTGTCTTCTGTGATATCATATGCGCATACAGTGGGAATACAGGTTCCGGAAGAATACCTTGATGAGCACACTCTGAGACTTCTCCGCTCGGACAATTACAGCAGAATAGTGATTTCAGCAGATGTGCCTTATGAGGGAGACAGGGCATTTGCGCTGATAGAGGACATAAGGGCTGCGGCAGATAAATACTATCCGGATAATACATATCTTGCTGGGGAAGGGGTAAGTTCACTTGACCTTAAGAAGACTGTCACTAAGGATATGACAGAGGTGAATCTCATAGCGGTTGCGGCAGTATTTCTTGTTCTTCTTCTGATGATGAAGAATATAGGGATTCCTGTAATACTTGTTCTGTCCATAGAGACTGCAATATGGCTGAACATAGCAGTACCGTATTTTGCAGGTAAGGAAATCTTCTACATCGCATACCTTATAATCTCGACAGTTCAGCTGGGTGCGACAGTGGATTATGCAATACTGTTCACCGACAGATATAAAGAAAACAGACAGAAACTTGACAAGAGAGAATCTGTCGTGCAGACTGTATCGGATGTGACAGTATCCGTGCTGACATCCGGAAGTGCTCTAACAGTAGTCGGACTTCTTCTTGGCAGGTTTTCAAGTCATCAGCTTCTCGCGCAGCTTGGAATATTTCTTGGAAGGGGTGCACTTTTCTCACTGTTCATTGTTCTTTTTGTTCTGCCGGGAATACTTATGATGTTCGACAGATTTGTAATGGGAAGAAATAGAATAATATCTTTGACGGGAGGAATTAAACGTGAAGAGAAATAGAATATTTGTATTTCTGCTTTCTGCATCAGTTATGGCTGCAATGTTCCCTCTGTCTGCATCGGCAAGGGGAATGCAGAAGGAAGAAGTAATATATGCAGACCTGGCATGCGATGGAAGTGTCAGGGAAATAAATGCTGTGAATTCATTTCATCTTGAAAACGGAGGTACAATAACTGACTATGGAGATTATGAATCCATTCGCAATATGACGACGACAGATGAAATAGAATACAAAGGCGACAGGGTGACTGTGGATACAGACAGTACAGACTTCTATTATGAAGGCAGGATGAGGGAGAAGATTCTTCCCTGGAATATATCTATCGGATACGCTCTTGACGGAAGGAGCATAACCGCATCAGAACTTGCCGGAAAGAGCGGAGAACTTGAGATAAGGATGAATATATCGGAAAACCCGCTTTGTGACGGAAGTTTTTCTGACGCTTTCGGTCTTCAGGTGACATTCCTCCTTGACAGTGAGAAGGCATCTGATATTCATGCCGATGGTACAACAATAGCAAATTCCGGAAAGAACAGGCAGATTACATATATGATTCTTCCGGGCAGCGGAAAAGACATATCAATCGAATGCAGTGTCAGTGATTTTGAGATGGACAGGATTTCTGTGAATGGAGTTCGCATGAATTTTGACATTTCGATAGATGAAGAGGAGATAGAAAGAAAACTGGATGAAGTGACATGCGCTGCGGCAGGTCTTAGCAATGGTGCACAGAAACTGAGCGGAGGAATGTCTGAACTTGAACTGTCGGCAGATGAACTTTACAGTGTATCAAAACTGCTCAATGACGGGATGGGAAGACTTTCATCGGGAATGGGAAGTCTTCATCAGGGTCTTAAACAGCTCACATCGCAAAATGACGTTCTGACATCGGCAGCATGGAAAGCTTTCGATTCACTCTGCTTTGCATCTGAGATAAAGATTAATCAGTTTCTCAGAGAAAAGGGAATGGATAGTGTTACTATTACTCCTGACACATATGAGAAAGTACTTGATGGTCTTCTTGCGAAGATTGACAGAGAAGGCGCATACAGGAAAGCAAAAGAAGCCGCATATGAGAGTGTGAGCATAAATGCTGAAAAAAATGCTGACAGAATATGCGGAGAATATATCAGATCACAGTCAGATTCAATATATCTTGAATATGTAAAGGGGATGGAGAATGACCTTTATATGCACGCAGCAGAACTGGCTGCAGAAGAGAGCCTGATGGAACAGGGGCTAAGCCGTGAACAGGCGGAAAAATATCTTCAGACTGACGATGGCAGGGCTCTGACAGAGAGAATTCTTTCGCAGATGAACAGCGAACAGAAAGCGTCAGTATTATCGAGTGCAGTATCATCACTCACAGAAATTCAGAAAAAAGAGATACTTGATGCAGCACTGTCATCACTTACAAAGGCACAGAGGGATGAGATAGTTCAGGGATACATAGAGAAGATGATGGTATCTGAAGAGATTACAGCAAAGATAAATGAGGCTGTAAGAGAAGTTGATGAGGCGGCTGCGGCTGTATCAGAAGCAAGGGGAAGCCTTGACGGATACAGGGCGTTTTGTCTGGGGCTTGAACAGTACACCGGGGCAGTGGCGAAAGCTGAAGCTTCTGCAGGAGAATTAAACAGCGGACTTTCTGAGCTCCTTGCAGGATCTGATTCATTTAAGAAATCAATGAAGAAGCTTGCAGAAGGTTCCGGGGAACTGTCAGAAGGTGCATCAGAACTGGCAGACGGAGCAGGCAAACTTCGTGAATCGGCATCCAAAGAAGGAATATCAGAAGAATTAAATGCGATTGTATCGGATATGACAGGAAAAGGATATGCAGCAGAGTCATTTACTTCAGACAAGAATACTTCAGTAAAATCAGTTCAGTTTGTAATACAGGCAGACGGAATTAATGAGGGGGAAACGGAGCCTGATCCTGTTCCGCAAGAGGAGAAGAAGACTTTTTTTGAAAAACTTGCCGGTCTTTTCAGGTGATGAATATATATGAGAGAAAAAGAAACAGCAGAAAAAATAGCATTTCTTGTTTCTGAAGCAGGCGGATGCGCATATTATGTAGGAGGCTATGTACGAGACAGAATGCTTGGCATTGAATCCAAAGATATAGATATTGAGATTCACGGCATAGAAGAGAAAAGACTTGCGGAAGTGCTTTCGGACGCCGGAAGGATATATTCAAAGGGAGCCGGATTCAGTGTGTACGGCATATCAGGTTGTGATCTTGACATTGCCCTTCCGAGAAGAGAAAGCAAGAACGGAAGAGGGCACAGGGGATTTGATGTATTTTCAGACCCATATATAGGTGAGAAGAAGGCATGCCTAAGGAGAGATTTTACTGTCAATGCAATGATGGAGAATGTGCTGACAGGTGATATTCTGGATTACTGCGGCGGACTGGATGATCTTGAAAAAGGAATAATCCGTCATGTGAGCAGCATGTCATTCAGTGATGACCCGCTCAGAGTTGTAAGAATGGCAGCGTTTTGCGCGAGGCTGGGATTTGAACCTGCGGAGGAGACTTTGCGCCTTTCAGAGTCAGCAGATATTTCAGAACTTCCGAGGGAGAGGATAGAGGGAGAACTGATGAAGGTGCTTACAGGATCAGAGCGACCTTCGGTATTCTTTGAAATTCTGAAAAGAATTAGAAAACTCAGTTTCTGGTTTCCGGAAATAGAGGCTCTGTCGGGCATTCCCCAGAATCCTGAACATCATCCGGAAGGCGATGTGTGGAATCATACCATGATGGTGCTGGATGAGGCGTCAAAGCTTCGTGCTGATGCATGGTATCCGGAAGGTTTTATGATGGTAGCCCTTATGCATGATATAGGTAAGAGTGTAACAACATTTACAGATGAAGATGGGAGAATAAGGAGTATCGGACACGAAAAATGCCTGGAGGAAGTCAGGCGTGCCATGCACAGAATTACAGGAGAAAAGAAACTTATCTCATATGTTGTTAATATGACTGCACTTCACATGAGACCGAATCAGCTGGCGAAGTTTAATTCCAGCCAGAAGGCTATAAACAGGCTGTTTGACAGTTCGTGTTCACCACGTGATTTGATTCTTCTTTCAAAGGCTGATTTTCTTGGCAGAGCAGATGCTCCCGATTACGCTCCGACAGAAGAATACCTTCACAGAGGATACGATTCTTTCTGCAGTATAATGGACAAACCATACGTTAAGGGGGAAGACCTTATAGCTGCCGGAATAACGCCGGGACCTGAGATGGGGAAACTGCTTAAAAGCGCCCACAGCATGAGACTTGCAGGCATGAACAGAGAGAAGGTACTGAAGGAACTTGGTATTTCTGATAACGGAAAAGGACATTGAGCGGACTTTGTTTTGCTCGTTTACAAATGTCTTTTTCGATGATATTATAACATTTACATGACTATTTGTGTTCAGGAGGATATATGCTTACAAAAGTAGCAGACAGTTTATACAGAAAGGAGGTTCCGCTTCCGGACAATCCGTTAAGATATATCAATGTATATATTATAACAGGGGAGAGGAATCTCGTAATAGATACAGGATTTAACAGGCCGGAGTGTGAAGAGGCAATTCAGAGCGCATTTGATGAGCTTGGGATTGATAACGCGGATATATTTGTAACCCATCTTCATTCGGATCACTGCGGTCTCATTGCAAGATTTGCATCAAGAAACAGCATTATTTATTCGGGAGAGACAGATGGTGAGCTTATCAACTTTGAGGTGGGCAATCTCTACTGGTCGATGCTCGATGATCTTTTCGTCAGATACGGATTTCCGAGAGCTGATTTCGGAAGAAATACAGATATACATCCCGGCAGGCAGTATTGCCTTGACAGGAGAGTAGACTTTCATTATGTGACAGAAGATGACGTGCTCGAGTATGGAGGCTACAGATTAAGACCTGTTCATACACCGGGACACACACCGGGGCATATGTGTCTTTACGATGAAGAGAAGAAAATACTTTTCAGCGGTGACCATATTCTCGGCCTTATAACTCCGAATATTACTATTGAACTGGGTGTGGACAATCCTCTTGGAGATTATCTTGACAGTCTTGCAAAGGTTGAGAAGCTGGATGTTGAGATGCTTATGACAACCCATGGCATTCCTGTCCCTGACATGTACGAGAGAATCAGGGAGCTTTACAGACATCATGAGGTGAGGCTGAATGAGGCAGAATCGATACTTGGTGAAGAATGGAAGACCGCATACAGGGTGGCTGCTGATATGACCTGGGAGATTGACTGCAGAAACTGGGACGAATTTCCGCTTCCGCAGAAATGGTTTGCAACAGGAGAAGCAATATCACATCTTCAGTACCTTATGTATGCAGGAAGAGTAATACGCGAGGAAAGGGATGGAATCTGGCATTACAGAAAGAAACAAGATGGAAACGACTAGAATATTTATTACAGGCGACAAGCATGGATCCTTCAATTCGTTTTTCCGGCTTAAGGATAAGAATGAACTTTATGATACAGATATCCTGTTCATAGCAGGGGATGCAAGATATGTGTGGGATGAGGATTACGAACTTCAGATTCAGACTCTGGAGCAGGTATTCCCGGGTGAGATTGTTTTCATAGATGGAAATCATGAGAATTTTGACATTCTTGATTCACTTGAGGTGTCCACATGGCACGGAGGGAGAGTTCACAGACTTGGAACAAGGGTATATCATCTCATGAGAGGAGAGGTATATGAGATAGGAGGCGAGGTGTTCTTTGTCTTCGGTGGTGCCAGCTCGACAGACAAGGATGACAGAAGGGAGAAGGGGAAAAACTGGTGGCCTCAGGAGGAACCTTCAGATGATGAAATGGAGTACGGCAGGAAGAATTTAATGGATAATCTGAATCGTATCACATATGTCATAACCCATGAATCACCGCTGTTTGCAAGAGCGCATATTACAAGAGAAAAACCGATTGAGGAAGGCTATCATCTTCCGCATGTTCTCGATGAATGGTATGATATTGTAACAAAGGGAAAGAATTTCAAAAAATGGTATTTCGGTCACATGCATGTCGATCAGAAGATAACTGATGACCTTGTTGCACTTTTCAATGAGATACTGGTAATCGGAACAGATGAGAAGATGAGACAGGTCTGAGAAGTACAAATCTGTCATGAACATGTGACTTATTCTGCAGGGGTTTCGTGTTAAAGTCCATTTTTGCTATAATCCGATGAACATGGAGACAATGTTTGCAGATTTTGCTTTCAGGGTATTGACATATGATGTATAATGAACTTAAAGGAAATAATTTATTTGTAAAAATAATAAGGAGAAGAAGATATTCATGAAGGAGAATACCGACATCGAAAAAGTTATAGTTCATGAGATTTTAGGCCATGAGGATTCAGAAGACGTTTTTACAAAGGGCGTTGAAGAGACTCCTTCACTGGCAGAAATTATCAAGGAAGCGATTGTGGGAGATAAAGATACAGAATAACAAAACATAGATGGGCCTCTGCACTGCAGGGGCTTTTTTTTCGGAGGAAAAATTGAAGATAGAAGTTAATAATGAGACTGAAAAGAGGATACTGGAGTATCTTGACAGAGAAAGAATCAATACCGACATCAGAGAGGGCATAGCAGGTCCGTTTTCATCAGGATTTGTTTTCGATGAAGAGGAACTTCTCAGATGTGCAGAAGTTCTGAGGGAAGACCTTAGGGAAAGCGGCAGAAACTATAATAAGGACCAGGCTGTAATGGCTATGATGGTCATTGACCAGATAACGGAAAACCTGGGAGTGGAAGGAGAGGAACTTCCGGTTCCTGATACTGTAATAGATAAGATTGTTGAGCATTCAAAGGTATTCCATGAGGGTGACTTTGGAGAAAACCCCTATCTGAAGAACATATCATTTGACAGACAGTCAAGTGGTGATTTCACACTGACACACGGAGCATATGAGCCTTACGAGGGGTTTCATTACAATACTCCTGTTTCTGAGTTCAGGGGAATACTGATACCCAGGCTTGGGACTTTCACATACAGACAGGAGTTTCCGTGTATAAGTGAAAAGGATGTCACCTGGATGTCCGTGACGCCAAATGAAATATATACAATGGAGAAACATATAAATGAGGCAAGCGGAAAGGTTCTGACACTTGGACTTGGAATGGGGTATTATACATATATGGTCTCCATTAAGGATGATGTTGAGAGCGTGACTGTGATTGAGAAATCACAGGATGTCATTGATCTTTTCAAAAAATATATTCTGCCGCAGTTTTCCCATCCGGAGAAGATAAATATACTGTGTGATGATGCCTTCAAATTCATTGATACGGTGGAAGACGGCGAGTATGACTGCTGCTTTGCAGACATATGGAAAGGAAACAATGATATTCTTCCATACCTTGAACTGAAAATTGCATGTGAAAGATTCAGGCGCATGAAGGTCACATACTGGATTGAAGATGCTCTGTCCGCTGCAGTCATGTCATATGTTTTTGTATCAATACTTGATGATTTCTGCAGTGAGAAGGGAATAAGACTTCCGGATACGGCAGCTCTTCCGGAAGATGAGAAATTCAAGCATGGATTTGTTGCAGGTCTTCTGATGGAACAGACCATAAACAGGGCACAGGATGTGGATTATTTTATGAGTTACGAGAACATATGCAGTCTGCTTTAAAAAATATTGCAGTATACCCGGTATTCAGGCGGCAGTAATGCCATCTTTTCCATTTACAGAATACTGTCCATTTCCGTGATATCTGTTGTATATGACATGCCCTCATGGTAGAATATGGAAAATATTTACAGGGCAGGAGGGTATATTAAATGAACAGACTGAGCATTAAAAACGGACTTGTGTTT
>JAEDDI010000007.1 GCA_016293805.1 Bacillota bacterium | reverse complement strand
TATATAACGGCCTGACTTGCGCCTGCAGTAATTCTGCCACCTCCGGCACTGTCTGTAATAGTAACATCAGAATTGTAATAACCGTTGTTTCCGTCAAATCCTATATATATTCTGCTCCTGCCGCTTGTAATGCTGTGCCCTGCGAGGTCTATGGTCACACTGCCCTCCGGATTTATGTAGTAATAATCCGACAGTGCAAAACTTGACAGAAGCCTGATTGTATCTCCGTCTTCAATATCGCTCAGTGCACTCAAAAGATCCCTGTAATAGTATGTATTATCGCCATAGTCTATCGATGCGCCGTATGATACTCCATCTTCGGGTTCTGTCACACCTGCAGTATGTGTATTATCAGGCTCTGCTGCAGGCGGTGTCTGTGTATCAGCTTCCGAGGCATTATCGCCTTCTGCGGATGCTGAAACAGGATAATATGATAAAGCCATTGTCACCGCAAGGATGACTGCGAGTAATTTTTTCATGTCACTTCCTCCCACCTGATTATACCATAAATACAGCCTGCAGGCATCAATTACATATCATCAAGCCTAATTACAATTGAAAAAGGCATCCCTTTCGGAATGCCCGCATATCTTTAAATTAAACAAGTTCTACGAAAACAACTTCTGCATTGTCTCCCTGACGAGGACCTAACTTTAATATTCTGGTGTATCCACCGTTTCTGTCTTCGTATTTAGGAGCTATTTCGTCGAACAGCTTAGCAACAACGGCTTCATCTACTAAATATGAGAAGGCCTGTCTCTTTGCATGAAGATCACCGCGCTTACCGAGTGTGATCATCTTTTCAGCCATTCTTCTTGTTTCCTTAGCTCTGTCCTGAGTAGTCTGGATTCTGCCATACTTTAATAAATCTGTAGTAAGATTTCTAAGCATTGACTTTCTGTGAGCTGTAGGTCTTCCAAGCTTCTTGTATCCTGGCATAGCTTATTGTCTCCTTTCTGTAAATTCAGGTAATTATTCTTCATTAGGTTTTAAACCAAGTCCGAGCTCTTCGAGCTTGTGTTTAACTTCGTCCAGCGACTTCTTGCCAAGGTTTCTAACCTTCATCATGTCATCTTCTGAACGCTGAGTAAGTTCTTCAACTGTGTTGATAGCCGCTCTCTTAAGGCAGTTGAATGAACGAACTGAAAGTTCAAGTTCTTCAATTGTCATTTCAAGAGCTTTTTCCTTCTGGCTTTCTTCTTTTTCAACCATGATTTCCATGGCTTCAGTGTCATCAGTAAGTGCAATGAACAGGTTCAGATGCTCCTGCATAATCTTAGCACCAATTGAAACACCTTCTTCAGGTCTGATTGAACCGTCAGTCCAGATTTCAAGTATAAGCTTATCGTAGTCAGTAACCTGACCAACTCTGGTATTTTCTACTGTAAAATTAACTTTTCTTACAGGAGTGAAGATTGAATCAGTAGGGATTACTGCAATTGGAGTACTCTCTGTCTTGTTCTGATCTGCAGGCACATAGCCTCTGCCTCTTGCAAGATTGATTTCCATAATCAGCTGTGCACCTTCTTCGAGTGTTGCGATATGAAGATCCGGATTAAAAATCTCAACATCAGCATCAGCTTCGATATCAGCAGCTGTTACTTCCATAGGACCTACACAGTTAATTGTAGCTCTCTTTGTGTTTTCAGCAGTAAATCTTACAGCTAGTTTTTTCAGATTAAGGATTATCTCTGTAACGTCTTCCTTAACTCCCGGAATTGTTGAGAATTCATGGAGTATACCGTCGATCTTAATCGATGTAACTGCTGCTCCAGGCAATGAACTTAAGAATATTCTTCTTAATGCATTTCCTAAAGTAGTGCCGTAACCTCTTTCGAGAGGTTCAACTATGAATTTACCATAGTTGGGATCTTCTTTTGAATATACACATTCGATTGTTGGTTTTTCGATTTCTATCATTGAAAATCCTTCCTTTCATCCAAGTTAAGTTAATCCCAAATATACTATTCAGATTACTTGGAATATAATTCGACGATAAGGTGTTCTTCAACAGGAACGTCAATCTGTTCTCTAGTCGGATTGTCTAATACCTTGCCTGTAAGCTTTTCTCTGTCTACTGATAACCAGCCTGGGATACCAACAGTCATTTCCATAATTTCCTTGAATTTAGGTGACTTTAAGCTCTTTTCCTTAACTGCGATTACATCGCCGGGATTAACCAGCATTGAAGGTCTGTCAGCCTTCTTGCCGTTTACAGTGTAATGACCGTGAACAACAAGCTGTCTTGCCTCTCTTCTTGTCATAGCAAGTCCCATTCTGAAAACTACGTTGTCGAGTCTTCTTTCAAGCATAATTAAAAGGTTTTCACCAGTGATGCCCTTCTTTTTAGCTGCTTTTTCAAATGTATTTCTAAACTGCTTTTCGCGAACACCGTAGATGAACTTTGCTCTCTGCTTTTCACGAAGCTGAAGACCGTATTCGCTCATCTTCTTGTGACTTCTCTGCGGTGCTCTCTTTGACTCTTTATAGATACCAAGATGACTTGGGTCTATATCGAGTGATCTGCATCTCTTTAAAATCGGGTCTTTATCTACTCCCATGTTTCTTCTCCTCCCTTCAATTATACTCTTCTCTTCTTAGGTGGTCTGCATCCGTTGTGCGGAATTGGCGTAATATCTCTAATCATAGTGATATTAAGACCTGCAGTCTGAAGTGCTCTGATAGCAGATTCTCTTCCGGATCCGGGACCCTTTACATATACTTCAACTGTCTTTAAACCATGTTCCATTGCAGCCTTTGCAGCTACTTCAGCAGCCTGCTGTGCAGCGAACGGAGTTGATTTTCTTGATCCTCTAAAGCCAAGTGAACCGGCACTTGACCAGGATAATGCGTTACCGCTCATATCTGTCAGTGTTACAAGAGTGTTATTAAAGGTAGCCTGAATGTGAGCCTGGCCTTTTTCAACGTTCTTGCGTTCTTTTTTCTTTTTTCTTACAGTCTTCTTAACCGCTTTAGCCATTGCATTCTACCTCCTTACTTCTTCTTTCTTCCTACAGTCTTCTTAGGGCCCTTACGAGTTCTAGCATTAGTCTTAGTCTTCTGACCTCTGACAGGAAGTCCTCTTCTGTGCCTGATTCCTCTGTAGCAGCCGATTTCCATAAGTCTCTTGATATTTAATGAAACTTCTCTTCTAAGATCACCTTCTACAAGATATTCTTCGTCGATGATCTTTCTGATTCTACCAGCTTCTTCTTCTGTTAAGTCTTTAACTCTTGTGTCAGGGTTAATTCCCGCTTTTTCAAGAATAACCGCTGCTGTTGGTCTTCCGATACCGTAAATGTATGTAAGACCGATTTCTACTCTTTTGTCTCTGGGTAAGTCTACACCAGCAATACGAGCCATACTTTTCTCCTTTCCCTATCTTCCGTCGCTTTATCAGGAGCGATATAGACAGGTAAAACATATAGATAGTGCAGCATATATGGCGCATGTCCTGATCCATACGCCGCCGCTTATTAACTTAATATCAACCCTGCTTCTGCTTGTGCTTAGGATTTTCACAGATAACCATTACTTTTCCTTTTCTCTTGATAACTTTGCACTTTTCGCAGATAGGTTTTACGGAAGCTCTAACTTTCATTGTCTATTCCTCCTAACTACTTGTCTCTCCATGTGATTCTTCCTCTTGTAAGGTCGTAAGGTGACAGTTCTACCTTGACTCTGTCGCCGGGAAGAATTCTTATGAAGTTCATTCTGATTTTTCCTGAAACGTGTGCAAGCACTTCAAAACCGTTGTCAAGCTTTACTACAAACATTGCATTTGGCTGGGCATCAACAACTGTTCCTTCAGCTTCAATGACGTCATTCTTCGCCATAAATTACTCCTTCTTATACTGTAAGCAGCTGTGGTTCATCATCAGTTATAACAACTGTGTTTTCATAGTGCGCAGATAGTTTACCATCTTTTGTAACCACTGTCCAGTTGTTCTCAAGTGTTCTTACATCGTAAGTGCCCTCACAGATCATGGGCTCTATTGCAAAGACCATTCCCGGTGCAAGCCTTGGGCCTCTGCCGGGTTTGCCGAAGTTTGGAATCTGTGGATCTTCGTGAAGATTCTGACCGACTCCGTGACCTACGAAATCCCTGATTACAGAGAATCCGTCTGCCTCGGCTCTTGTCTGAATAGCGTGACTTATGTCCGAAAGTCTGAAACCCACTCTGCAGAATTCAAGTCCGGCAAAAAAGCTCTCCCTTGTCGTATCAATAAGTCGCTGCGCTTCCTTACTGATATTTCCTACAGCATAGGTTCTTGCTGCATCGCTCACATAACCTTTATATGTGGACCCTACGTCAACACTCACTATGTCACCTTCATGCAGAATTCTTGCCTTATCAGGAATACCATGCACAACTTCGTCATTTACAGATACACATGCTCCTGCAGGAAATCCGGAATATCCCTTGAAAGTGGGATACATTCCGTGACCTGTTATTATATCTTCAACGAACTTATTGACATCCTGAGTTGACAGTCCCGGCCTTATAAACGTCTCAAGTTCTTCAAGAACCTGTTTTGTCACTTTGCCGGATTCTCTCATCAGCTCAATTTCTTCCGGTGATTTAATGATAATCATTATTTTTCTCCTAAAGCTGTTACTATATCAGCAAATACATTCTCAAGACCTGTCGCACCGTCTATATTCACAATGCAGCCAGCCTTAGTGTAATAATCAACAAGAGGTTTTGTCTGAGTATCGTAAACGCTGATTCTGTTTTCAGCAGTTTCTACTGTATCGTCATCTCTCTGATAAAGTTCGCCGCCGCAGTAGTCACATACACCTTCTGTCTTAGGAGGAATATTAACCACATGGAAAGAAGCTCCGCACTTGCGGCAGACTCTTCTGCCTGTAAGTCTTGTGATAAGCTCTTCCTTTTCAACTTCGAGATTGATAACCGCGTCAACCTTCTTGCCGTTTGCAGTCAGAAATTCATCAAGCTTTTCAGCCTGAAAAACTGTTCTTGGAAATCCGTCTAAAAGGAAACCTTCTGCACAGTCTTCTCTTGAAAGTCTGTCTGTAGCTATTTCACATACGAGTTCATCCGGAACAAGCTCGCCTCTGTTCATATATTCCTGAGCTTTCTTTCCAAGCTCTGTTCCGTTCTTAATATTCTCTCTGAATATATCTCCTGTGGAGATGTGCGGTACATCGTATTTTTCTACGATGTTTACTGCCTGTGTACCCTTGCCAGCTCCTGGAGGGCCAAGTAAAATCATGTTCATAAGTCTACTCCTATTTCAGGAAACCATGATAATTTCTCATTACCATCTGATTTTCCAGCTGCTTCATTGTATCCAGTGCAACACCTACAGCGATAAGAAGTGATGTTCCTCCGAATCTGAAGTCTATCGCAGTGAAGTTTCCTATTACGATAGGCATTACAGCAATAACAGCAAGGAAAACTGCTCCTGTGAATGTTACTCTGTTCATTACTTTCTGTAAATATTCAACAGTCGGTTTTCCCGGTCTGATACCAGGAATGAATCCGCCGTTTGACTTCATATTCTCTGATACTTCTTCAGGATTGAAAGTAATCGATGTATAGAAGTATGTAAAGAATATGATCAGGATTGCATATAGTATGCTGTAAACATATGTGCCCGGTGCTCCGTTTGTGGATAACCACTTTGAAACTCCTTCAGCAAATCCCGAATTCGGCCAGAAATATACAAGCGTCTGCGGAAGCTGAAGAAGCGACATTCCGAAGATTACCGGAATAACTCCGGCCTGATTTACCTTGATAGGAATGTGGGATGCCTGACCGCCATATGATTTACGGCCTACAACTCTCTTCGCATACTGTACAGGTATTCTTCTCTGACCCTGCTGAATCTCTATTATTACAACTATTACAAGGATTGCAAATGCGATGAACAGGCAGATGTTAACGAATGAAATTGTTCCACTCTTAACATTTGAAATGCTGTTTATAGCTGCGCTTGGAACCCTTGCAACGATTCCGCCGAAGATTATAAGCGAGATACCGTTGCCGATTCCGTGTTCATTGATAAGTTCTCCAAGCCACATCAGGAAAGCAGTACCTGCAGATAATACGAAGATAACTGTTATGATGTGGAAAGCATCTGTGCTGATCAGATACTGTCTGAAGATACCAAGTGTCATACCTACAGCCTGAACGAAGGCCAGTACAACGGTAAAATATCTTGTGTATCTTGTTATTTTCTTTCTTCCCTCTACACCTTCCTTTGACATTCTCTCGAGTGCAGGAATTGCTATTGTAAGCAGCTGCAGCACGATTGATGCTGTGATGTATGGAGTGATTGAAAGAGCGAAAATTGTAAGGTTACTGAACGCTCCGCCCGAGAAAAGGTCAAACAGTTCAAATAATCCTGAATCACCACTGAATGCCTCATCAAGAATTTCTCTGTTTATTCCCGGTACAGGAATATTGGAGCCGATTCTAAAGACTACGAGCATAAGCAATGTGAATACAATTTTCTTCCTTATATCAGGAATGTTCCAGGCCTTACCTATAGTCTTAAACATTTCCATATTAGATTACCTCTACCTTTCCTCCGGCAGCTTCTATTTTTTCAATTGCAGTCTTGCTGAACTTGTTAGCCTGAACTGTAAGCTTCTTAGTTATGTCGCCGTTACCAAGAATCTTGATACCGTCCTTAACCTGCTTTACAACTCCTGCAGCCTTAAGCACTTCAAGGTTTACTGTTTCACCGTCTTCAAATCTGTTAAGAACAGATACATTTACAGCTGTATATTCAGTTCCCCAGATATTTGTGAAACCTCTCTTAGGAAGTCTTCTGTAAAGCGGCATCTGACCACCTTCGAAGCCAAGTCTGACTCCGCCACCGCTTCTTGATTTCTGGCCGTTCATACCTCTGCCTGCAGTGGTGCCATTTCCTGTACCAGTTCCGCGGCCTTTTCTTTTAGGTGCTCTTGTTGCACCTTCAGCAGCTTTTAACTCATGTAATTTCATACCTTCGCACCTCCTACTCTTCTACTGTAAGAAGATGTGAAACCTTATTGATGTTACCGCGTGTAGCAGCATTGTCTTCCAGCTCAACTGTCTGGTGCATCTTCTTTAATCCTAATGCTTCAACAACCTTCTTCTGTTTAGGGGAAGCACCGATAGTTGATTTAGTTAATGTAACTTTAATTGTTGCCATTTCAGCTTCCTCCTTATCCTAAAATTTCTGCAGGTGTCTTGCCTCTTAACTTTGCAACATCTTCAACTGTCACAAGTGACTTGAGACCTTCAAGAGTTGCATAAGCCATGTTACCTGTATTGTTTGATCCTATTGACTTAGCTCTTACATCCTTGATACCTGCAGCTTCAAGAACAGTTCTTACTGATGAACCTGCAATAACTCCGGTACCCTGTGCAGCAGGCATAAGAAGGACTTTTCCTGCGCCAAAGATTCCAAGCTGTCTGTGTGGAATTGTAGTTCCTACTGTAGGAACACTGATTAAATTCTTCTTTGCGTCTTCTGTAGCCTTTCTTACAGCTTCAGGAATTTCTATAGCCTTTCCAAGACCTACACCTACGTGTCCGTTTCCGTCACCAACTACTACAGTTACGCTGAATCTCATATTTCTACCGCCCTTAACAGTCTTTGCAACACGTCTGATGTTAACGATAGTTTCTGTTAAGTCCAGCTTTGATGCATCTATTGTATTTCTCATCTGGTCCCTCCTAGAATTTAAGTCCGCCTTCACGTGCGCCGTCTGCAAGTTCCTTAACTCTTCCGTGATAAAGGAATCCGCCTCTGTCAAAAGCTACAACTTCTATACCCTTTTCAAGAGCTCTCTTAGCCAGTTCAGCCCCAACCTTCTTTGCAGCTTCCTTATTGCCGCCATAAGGGATTTCTTCTCTTAATGCCTTCTCAACTGTTGATGCTGAGCAAAGAGTTGTTCCGCTTACGTCATCAATAATCTGTGCTGATATATTCTTGTTGCTTCTGAATACAACTAATCTTGGCTTTTCAGGAGTTCCTGCTAAATTTTTTCTGACTCTCTTATGTCTCTTAAGACGCTGTTCGTTTTTGCTTAACTTTGCCATTTACATTCACTCCTTTCTTACTGTGCTCCAGCCTTACCTTCTTTACGACGGATAACTTCGTCAGCATACTTGATACCCTTGCCCTTGTATGGTTCAGGTTTTCTCCACTTGCGGATGTTTGCTGCATAGTTTCCAACGACTGCCTTATCGATACCTTTAACGATAATTTCTGTAGGGCTTGTAACCTCAGTAGTGATTCCTTCAGGGTCAGTCATGATAACCTGATGTGAATATCCAAGGTTCATAACAAGGTCCTTGCCTTTCTTTTCAGCCTTGTAACCAACACCGTTGATCTGAAGCTTCTTTTCGAATCCCTGTGTAACACCAACAACCATGTTGTTGATAAGAGTTCTTGCAAGACCGTGCTGTGATCTGTATTCCTTAGTGTCTGAATCTCTTGATACTACTACTTCGTTTTCTATTACTTCAACCTTTAATAACTTGCTAACCTGTTCCTGTAATTCGCCCTTAGGTCCTTTAACTGTAACTACGTTGTTACCGTCAACCTTTACTTCTACGCCAGCAGGAAGGCTAACAGGCTTGATACCTATTCTTGACATTTTCTACCTCCTACCAAACATAACAAATTACTTCGCCGCCAACACCGAGTTTTCTTGCTTCCTTGTCGCTTATTACTCCCTTTGATGTTGAGATAATAGCGATTCCAAGTCCGCCTAAAACCTTAGGCACATTGTCAGCCTTAGCATAAACTTTTAAGCCGGGCTTTGAGATCTTCTTGATGCCCTTGATAACTCTTTCCTTATCAGCACCGTATTTCATCTCTACTCTGATGATTCCCTGCTTGCCGTCTTCTATAACTTCAAAGCCGCTGATATATCCTTCGTCAAGTAATATTTCTGCGATTGATTTCTTCATCTTTGATGCAGGAATATCAACTGTCGGATGGCATACAGTATTGGCATTTCTGATTCTAGTGAGCATATCTGCTACTGGATCTGTCATTGTCATTTTACAGTTTCTCCTCTCTTCGCGTGGTTCTGCCCTAAGGCAGCCTTCGCAATCCTAAATAAAAAACTTAATTCTACCAGCTTGCTTTCTTTACGCCTGGTATTTCACCTTTATATGCAAGTTCTCTGAAGCATACACGGCAGATTCCGTACTTTCTTAATACTGAGTGCGGTCTTCCGCAGATTCTGCATCTTGTATAAGCTCTTGTTGAGAACTTAGGTTTTCTCTGCTGTTTTACTTTTAAAGATGTTTTAGCCATTAGTTAACCTCCTACTTTTCGAACGGCAGACCTAATAACCTCAGAAGCTCCATAGCCTCTTCGTCAGTCTTTGCCGATGTTGTGAATACTATGTCCATACCTTTGATAATTTCAACCTGGTCATAGCTGATTTCAGGGAAGATTAACTGTTCCTTGATACCCATTGCATAGTTTCCTCTGCCGTCAAATGAGTTCTTGCTAACACCCTTGAAGTCTCTAACTCTAGGAAGAGCGATATTGAAGAACTTATCAGCAAATTCATACATCTGGTCTCCTCTTAAAGTAACCTTGACTCCTACAGGCATTCCTTCTCTAACCTTGAAGTTAGCGATTGACTTTCTTGCCTTTGTTACTACAGGCTTCTGTCCTGAAATAGCAGCAAGCTCCTTAACTGCCTGTTCGATAATCTTTGCGTTGTCCTTTGCTTCGCCAAGACCCATGTTGATTGTAATCTTCTCAAGCTTAGGGATTTCCATTACATTGCTGTACTGAAACTTGTCCTGTAATGCTCCATAAACCTGATTATTGTATAATTCTCTCATTCTAGCTGTCAAAACCGTCTCCTCCTTTCCTAGTCAATTTCCTGTCCGGTTTTTCTTGAAACACGAACTTTGTCGTTTCCTACAATCTTGTAACCGATCTTTGTAGGAGCCTTAGTCTTTGAATCGTAGTACATTACGTTTGATACATCGATAGGACCAGGCTGGTGCTTGATTTCAGCAACTGATGTCTGAGTCTGCTTCTGGTGCTTAGTCTGAATGTTAACACCTTCAACGATAACTTTGTTTTCTTTTGGCATAGCCTTTAAAACTTTACCAGTCTTGCCTTTGTCTTTTCCGGCAATAACCATTACTGTGTCGTCTTTTTTGATACGCATCCTTGACCTCCTATAATACTTCCGGTGCCAGTGACACTATCTTCATGAAGCCTTTTTCTCTAAGTTCTCTCGCAACAGGTCCAAAAATACGAGTTCCTGTAGGAGTCTTGTCATCCTTGATGATTACTGCTGCATTCTGATCGAACTTTACGTAGCTGCCATCAGCTCTTCTTGCACCATGCTTTGATCTAACTACAACGGCCTTAACTACATCGCCTTTTTTAACAACGCCGCCTGGTGTTGCTTCCTTAACAGCGCATACAATTACGTCACCGATGTTTGCATACTGACGGCTTGTTCCGCCTAAGATACGGATGCAAAGTAACTCTTTTGCGCCTGAATTGTCAGCAACTCTTAATCTTGTTTCTGTCTGAATCATTTACAGTTGCCTCCTTTACTTAACCTTTTCTACAATGCTGACTACTCTCCATCTCTTATCCTTCGACAGAGGTCTAGTCTCCATAATTCTTACTTTATCGCCAATCTGACACTCATTGTTTTCATCATGTGCCTTAATCTTCTTAGTTCTCTTAACTTCCTTGCCGTAAAGGGAATGTCTTACGAACTCTTCGATTGTAACTACTACTGTCTTATCCATCTTGTCAGATGTTACGATTCCGACGATAGTCTTTCTTCTGTTTCTTTCAACTGCCATAGTACATCCTCCTTTCTGTTATTTAGCAAGCTCTTTTTCTCTTATAATAGTCTTGACTCTAGCGATATCTCTCTTGGTTTCCTTAAGCTTAAGCGGGTTTTCAAGCTGTCCAGTAACATGCTGGAATCTTAAGTTGAATAATTCTTTCTTCATGCTTTCAAGTTCAGCATTAAGTTCAACTTCTGTCATTTCTCTCATTCTCTTTAATTCCATTATGCTTCACCACCCTCTACTTTTTCAGCTGCCTTCATGGCAAACTTTGACTTGATAGGGAGCTTATGAGAAGCAAGTCTGATAGCTTCTCTTGCCTGCTCTTCAGTAACGCCTTCGATTTCGAACATTACTCTGCCCGGCTTAACTACTGCTACCCAGTATTCAGGCACACCCTTACCAGAACCCATACGAACGCCTGCCGGCTTCTTTGATACTGGCTTATGTGGGAAAATCTTAATATATACTTTACCACCTCTTCTGATAGATCTTGTCATTGCAACTCTGGCTGCCTCTATCTGGTTTGAAGTGATCCATCCGCATTCTGTAGCAACAAGACCGTATTCACCGTAAGTGATTGTATTGCCCTTTGTTGCTTTGCCCTTCATTCTACCTCTGTGGACTCTTCTACGTTTAACGCGCTTTGGCATTAACATATCTGTGTTCCTCCTTTCCTATCGTCTATGCTTCTTCTGTCTCTGCAGTTTCAACTGCAGGAGCTTCTTCAACCTGTGGTTCAACTACCTTCTTGGCTCTTATTCTCTGGTTAACAGCCTTTGGAGCTCTTGTGTCTTCTTCTCTGCCGCGTCTGTTATCTCTTCTTTCAGGTCTCTTGCCGTTACGGTCATTTCTTCTTCTGTCGCCCTTGCGGCCTCTTCTCTCCTGTTTTTCTTCAGGAATAGGGCTTACAAGACCTTTTTCAAGAACTTCGCCGTGGTTGATCCAAACCTTAACACCGAGCTTGCCATAAGTTGTATCAGCTTCAGCGAAACCATAGTCGATGTTAGCTCTTAATGTGTGAAGAGGAACATTACCTTCGCTGTATTTTTCTGATCTTGCGATTTCTGCTCCGCCAAGTCTTCCGCCTGTTGAAATCTTGATTCCCTTAGCTCCGGCCTTCATTGTTCTGCCGATTGCCTGCTTCATTGCTCTTCTGAATGACACTCTTCTTTCAAGCGCCTGTGCAACTGATTCGGCAGTAAGCTGTGCATCTAATTCTGCTCTCTTGATTTCCTCTATGCTGATGACTACTTCCTTGCCAGTCATCTTTGCAATGTCCTTCTTAAGTTCTTCGATGCCGTCTCCGGATCTTCCGATTACCATACCAGGTCTTGCTGTAAGGATGATAACCTTGATCTTGTTTTCTGCAGCTCTTTCGATAAGAACCTTTGAAATGCCTGCAACATATAACTTTTTCTTTACATATGTTCTAACTTTATTATCTTCGATAAGATAATCAGCAAAGTTTGCCTTGTCTGCATACCACTTGGAATCCCAGTCCTTTATTACGCCGACTCTTAATCCGTGTGGACTTACTTTCTGACCCATTGATGAACCTCCTTAACTAATCTCTTTCTCTTAAAGTAACGCCAACGTGGCTTGATCTCTTTAAGATGATTGATGCTCTGCCCTGTGAACCAGCTCTCCATCTCTTCATTGTAGGTCCCTGGTTCGCATAGATTTCAGCAACATATAAGTTGTCTGGGTTCATCTTGTGATTTTCCTCAGCGTTAGCTGCTGCTGATTTAACTACTTTTTCAACGATCTCAGCACCCTTGCCAGGTGTGAACTTTAATATGTTAAGTGCTTCCTGTAAGTCTTTTCCTCTTACTAAGTCAGTAACAGGTGCAAGCTTGATAGGAGACATTCTAACGTATTTTGCAATTGCTTTTGCTTCTGCCATTTTATTTATCTCCTCTCTTATTTACTCTTCTTGTCAGCCGCATGACCTCTGTAAGTTCTTGTTGGAGCGAATTCTCCAAGTCTGTGACCTACCATATCTTCTGTGATATATACAGGAACATGCTTTCTTCCGTCATGTACAGCAATAGTGTGTCCCACCATCTGTGGGAATATTGTTGATGGTCTTGACCATGTCTTAACGACTTTCTTTTCGTTAGCTGCGTTCATCTCATCGATTGCCTTTAACAGCTTAGCTTCTACGAAAGGGCCCTTTTTAAGTGATCTACCCATTATTTATGCTCCTTCCCTTACTTTTCGTTTCTTCTCTTTACGATATACTTGTTGGATTCCTTGTTCTTCTTCCTTGTCTTGTATCCAAGAGCAGGCTTACCCCAAGGAGTAACAGGACCCTTACGTCCGATAGGCGCTCTGCCTTCACCACCGCCGTGAGGGTGGTCGTTAGGGTTCATTACCGAACCTCTTACTGTAGGCCTGATACCCATATGTCTCTTACGTCCTGCCTTACCAATCTGGATGTTACCGTGGTCGCCGTTGCCGACTTCACCGATTGTGGCTCTGCATTCGATTCTTACTTTTCTTACTTCTCCGGATGGAAGTCTTACCTGAGCGTACTTTCCTTCCTTAGCCATTAACTGAGCGCCGTTTCCTGCTGATCTTGCAAGCTGTCCGCCCTTTCCAGGCTGAAGTTCAACATTGTGAATAATAGTACCTACAGGAATGTTTGCAAGCGGTAATGCATTACCTGTCTTGATGTCTGCTTCAGGTCCTGAATAGATAACATCTCCAACCATAAGCTTGTTAGGAGCGATTATATATCTCTTTTCACCGTCTGCGTAAACGATTAAAGCAATGTTTGCTGATCTGTTAGGATCGTATTCGATTGCCTTTACGTTTCCTGGTATACCGTCTTTAGTTCTCTTAAAGTCGATGATTCTGTACTTAGGTCTGTATCCGCCGCCCTGATGTCTTACAGTAATCTTACCTCTGTTGTTTCTTCCGGCATGCTTCTTTAATGTTACTGTCAACGACTTTTCAGGAGTGCTTTTTGTGATTTCCTCAAATGTGGAAACTGTCATTCCTCTTAAACCAGGAGTAGTCGGATTGTATTTCTTAATTCCCATGTCTAGCTACCTCCTAAATTATAGTCCCTGGAAGAATTCGATTTCCTTACTTTCTGGAGTAAGTGTAACTATTGCTTTCTTTGAAGCGCTAGTCTTTCCAACGTATCTTCCCATTCTCTTAACTTTACCCTGAACATTCATGATGTTAACCTTTGCAACTTCAACGTTGAAAATCTCTTCAACTGCAAGCTTTACCTGAGTCTTGTTGGCTCTTGGGTCAACCTTGAATGTGTATTTCTTTGCCTGTGCATCGTCCATTGACTTTTCTGATATTACAGGCTTGATGATTACGTCGTATGGAGTTTTCATTATGCATATACCTCCTCGATCTTCTTGATTGCTGCTTCAGTAGCAATGAAATTTGTGTGGTGAACGATTTCGTAAACGTTCATAGTTCCTACTAAAACAGTTCTTACGCCAGGGATATTAGCAGCTGACTTGATAACGTTCTCGTCCTTTTCAGCCATAACGATAAGAGCCTTTCCCTCTGCCTTAACGTTTTCTAATACCTTAATCATTTCCTTGGTCTTAGGTGCTTCGAATGATAATGAATCAAGTACAATCATTTCACCGTTTGCAACCTTATCTGATAAAGCTGACTTCATAGCGAGCTTTTTAACTTTTCTGTTGATTCTGTATCTGTAGTCTCTTGGCTTCGGAGCAAATACGATACCTCCTCCGATCTGTGACGGGTCTGTTGAATGTCCCTGTCTGTGACGGCCTGTTCCCTTCTGTCTGAAAGGCTTTCTTCCGCCTCCTCTGACTTCTCCTCTTGTCTTTGCTGACTGAGTGCCCTGTCTCTGGCAAGCCAGGTAGTTCTTAATTACGTCATGAACAGCGTATTCGTTTGGAGTGATTGCGAAAACATCGTCATTTAATGCGATTTCGCCAACTTCAGCTCCTGCCATGTTAAGCATCTTTAATGTTGCCATTTTCTATTCCTCCTTCCCAAATACTCTATTTATCCTGACCTTTTACTGCGTACTGAATGCGAAGCAGGCCGCCCTTGTTGCCTGGAACCGCACCCTTTACAAGCATAAGGTTTCTGTCTTCAATAACTTTTACAAGTTCAACGTTCTGAACTGTCACTGTATCTCTACCCATTCTTCCTGGACCCTTGTTGCCCTTGAATACTCTTGAAGGGTAAGTACCGGCAGCAAGCGCACCGGCTAATCTCTTGTGTTTTGAACCGTGGCTCATAGGGCCTCTGTGGTGTCCATGTCTCTTGATGTTACCCTGAGTTCCCTTACCTTTTGAAGTTCCTGTGATATCAAGCTTCTTCCCTTCTTCGAATTCAGCAGCTGTGATAACCTGTCCAACCTCATAAGTTTCACCGTCTTCTGTTCTGAACTCTGCCAGATACTTCTTGACAGCAATGTCATTCTTAGCGAAGTGGCCTGTCATCGGCTTGTTCACTCTCTGAGGTTTCTGATCCTCGAAACCAACCTGCACTGCGTTGTAGCCATCAGTTTCAACTGTCTTGACCTGAGTTACAACTTCCGGACCTGCTTCGATCACTGTTACAGGAACAACATCGCCTGCTTCAGTAAAGATCTGAGTCATTCCGACTTTTTTGCCTAGAATCATTTTCATCTTTATTTTTCCTCCTAAATTCTTACAGCGGATTGCTCCGTGAGATTTGAGCAATCATACTAAGGGGAGTTCCCTTACTATAATTTGATTTCGATGCTTACACCAGCAGGAAGGTCCAGCTTGGTAAGAGCATCAGTTGTCTTAGGTGTCGCATTCATGATGTCGATCAGTCTCTTGTGAGTTCTCTGTTCGAACTGTTCTCTTGAATCCTTGTACTTATGTACGGCTCTTAAGATTGTTACGACTTCCTTTTCTGTTGGTAGTGGAATCGGGCCTGACACGTCTGCGCCGGTCTTCTTTGCAGTTTCCACAATCTTTGCAGCACTCTGGTCTAATAACGCGTGGTCATAAGCCTTAAGTCTGATTCTGATTTTCTGTAATTCGCTCATTTTTTCCTCCTAAATTTGTTTTGTACAGTTTTCGCTATGCTTGTACAAGGGGTTCGAAACCCTGTAATTTCAACGTGTGAACGTTATTTGCTTACTCCTCACACGCCTCCGTGTGTTTCCCAATTTAACACTCAGATTAAAACAGGCGAATCCCTACGCAACCGTCTCGCGGCTACATTTGCTCCACGGAAATTACCAGATAGCACTGCAACTTCCCGCTTCTTCGCCCAAAGCAAGCCCTTACATTGTATAACAAAGGATAAGATAATGCAATACCTTTTTTAAAATAATTTCATTTATTCTGAGAAGTGCAAGCCCAGTCGTTTCAAGGGGTTTTTACACCTCGTCCTATACACTTGTCCGTGTGTTTCCAAAACAGTTCCGTAATAAAAAAAACAGGCCGCATTCACGGCCTATTCTGTCAGAATATTCTTTACTGCATATCATACCACTCATAAAACGACGTCAGATTATCTTCAGAAACTCTGCTTCCGCCGTTTCTGAAAAGATCAAGCAGGGCCTCCTCGTCCGCAGTCAGATTCTTCTGAGCCTTGTATCCCCGGATAACCGATTTTGAAAAAATCTTCATCATCAGCCTGTTCATCCCCTTCAGTCTGTCAAGAAAAAGGCCTCCCTGCAGCGTAAACAGCCTGCATTCCACCTTGTTGGCTTCCTGTATCTGAACGCGCTGAGACCCTGTCGCTCCGCAGCCTACTGCGCATACAGCGCTGATGTCAAACCATTTGTCCGCCCTCTCAAACCCCTGTATCTGTCCGGACAGAATCCAGCCGAGGTATATTATTCCGTCATTTCGCTCAAGATTCACAAGTGCCTCTTCAAGGCTCATAACAGGAAGTCCGCACCTTCTGCCTATAATCTCTGCGTATTCCTTAGTTGTTCCGGTATTTGATGTATATACAACCGCTTTATTGTCCATCTCCATCATCTCCTCCGCATGGTCTTAAGATATTCTTTGTGTTCATCAGTAATTCTTCTGCTTTCAATGCTTTTCTGTATCGCCTTGTTGTGCACCCATGGATCAAGGCAGTTGCCCTCTATGTATTTAACAGCCTCCTCCCACTTTGCAGCCAGCGCTGAAGCAAAAAACCAGGCAGTCATCATATTTACATAGTACTCATTGCTCCTTATGTCTGCAGCCCTCTTCAGAATCTCAGGGCCGTAATCCTCATTAAGATAATGGGTCATAAGCATAAGCAGACCGAATCTTACCATATATGTATGTTCCGACTCAAGAAGCCCGTCTATATATCCAAGAAGTTTCTCCCTGTTCCCTGCAAACGGTCTTGGCTTCAGGCTGTCACACACTGCCCAGTTATCCACATACGGAAGGAATCTGTCAAGATGAATAACTGCATCGTCGTAATCTCTCATCTCATTGATAATCAGAGCGTGAAGCATATTCTCATCGTAATATCTGTGGGGAAGCGATTCGAGGAATTCACCGCAGTCTCCGCCTTCGAAGAGTTTTTTCGCAAGTTTCCTGAGCTGAGGAACCCTTACCCCTATAACCGTTTCAGGATCTGTTCCGGGTATCAGTTTAAGGTGAAACTCCCTGTATCCCAAATCCTGCATTTCGAATAAAATCTTTTCCATTTAAAAACCTCCGCGCAGGATATTATACCATATCGCGGAGGCAGTATATATGCGATTTATGCCATTATTTCAGCAGGATCGGTGTATTCGTAGCCTTCAAAGCTCTCTGCAACAGCTTTGCATGTGAGTTTTCCGTCATATGTATTGATTGCCGAATAAAGAACAGGATTTGAGCGGCACGCTTCAGTAATTCCCCTGTTAGCAATCTGAAGACCGTATCTTAAAGTTGCATTTGTCAGCGCTATTGTCGATGTGCGCGGAACAGCTCCCGGCATATTGCCTACGCAGTAATGAACAACTCCGTCAACAACGTAAATCGGATCGTCATGGTATGTTACTCTTGTTGTCTCTCCGCATCCGCCCTGATCTACAGCCACATCAACGAATACCGAACCGGGTTTCATCTCCTTTAGATACTTCGCCTTGAACAGCTTAGGAGCAGCCTTGCCCGGGATCAGAACTGAACCGATAACAAGGTCAGCCTCTATGCAGGCCTTTTCAATGTTTGAATCTGTTGATACAAGCGTCTGTATTCTTGAACCGAAAATATCATCAAGATAAGCAAGTCTTGCAGTATTCACATCAAGCACAGTTACATTTGCTCCCATGCCTACTGCTATCTTGCAGGCATTTGTTCCAACAGAGCCTCCTCCGATTATTACAACGTTAGCTTTAGGAGTGCCCGGTACTCCTGCAAGAAGTATGCCCGATCCTCCAAATCTCTTTTCAAGATACTTTGCGCCTTCCTGAACACTCAGTCTGCCGGCAATCTGGCTCATAGGAGCAAGAAGAGGAATAGATCTGTCCTTCTCGATTAATGTTTCATACGCAAAGCCGGTAACCTTGTGTTCCATGAGAGCTTTAGTCTGCGGCTCGTCTGCAGCAAGATGAAGATATGTGAATAGAACAAGTCCTTCGTGAAACAGATCATATTCTGCAGGAAGCGGTTCCTTTACCTTAACCATCATTTCAGCGATATCCCAGCATTCTTTTGCAGTCTCCAGAATCTGCGCTCCTGAAGCAGCATATTCATCATCGGTAAATCCCGAGCCTTCTCCTGCTCCCTTTTCAATGTACACATCGTGTCCTGCTCCTACATATTCCTTTACGTTATCAGGGGTCATTCCAACTCTGAATTCATTGTTCTTGATTTCCTTTACACATGCTATTCTCATAATTATTCTCCTTTGTCTATCCCTTTACATATGAAATAACAGTTTTGTTTTCTTTTCCTGTCTGCAGAATAAACGCAATGACGCTTCCGGTAAAGCGGCGATTCTGTGGCGTATCGCAATTATTCTGACTATTTGCCTGCAGATTTATCAAGTATTCTGACTAATCACTCACCAGGCGTCTGATATTTCTGACAATTTCCCCGCAGTCAGAAATATCGCAATAAAGATGAAAACATGCAGCTGCAATTGTCAGAAAACGGTACAATTTTGCTGTGCCCGTAATTTTTTTATTTCCGGTGTTTCCTGTTTCCTTCTCATATTTTTTCTGATATATTGTTAGAATCGAATTAAATAAAAGACAGGAGAAATTATTTTGAAAACGACATTTAAAAACCGGCTGTTGTTTTTCATTCCTTCATTAACAGGAATCGCACTCTTCATGATTCCTGTAAAATGGGACGGGGGATGGACAATAGCGGTAAAAATCCTGGCAGATGCCATTGCCTTAGCCGCAGGGGGAATTCTTCCTGCACTATGCCTTGCAATACTTACAGTATCAGCTGCAGTATCAATTTTATACCTTGTACGCCCTTCCTGGTTTGACAAAAGACCGCTGCTTAAATCCACTTTCTCGGCATCGCCGATATGGGTTGCCATACGCGTTGCTGGAGCAGTTTTCTGCTGGATAACATTCACAGCAGATCCCGAAGGACCTCTTGAAATAATTGCAGGTGCAGACCAGGGAACATTTATCCTTTATGACCTTCTGTGCACCCTGGTTATAATATTCGCAATAGCCGGCCTGCTGCTGCCTCTTCTTCTCGATTTCGGTCTGCTTGAATTCGTAGGCGCTCTTTTGACAAAATGGATGAGACCGCTTTTTAAAATTCCCGGCCGCGCCGCAGTCGACTGTATAACTTCATGGATAGGCGACGGAACTCTCGGCGTAATGCTCACATGCAGCCAGTACGAACAGGGGTACTATTCCGCCAGAGAAGCGGCTGTCATAGCCACAACATTTTCCGCCGTATCGATAACATTCAGTCTGGTTGTTCTTAATCAGGTGGGGCTTATAGAATACTTTGGAGCGTACTACCTTATAATATGCATTATCTGTGTCTGCTGCGCAATCATATGTCCGCGGCTCTGGCCTCTTTGCAGGAAAAAGGATACATACCTTGTAGAAGGGAAAAAAATGCCTGAAACCGTACCTGCAGAATACAAAAACACAGTTCAGTACGGCATGGCTCTGGCAATGAAGAGAGTATCAGAACATAAAGGCATAGGAGAATTTATATCAAACGGATGCAGGAACTCCGCGCAGATGTGGTTCGGTGTTCTTCCCACAGTAATGTGCATAGGAACAGTTGCCCTTGCTGTCGCAAACTATACGCCCGTATTCGAGTGGCTGGGAATACCTTTCAGACCTCTTCTTTCAGTCCTTCAGGTTCCGGATGTCAATGAGGCCGCATCGACAATGATCGTCGGATTCGTCGACATGTTCACCCCGTCAATACTTATTGCAGGAACCGATGCATGCAGCATTACAAAATTCATAGTTGCCGTAATTTCAGTAACGCAGGTTCTCTACCTTTCGGAGGTAGGAGGGCTTATCCTCTCATCAAAGCTCCCTCTGAACCTTCCCGAGCTGTTCATAATCTTCCTGGAAAGAACAATCATCTCACTTGTTGTTGTATGTCCGGCAGCGCATCTTCTTTTCTGAAAAAAATAACGGCACGCAGAATATCTGCGTGCCGTATTTATATATACTTTATTTTCTTAACGCCTTGTCGATTGCAGCAGCAGCAGTCTTTCCTGCTCCCATTGCAAGGATTACAGTAGCAGCTCCTGTTACAGCATCTCCGCCTGCGTAAACATTCTCGCGGCTTGTAAGACCGTCCTCATTTACTATGATTCCACCCTTTCTGTTTATCTCAAGACCTTCAGTAGTGTTCTTGATAAGAGGGTTAGGGCTTGTTCCAAGAGCCATGATAAGGCAGTCGATATCAACTTCAAACTCGCTTCCCGGGATTTCCTTAGGGCTTCTTCTTCCCGATTCATCCGGCTCGCCAAGTTCCATTCTGATGCATCTGACCTTCACGGCATCTCCGTTTTCATCGCCTATGATTTCAACAGGGTTGCATAATGTGTCGAAGATGATTCCTTCTTCCTCAGCATGCTCAACCTCTTCCCTACGTGCCGGAAGTTCCTCCATACCTCTTCTGTAAACGATATGAACCTCGGCACCAAGTCTCTTGGCACAGCGAGCAGCGTCCATTGCAACGTTTCCTCCTCCTACGATAACAGCCTTCTTAGGACGTACGATAGGTGTATCCGAATCTTCTCTGTACGCCTTCATGAGATTTATACGTGTAAGGAACTCGTTTGCGGAGTAAACTCCCTTGTAGTTGATTCCCGGTATGTTCATGAACATAGGAAGACCTGCTCCCGATCCGATAAATACCGCTTCAAATCCCATATCCTCAAACAGCTCATCTATTGTGATTGTTCTTCCTACAATTGTGTCTGTGGCGATCTTTACATCCATAGCCTTAAGACCTTCTATTTCCTTTGCAACAATTGATTTAGGAAGACGGAATTCAGGGATGCCGTATACGAGTACTCCTCCTGCAGTATGGAGCGCCTCAAAGATAGTCACATCGTAACCTTCTCTTGCAAGGTCAACAGCACATGTAAGTCCTGCAGGGCCCGATCCTATAATTGCAACTTTATGTCCGTTTGGCTCTTTTCTTACAGGAGCCGCATCTGAGTTCTCCATATGATAGTCGGCAACGAACCTTTCAAGTCTGCCGATTCCTACAGGGTCCCCCTTCTTGCCCCTTACGCAGTACTTTTCGCACTGTGTTTCCTGAGGGCATACTCTTCCGCAGATTGCAGGAAGCGCACTTGTTCTGGCTATAACCTGATACGCCTCTTCAAATCTGCCTTCTTTTATTTCTGAAATGAATCCCGGGATATCAATGTTAACGGGACATCCTGCCACACAAGGCTTAGCCTTGCAGTTGAGACATCTTTCGGATTCATCGAGTGCCTGTTCTTTTGTATATCCTAATGCAACTTCGTCAAAATTCTTGTTTCTGATATCCGGTTCCTGTGAAGGCATAGGATTCTTGCCGGGTGCCATATTTGCCATTACTTGTTACCTCCTGCTAAAAGATTGCATGTTTCCTCACGCTTGTGAGTTTCAAACTCATTGTAGACCCTGCTTCTTTGTACTGCAAGATCCCAGTCAACAAGGTGTCCGTCAAAATCAGGACCGTCAACACATGCAAACTTGGTCTCTCCTCCCACCGACAGTCTGCATCCGCCGCACATTCCTGTACCGTCGATCATGATAGGTGACATCGATACAGTTGTAGGAATGTTGTATTTCTTTGTGGCAAGACTCACAAACTTCATCATAATCATAGGTCCTATTGCGAACACTTCATCATACTGTGCACCTGATGCGATAAGTTCTTCAAATCCCACTGTAACAGGACCTGAAACACCGTAGGAGCCGTCATCTGTGCAAACTTTGAGCGTATCACACGCCTGTGCAAACTTGTCTTCAAGAATTATAAGTTCTTTAGTCTTGAATCCTATAACCGCGTCGACCTTTGCTCCGCAGTCATGGAATTTCTTCAAAACCGGATATGCAATGGCACATCCCACTCCGCCGCCTATAACGCATACTCTCTTGTCGGCTGATACTTCAGTCGGTTTGCCGAGAGGACCGGCAAAATCCTGAAGGCAGTCACCCTCATTGAGTGTGTCCAGCTTCATTGTTGTCGAACCGACTGTCTGAACTATGATTGATACTGTTCCCTTTTCAGTATCATAGTCATATATAGTGATAGGTATTCTTTCTCCATTCTCATCCACTCTCAGGATAATGAACTGACCCGGCTGAGCTTTCTTTGCTACAAGGGGAGCCTCAATCTCATAGAGCGTAATTGTGCTCTGGAGTTTTTCCTTGTGTACAATTTTAAACATAAAAGTGCGTTCCTTTCATCTAAATTATTATCACCGTTTAATTAAACCATCATCATCAAATTTACCCTATTTAACTCCTGTAGTCAATAAACATTGCGAAAAATGAAAAAAAGAATATACAATATACAAATAACATTAATGCCGCATGTACTGCTCCCCCGAAAAAGGGAAAGGACCGGCATATGCCGGCCCAAGAATAAGGATAAACTTGCAATTTGCTGTTTATTCGAAAATGTTTTTAAGAACTATAGTCTTCACTCTTGTCATTTCATCAAATGTGGAGAATACACCTTCAGTTCCTATTCCGGAATACTTCCAGCCTCCGAACGGCATTTCAAACGACCTGAAGAAGGAAGCCCCGTTAATAACAGCTCCGCCTGCTTCCATTGCCGACGCAACCTTGAAAGCTCTCTTCTGATCTCTTGAGAATACGCAGCTTGAAAGACCGAACATGGATCTGTTTGCAATTTCGATTGCCTCTTCATCTGTATCAAATCCGATTACAGGAACTACAGGTCCGAATATTTCCATATCAACTGCAACATCTGCATCCTTTGGCACATCAACAATTACTGTAGGCTCATAGAATGCTCCGTTTCTCTTTCCGCCAAGTATGATTTTTCCACCCTGTTCAACAGTGTGGTTTACCTGCTGTTCAACCTTAACTGCCGCTTTCTCGCTTATAAGGCATGCAATCTGAGTATCTTCCTCTGCAGGATCCCCGAATTTGAGCTGGCTTATTCTCTCAACTGCTTTCTTGGCGAACTCATCCTTTATGGAGTTGTGAACAAGGAATCTCTTGCTTGCGCAGCATACCTGTCCTGTGTTGTACATTCTGCCCCAGATAAGCTCTTCCACTGCAAGATCCACATCGCCGTCATCAAGAACAATGAATGCATCATTTCCGCCAAGTTCAAGTGCTGTATGTGTTAAGTCTTCTGCTGCAAGTTTTGCTGTGTCAATTCCAACTTCTGTACTTCCTGTCAGAGTTACAAGATGAACTCTCGGATCTGAAACCGCAGCCTGTTTTGCCGCTCCCGGTGCTGTAATGCACTGTGCAACACCGTCAGGCACTCCTGCCTGGCAAAGCATATCAGTAAGTTTCATAAGTGTGAGCGGATTGTCCGATGACGGAAGCACGATTGCCGCGTTACCCATCATAAGTGCAGGCGCAACCTTCTGATCGAACAGATCGCAAGGGAAGTTGAACGGTATGATACATGTAACAATGCCTATAGGCTCCCTTGTTACAAGCTGCAGGTTCTTGTCCTGTCCTGTTTCTGTTCCCGCAGGAATTATTTCACCGTAGTAATGCTTTGCCTTTTCGATGAAGCCGGAGAATCCGATAGGAATGTTCGCGATTTCCGCTCTGGCTTCTGTGATAGGCTTTCCGTTCTCTGCCGAAAGAGTCTGGGCAAGCATTTCCTTGTTTTCCTCAACTATGTCAAGGAATCTGTATAATACCTTTGCTCTTTCCGAAACAGGAACCTTTGCCCATATCTTCTGTCCTGCCTCTGCCGCAGTTACCGCAATTTCGATATCTTCCGCATTTGCCTTCGGAACGCTTTCGATAACCTGTCCGTTTGCAGGATTTATGATATCAAATGTTGCTCCGCTTACACTGTCGCACAGTTTGCCGTTAATTACCATTTTCATAACATTGCCACCTCCTGAATAAATCTGTCTGTCATACGGAGACTATGCTCCGAATGCTGTGAAGGATAACATAAGTCCTCCGCATGTATTTCTGCCGTCATCTTCGTATCCGTATTCACCGAATGTGAATTCAACGATGAAAGGAATATCTCCGACTGCCTTCTTAACTTCTTCATATACTTCGCCGATTCTGCTGTCGATACCTGCTCTTCTTCCTCCGCAGTGTACAAGATGAAGTCCTGCAATAGGTCCGCCGATCTTAGCCTTGAGCTCATCAAGAGTCTTTCCGACCGATGATATAAGTTCATCAACTGAAGCCTCAAGCTGCATGATAGCTGTTCCCACTGCCAGGTTGTTGCCTACAGCAATTGTACCGTCATCGTTGCCGTTCATAGGGTGTCTGATTGCTACAAGATCTCCTAAAGGATCCTTAACTCCAAGAGGCTTGCAGATTGAATATGCCAGCAGGTTTCCTCCTGCAGCGTCTTCTTCCGAAGCGCCTGTCCACTTTCTGTACTGTTCGATTGCAGGTATTCCGTTGATTTCCGCAAGGGTGCGAAGTCCGTCAATCCTTGTGATTACACCCACATTCTCAGTTTCTCTGTATGCACCTGTGAATTTGTTTGCAAAAGGTTTCTCAGTATAGAAGAATGCAACCGCAACACCATCAGCTGTTACCATTTCATCTGTATAAAGAAGCCATTCGCCTGCTATTGCATTGTCGGCAGCACTTCCACCGAAGAAAGGCACTCTTCCGATTACTTCCGAAATACCCTTAAGATATATTTCTTCTTCTCCCGGAGGAGCTACCATATAGAAATAATCCGGAGCCTTGTCTGTTCCTGCCTTGGCAAGAGCAGCCTCTGCTACAGCTTTTCCTGTTGCTCTGGCATCATCGCCCTTTGGAAGGCCTGCAACTGCAACATCGATATCATCGCCTGCCACAGCAAGTATTCCTGCAAATCCGTCATCAGATGAAACAAATCCGTCCTGAGTTATTACGCCGGTAAACGAGGTGTTTCCGATAAGCGGCACTCCGGGAAGTTCTTCTCCAATTGCTTTAAGAAGTTCAGCCTGATCATACTGCACACCGCTGTATACGAAAGCCATCTTAAGATCTGCTGTACCCTTGATTGGAGCTGCTGCTTCTTTTCCTGCTTCTGCACTTACGGGTTTAACGCTGTTCCCTGTCTTGTAAATTGCCATATTAGTTCCTCCTTATTTTCTGTGTTATTGTATACTTCCATTATCTGTTTCCGGAAATAAAATAGCAACTTTGTTCGTTTCATAATAGAAAATGGCGTTTCACGATACGAAACGCCATGGCTAAAATCATTTAAATTTCAACATTTATATACCCCATCTCGCAGGAAATCTGCATTGCAATGTCTTTGATATATTCAGCAATTTGAGCAATTTTGTCCTCAGGGACGGCAACATTGTTTCCACTTGCACTTATAGACGCGATTATATCCCCCCTGTAATCGAATATGGGTGCCCCTATGCATCTGTGGTTCAGTTCGCTCTCTTCATTATCGATAGCCCATCCTTTTGTTCTCACCTTCTTCATCTCTTTGTGGAACTCTTCCATGGATGTTATTGTATTCTGAGTAAACCTTTCGAATGTGCAGTCGCTCATTATGAGCTCCAGTTCATCTCTTGAGTATCCGGAAAGAAGACACTTTCCAAGTGATGAACAGTATGCGGGCACGCGAAGACCGATCTGATTGTACATCTTGATGTTGGCAATTACATCCATCTTCTCAATATATACCACCTTGTCTCCCTCAAGAATGCCGAGATGTGCCGTAAGCCCCAGTTCCCTCGTTATACGGGAAATATATGGTCTTGCCTCTGTCTGCAGTTCAAGTCCGTTAAGGAAACAGCTTGCCGCCTCAATCATTTTGAGGCCGAGTCTGTAAGATCCGTCCTGCTGCTTGGATACATATCCTCTTTCAAGAAGAGTTGCGAGCAGTCTGTGAACAGTGCTTTTGTGAAGCCCCGTCATATCTGCAAGCCTGCTCAGGCCTACGCCTGCAGGCTCCGTCGCAAGAGCCTCAATAATATCAAGGGATCTTTCAACCGACTGAACACCGGATTTTCCCTCGCTGATTCTGTTATTTTCCATAAGTCTCCTGTAATATCAAATCATAACTGCACCCGATTCTCTCTACATTATATCCCATTTCCCGCAATTTTCAAGAAAAGAGAGCGGGTGCTCTCTTAATCTTCAGTATATATGTCCTGCGAAATCTCCATCGGAGCATTCATACGCCTTACAAGGTCTTCGCCGGCTGCCATAAGTGCGTGGTCTCCCTGATGGATAAGCTTGAGCATTGTCGCTTCTTTCACTACTTCATCCGCACATGTGCTGCAGTTGCCAAAAAGAAGAAATTCAGCTCCCGACTCCATTATTTTATCTATATTATCCCTCTGTCCGGGACAGATTCCCGGTCTTTCGCATTTTCTCGAACCGTTCTTCTGCAGCTTCGCATTGCTGCAGAAACATTCGCATACTATTTCACCATTGTATTTATCCGCAAGGTCTCTCATTCTGTCTATGTTTCCGCCACTTGCACATACGAGTATTCCGGTTTTAGCACCCTTAAGATCTGCAAATTCATTTGTGACAAATAAGGCGCCTGTTGTCTTCTTCACCGGATCTTCAGGAAAACACGGAACTCCTGTGTATGTTCCTCCCATAATAATCTCTCCATACTGCCCGTCTGTTCCGCCTGCCATCTCAATCACATCTGCAGCTGCCATTCCTACAGGAATATCTCTTAATACCGAGCAGTTTCCTCCTCCCAGTCTGCCGCGCACTGTCATGTTCTTAAGGAACGACGGTTTTCTCTCATCAATAGCCTCAGCAACTCTTGCAGCTGTCTCAAGGTTGCTGACAATCGCCATAGCAGCAGTCGGAAGCTGATCCGGCCCAAGTTCAACGCCAAGGCACTCTCTGACGATTGCTCTTTCATCACCTGCAGGATAAAAATCAGGCAGAAGCTGTCTTCTGATTCTTTCATTTCCTTCAAGCGCCATGTCTAAAGCTTCTACTGCCTTCCTGTTCTTCTTCTTAACTGCTATCACGCCTTCAGCTGCTCCTGAAATCTCCATTATATATTCAGTTCCGCGGACAATCTTGTCTGCTTCCCGTTCCAGCTGGTCGATATTATGTCTCAGTCCGGGTTCACATTCCGATGCATTTATAATGACATATCCTTCATTATCCCATTTCACATCAAATTTTACCGCTGCGGGAAATCCTGCTCCACCCATTCCCACAATTCCTGCCTCTCTGACCGTTTCAAGCATATTCCCCTTAGGCAGCTTTACAAAATCCGCGGACTGCACTTCATTTGGCTTAATAACTATTCTGTCTTCAAGAATCTCCTCGACAACACCGTCCACACTTGAGAATATATTGGCGCCAAGGCCTGCCGGAACAGCGGCAAGACTTCCTCTCCTCACATCTTCACCAACTCTTACAACGGGCGTGCACGGTGCACCGACGTGCTGTTTTAACAATAACTGTATGTTTCTCATCTTTTCCCTCCTGTCAGGACACTATATGTTTTGTTTTCTCTACACTATCACAATGCGTTATGATATTTCCACCCGAACATCTCAATTTCGCACGCATTTTCACATCAACTTGAAGTTATATTGTTTTCCCCCTTTATATCTCAGATAAAAGTGTCTTTTTTTACACATGTTAATACATCTGCACAAAAATAGTACAGCAGTTCTGTCTGTTGAGGTATAATATATGCGTTATCTGCAGGAGGTGAAAAAATGTATTTAAGCAGAAGAATGCAAAGACTTGAAGATGAGATATTTGCCGCATTAAACGAAAGAAGACTTGTCCTTGAAAAACAGGGAAAGAAAATATACAACCTGAGCATAGGGACTCCTGATTTTGTCCCACCGGCTCATGTGAAAGAAGCTCTCATAGAGGCAGCCCGCGATGATGACAACTGGAAATACGCGCTGCGCGATACTCCTGAGCTTCTGAAATCGCTGTGCGACTACTATGCAGACAGATTCGGAGTTAAAATCACTCCCGATATGGTGACAAGCTGCAGCGGAAGTCAGGAGGGGCTCGGTCATATCGGCATGGCTTTGTGTGATGAAGGCGATACAGTTCTTCTTCCCACACCATGCTATCCGGCTTTCATATCAGGGGCTGTAATGGCAGGAGCAGTACCGCATTATTATGAACTCACAGCCGAAAACGGTTTTCTTCCCGATGTGTCATCAATACCGGATGATGTCGCTGACAGAGCAAGATATATGATTTTCTCACTCCCTTCAAATCCTGCCGGAAGTGTGGGCGATGACAGAATATATGAAGAGATTATCTTATTTGCGAAAAAACATGACATTGTCGTAATCCACGACAATGCATACAGCGATATAATATTTGACGGATTTGAAAGCAGAAGTTTTCTCAGCTATGAGGGTGCGGCCGATGTCGGAATAGAATTCTTCAGTCTTTCAAAAAGCTTCAATGTGACAGGCGCAAGAATCAGTTTCTGCATCGGCAACCCTGAAATAATCGCCGCGTTCAGAAAGCTGAGAAGCCAGTACGATTTCGGAATGTTTCTCCCCATACAGAAAGCCGCATCTGCAGCACTGAGAGGCGACAGAAAGCAGATTGAACATCAGCGAAAACTGTACGAGGAAAGAAGAGATGCGCTGTGCAGCGGTCTGAGAGCTATAGGATGGAATGTTCCTGACAGTCACGGGAGCATGTTCGTGTGGGCTCCTCTCCCAGACGGATACAGCGACAGCATGGATTTTAGTATGGAGCTAATGGACAGAACCGGTATAGTATGCACACCGGGCGCTTCGTTTGGACCTCTGGGAGAAGGCTATGTGAGATTTGCTCTGGTTCTTCCTCCGGAAGCAATCCGCGAAGCCATTGACAGGATAAAGGAATCCGGAATACTTAAGTGAAGTGAAAAAATGAGCATCAGCCAGCTGCTGATGCTCATATTCTTAATAACCCATAAGTTTTTCGTAGAACTTCTTCTTGGCGTTATCGCCCTGTTCAACGATATCCCACATTCTGATATATGCGGTCATGTTCTTTTCCTTCATGCCCTGACGCTCAAGCTGCTTGTAAAGCATTTTCTTGGTCATGCCCATTTTCTGGTAATATGTGATCATTTCCTTCTGCTTTCCGTTCATGTATCTTGAAAAGAAAATGAAATATACAAGTCCGAGAAGAATAGGAACAAGTGTTGCCCACCATCCGATAAAAATCTTGGCAAGAACCGCAAGGCCTATAATCAGAATAACTGCAACAATATTTATTATGATAATAAACTTTCTGCCGGGCATTTCAGGCGGCTTCATATCAGGCATACTTCTTGCAATATTCTGCTGATATCCTTTCGTCTGTCTCATATAAATCTGCTGATTTCTCGGCATACGCTGTTTCTTTGACATAATCTATAATTCCTTTCGAGTTTTTACGCTAACAGATATTATATCATCCAAAACATCACTTGTAAATCCTAATAAATTCTGTTTTCAAGTATGCAGTTTTTCCACAGATAGTCGTACTTTCCCTTAAGATGACACGAGTCTTCCGAGTACTCAGATTTCAGATTCCCCTCTTCACTGCAGACATATCTGTTGATATCAAGATAATGATATCCGGCCTCCCGGCACAGTTTCTCTATTTTTCTGTTTCTGTTTCCTATTCTCCTGTTATTGAACACCTTGTCTGATGAATCCCTTGATTTTGTCACATTCATGATGCTGCATAAAATAATATCTGCATCAGGGCATGTATTCTGCAGTGATGCTGCCGCGTTGGCATACGCTTTCATAAAATCGTCTATCGTCCCCTGCCCCATCTCGTTTATTCCGATTTCAAGATATATTCTATCGTAGTTTCCTTCCTCAAGAGCTGTCTTCAGTTTCACCGCGTTCCCCCTGCCGTTCACCTTATTCTTATGTTCGAAGAGATCATATACCGTAAGCCCTTCGCTGCAGAAATAATCCATGCCTTTGATTCCGCTATATAGCTGTATTCCGACAACTCTTGAATCTCCTATGAACAGCGAATTTTCAAGATACTGATCATCTGTGAGCTTTCGCTCAGGTGCCTTCTTTTTCTTATCACTATTTTCTGTGCTATGTGAAACTGTATCTGTTTCCCCCTTATCTGTGCCTTCTTTCAGTTCTCCCGAAAACACCTTCTTAACTGCAGGTGTACGAAACGAATAGTTTTCTGTTCTCGGATAGGCATACGCAAACGATACAAGTTCAACAGCCACAAGGCTTACTGCTGCCAGCAGCACGAGTATATATTTTATTTTAAACCTTTTCATTTTTCTACCCCCTAAAATCTCGCATACATGAATGCATTTCCAGAACCTGTCGCAATCAGCCATATGCATATCCACATCAGCACAAACATTCCCGCCTGCATCCACACGCTTCCCTTGTACTTCTCAAAAAGCATCTCTGTCTTTGGAAGAGAAACAACCACTGCAAGAACTGCCACCCAGATATACGATGGTCCGTAGTGAAGAGCATCTGCTATCATCAGCGCGTCCGGATTCCCAAACGGAAAAAGCCTGCTGAAAAAGGCGGCAAGTTCCCCTGTATTTTCCACAGCAAACACAGCCCATGTGAGAGGTATGACAGAATAGATATAAATATGGCCTAAACATCTGTGCCGCTCCAGGAAATCTCCGTAAACCTTCTTTTCAAGGATTATGAGAATGAAAAGCACTCCTGCCCATATGATGAAATTGGCTGTGGTTCCATGCCATATTCCTGTGAGGAGCCACACAAAAAACAGATTGGCTATATGCCTTGCATTCCCTTTTCTGTTACCTCCCATTGGTATATATATGTACTCCCTGAACCATCTTCCAAGAGAAATATGCCATCTTCTGTAATATTCACTTACAGATACCGACATATACGGATGATTGAAGTTTCGCATAATCGGAATTCCCAGCATCTCTCCAAGGCCCCTTGCCATTACAGAATATCCCCAGAAGTCAAAATAAAGCTGCATTGAAAAGGCTATGACGCCAAGCCACGCAAGCGGAGTTGAAACCGATTCAAATCCGACAGTCCTGACGCTCATCCAGAGTTTTCCGATTTCATCGGCTATAACTACCTTCAATGCCATGCCCGCAATGAAATATTCCAGGCCGCTCACAAGGCCCGCAGGTGTAACCTTAGGATGCCTGAGCTCATGCGATACATCCTTCAGCGGAATAACAGGGCCCTGCATGAGTTTGGGAAACATGAATACGAAAGAAAAATACTCGGCAGCTCCCGGAGTTTCCGTATCCTTTCTGTATACATCAACAAGGGCTGCGATCATCATAAATGTAAAAAACGAAACCCCCAAAATCATTTCTTCACTGAAATACTTATAGTATACAAGAAGTGCCGCATCAGCTGATATTCCCGCTGCAAGCAAAGCGCGTGCGCTCCTGCCTTCTTTTGATGAAATAAGGCGGATTAACGTAAAATTTACAGCGGACAGCACAAGCAGAACAAGAAGTCTTTGCGCATCACCCAGTCCGTAGCACAACACACTCCCCGCAAAAAGTACAAGTCCCCTGTATCTTGAGGGAACCAGATAATATATCAGAAGAAATATCGGTAAAAATCTAGTAATAAAATTCAGGTCTGTAAAACTCATTTCTCAACACTCCTATAATTCAATTATATACATTTAGACCTGATTCTCATATATACTGTTTCGTCACAGAGCATGGCAATTCTGTGGCAAATTCATGTGTATATACACAAAAGAGCAGCAATGCTGCTCAATACTAGAATTCGAAAATCTGCCCCGGCAGTTTTTCCTTTTTCTTTTCCGGAAAACTCCTGTCAAATTCATCCGCCTCGTCGGGCGATACCATATATACATCCGGAGTGGTGTATTCGCCGGTTATACCTGAAAGATACCCCTCCTCCAGTTCTCTGCACAAAAAGAACGATGCGTCCTCTCCTTCGGGCAGTCCATGATACCTTATACCAAAAGAAGATGCATATCCAAATCCGCTTCCACCGTAAAAATCTATATTCCCTTCGAAACATACTGCCCTGCAGCCTGCCAAAGCTGCCTGCTCCAGCGAATAGTCAAGTAATATTCTGCCGTATCCCTTCCTTTTGAATTCAGGAGCTATACAGATGGGACCCATGGTCATAACAGGTATCTGCCTTCCGTCGTCTGCATCAATATGGGCCCTGACAAACACATTCTGCCCTATTATCTCTCCATCCTTTTCCATTACAAAGTCAAGTTCGGGAACAAACCTCTCATCTTCTCTCAGCCTGGATATAACGAAGTGTTCCAGACATCCCGGCCTGTAGACATTCCAGAATGCCTCACGAATCAGATTCTCAACCTCTCTGTGGTCTTCTTTTTCCTCTATACGAATAATACAGTCATTGATTCTCTTTACTGTCTTTTTTTCCAAAGCACACCCTCCTTAAGTTCCTGATCAAGTATTTTTTCAAACGATTCTGTGACAGACTCCCTGTCAGATGAACCGTCCATAAGGCTCATGTAAAGATACATTGCAGAATATATTCTCACAGCTCTCTCTTTACAGTCATCAAACCCCATTTCTCTCAGCATATCTTCTGTATACTCCAGAGGGCCCGAAACAAGATACTGCTGATACAGCGACTGCATCCGCAAAGAAGCGTACTGCTCAATCACGAGCATTCTGCGGAAAAGAGATGCAAATTCATCCTCTGTCCAATATCTGAACATGTCCATTGTAAATCCTGCAAACGCTTCCGGTGAAACCTCCGGAGACAGGCCGGCACTAGCCTGCAGCCCATGGCTTTGCGCCATAGATGCATCCCTTCTCTCCATCGCGTCAAGAATACTCTCGAAAATATCCCTCTTACTCTGATAATGCCTGTAAAGGGCTCCCTTTGTCATTCCAAGTTCTCCTGCTATCATGCTGACAGAAACAGCGTCAAATCCCTTTTCTGAAAAAAGACGCAGAGAAACCTTCATAATATTCTCTTTCGTACTGCTCATAATCCACCTCTTATTCATATTCTAGTAAACGGTCGTTCACTTGTCAAGCAAAAAAATTCCGGGCACCGTTTCCGATGCCCGTACAGTCACATTCATTTATAAAGGCACACTTATGCCTGATATTTCATCCACCTGAACGGGGAATGCGGAATCTGTTTGCACTCTGAACAGATTCCGCATGATGATTAAAGCTTCTGCCTTAACTCTCTTCGTATTGTATGTCATCCCCCTGTACCTTAAACGGTACTGCTGTAAACTTGAGCTATAATGCCTATAACAGAAAGTATCAGGCCCGCAACAGTAAGTATATTGATAAGTCTGTTGGTGCTGTTCTGATAAAGAAGATCCAGTTCCGATTCGACAAGATCAAGAAGATATTTGATCTTCTCAATAATCGGATTAATGTTGTGGCTGTCCATGATGACTTTCTCCATCTCTCCTATTTCCGTTATTTCGATCTTTTCAACCCTTGAAAGAGTTGCAAGCAGTTCGCCTCTGAAAGCTTTGGTCCTGTGGATGTCCCTGTTCACATTGATGCTTTTCTGAAGGTAAAAGCTGCTCTGTCTGTTCAGAATTCTGTTGCATATAGTCTTCACAACCATCACAAGTTCTATTGAAAAGAACACTCCGTGATTGATTCCGGCAAAACTGCTGTTCATCAGAAAATACGAATTGATATCTCCATAATATTTTTCATCATATATTCTTCTGTTCTCTCTGTATGCCTGAGCCGCAGGGCAGTTGTGCAGGTTGAAAAGCACCGATGTCGAACCGAACGATATCAGTCTTACAAATTCTCTGGAGCCCCAGCTGTTTTTCATCCTGGTCCTCGCAAGAGCGAAGGGAACATGTCTCCACCCTTCATCTCCGCACATTATTCCATATACTTTCTCCGGATTCTCTTCGATTATTCGGTTGACGTCTTCATACATGCCGTATCTGTTTATCTCGACCAGATAGGATTCCTCGACATCTGAAACATTTCTCATGAGCGACGAACTCACTTCTCTGAATATTTCACGGACAGAGATATCTTCTCTTCCTTCGCATCTGAATCCCGCCCCGTTTGCCTGAAGCTGCTTGAAATATACAAGATCGTCTATTCCCACGTCACAAACGCTGATTCCCACACATATCTGGGCCGTATCAGTCTGCGGAAATACTGTTATGAGAACACTGCTGTTTGTGACATCATATCCGTCAAGTGAAAGCTGATAATCTCTGACAAGCGTTCTGAAGCATTCAAAAGGAAGTCCTCCTCCGTGAAGAAAGCCCTCACATGTCCTCAGATCTCTGAAAACCGGTTCGTCTGCGGCCTCTTCAGAATCATAAAATACTGTATCTTTGAGATTCCTGCATATTGCATCTCTCAGTGCCTGCTCATCATCAGTTCGCAGTCCTTCATCCTCATCATATATGCTGAAGCTGAATCTGTAGCATATATCAGCATCTATTCTCGTATCCTTTTTCCTGAAGATATACATCACATCCCTTGCAGCCTCTGTGCTGCCGGCTCTGCAGCATTCCTCATCCTCTGAAACGCTGCTGTGTCCTTTGAAGTGATAGCAGTATATATCGACAGGTTCAAGCTGCACATCTTCTGCCATTGACAGTATGCTCTTTTCAGAGAAAATTCTTACAGGCAGGATACCCTCCCTGCCGAACATAGAATCGAACTCATCCCCTGTTATTTCTGTTTCCTTCCTCATTCCGTCAACAGCTGTCTCACAGAAGAACCTGTCCTCATCTTCTGAAGTATGTGTTGTTGTCATTATGACAAGTCCTCCCTCTTCAAGACGTGAGGAAATATCTCTGAACATTTCTCTTGCCATGTTTCTGGTAATATGCTGCATAACATGGCTTGAAAGCACAACATCAAAGATTCTGTCATCCGGCACGGCACTGATATCTCCGTTCAGAACATCTATATGCCTGCCGCTTGTTCTCTCTGCTCTTGCCCCTTCTTCTGCTGCAGATGCAAATCTTTCCGCATCCGGTTCAGCTGCAGTTATCTCCCCAACCAGTTCGATAAAAACAGGGATAAGTCTTCCCTTTCCGCATCCAAGATCGAGGAGTTTCTTGATATCGTCTTTTTCCGGCATATCTTTAATTGCATCAAAAGCCTTCTCAAGGACATTTTTCTCGCTGGCTTCCCAGTATGCGCTTTCATACTCTCCTTCTATGAGTTGCATTGTAAGTCTGTCATCTTTATCAGGATACTGATAGTTCATTGTTTCCTCCTGCATATTCGTTACTGCTCCTGTTCGCAGACGCCGCGTATAAAGTTCTCAAAATCGGAAAGTATCTTATCCATGTCTACCGATTCATCATCGAGTGCAAGTCCGTAAAACGGAGGCATTTTGATTCCTCTTGTCTCAATGGCTTTCCTGAGTTCCTCGATATATACGCCCGAACCCTCGATTATAGCGTCATTGTATTCAAAATCAGCAGGGATTTTTTCGTCATTATTAATACTTTGTATGCACCTTTCCTCCGCTGTTATTCATCTAAATTATATCACACCCATATATTATATGGTACAATGGATATACAGATACCGGAACAGTCATGGAGGTTGAACAAATGAGAAGAAAAAAAGAAATACTGTTATGTCTTATTCTGTCTGTCGCGGTGCTTTTCACTTTTACTTTCAGTACATCGCTTACAGTTTATGCAGAGGAACCGGCAGCTGAAGAACCATCAGAAGAAACACCGGATACTCCTCTTAGGGGATTTGTCGTTCTTGACGGCAGGACATATTACTACTATGAAAACGGCGAAATGGCCAGAGGTCTTACAGTAATAGACAATGACACCTACTATTTCGGCAAAACGAAAGGTGCCATGCTCACAGGACTCAGAACAATATCCGGATCGACCTACTATTTCGGCAGTGACGGAAAGGCACAGAGCGGCTGGAAGACAATAGACGGCAATAAGTACTATTTCAGAAAGGGCAAGGCTCTCAAGAACGGTCTGTACAAGGTTGGCGGCAATGCATGTACTTTCAGCAGGAAGGGTGTTCTTGTAAGAAAGGTCTACAAAAACAGAAAAGCAGTATGTCTGACATACGATGACGGTCCTTCTTCCAATACAAAACTGATACTCAGCACTTTAAAAAAGAACGGCGGGCTTGCCACTTTCTTCGTTGTGGGAAACAGAATTTCCTCTTATTCTGACTCTTTCAGTGCTGTTGTGAAGGCCGGCAATCAGATTGGAAATCATTCCTGGTCCCACCCTTATTACAACACCATGAGCAGTTCCGCCATAAGCCGTCAGATATCACGATGCAATTCCAAAGCTGCATCATACGGCGCATCGGTCACAGTGTGCAGAACGCCGGGCGGATTTGTATCATCATCAATCAACAGCGCCGTGAAAATGCCTATTATTCTCTGGTCAATCGATACTCTTGACTGGAAAACTCAAAGTTCATCCAGCACATATTCTGCTGTCATGAACAATGTCAGAGACGGTGATATCATTCTGATGCACGATCTTTACAGCGCAACTGCAAATGCATCATCACGCATAATTCCTGCGCTTGTAAAGAAAGGGTATCAGCTTGTAACAATAGATGAGATGGCCATGATCAAGGGAGTCACTCTCAGACCCGGAAAGGTATACACCTCATTCAGATAAAAATACAGCGTCTGCATTTCCTGCAGACGCTTCTTTCATACAAATATTTCTCCCGTCATGAACAGCTGGACATTCCCGGAGATGAACACCCTGTCTCCTTCGCAGCGCACAGTTAGAACTCCGCCTCTCTCCGATATCTGTTTTGCCTTCATAGTATCCTTTGCCAGCCACTGTGACCACAGCGGCGCAAGGAAAGTGTGAGCTCTTCCTGTCACAGGATCTTCCGCAACCCCCATTTTGGGATAAAAACATCTCGATACGAAATCGTATTCTTCAGAAGGCGCAGTCATCACAAGTCCAACCCCCTCTACACGTTTTATCTTCTCCGAATCAGGCTCAAACTCTGCAAGGGATTTTTCATCCTTGACAAGCACGACCATATCTCCTCCATCATAGTATGCCTTTTCTGCAAGACCGGATGTCGCATCAGAAATCTCCTTTCCTACCGGTATCCTTGCTGTACTTCCTGCCGGAAACTCCATAGTAAACCCCTCATCATTGCTGACTACAGTCAGTTCTCCGCCGATAGTGTCAAAATGCATCTTCTCAATTCCCGGATCGATAAACCTGCAGATTACAAACGCCGTTCCAAGAGTTGCATGTCCGCACAGGTCAATTTCTCCGCCGGGAGTATACCATTTGAGTTCATAGTATCCTTCCGCCTTCCGTACAACAAATGCCGTTTCAGAATAATTGTTCTCAATCGCTATCTTCTGCATAAGCTCAGATGACGGCATGCTGTCGCACGGCACAATCGCCGCCGGGTTGCCGCCAAAGAGTTCATCTGCAAATGCATCCACTATATACTGCTTCATATTATCCCGCCTTTCTAATCATTACTCTCATCACCCTGAGATTCATATATTATATCAAATCCGTCGTCACTCCATGTGAAAACAGACATTCAACGGGCATTATTTCACAGTATCTTCAGATTCTTATGTACTTTCTTGCCGTTATTTCCCCGTTTTTCTAACTATTATCCAGGTTCATCTCATCAATCAGCTGTCTGAGTATCTCAATATACCTTTTACCCGCATCACTCATCTTCTGCCCTGCACGTACAATATATCCCAGGATTACTTCCTCCTGCTCTTTGAGTTTTACTGAAACGAGACCGTCCGCCACAATGCCTCTGAGAACTCCCACTCCCAGAGTATATCCGCTGCATCCGATTATGATATCTACAAAAAAAGAGACCTGATTTTACTCTGGTCTCATCATTTAACCGTGTTTATAAGTCTTTCCAGTATTCTGTGGTTCCTTGATCTGTACATCCTGCTGTAACTGTACATGTTTTCCAGCTTAAGTCCGAAAAAATCATCAGGCCATATACCAAGCTCCTCAAACAGGTATCTGCGCATTTCCTGCATATTGTTCATTGCACCTGCCTTATAAAGGAGGTCGCACACCGCTTTCTCGGGATCAGCAATATCGTATTCATATCCTTCTTCCTCCATATGCTCAATTCCTGTATCAAACACGGCGCCCGGAACATCCTGATAATAGTAGTTTCCGAAATGATTTTCATATTTCTTGTGTTTCTTCACTCCGCATGTTGCGGATGTATATCCAAAACTGTCCTCCTTGAGAATTCCGTAATATACCAGCGCATACTCAAACGAAAGATATGACGGCGTCTGTATTGCAGCTGCAAGATATCTTCCCGGCACATTTCCATTCGTCTCATAAATCCCTCTCTTGACCTGAAAAATATGGCCGTTCTCGACCATTCGCTTTATCTTCCAGTCGGGATTGCCGTATTCAATGTAATCCTCTCTCAGTTCTGCAATTGTCTTTATCATCATTTCCCTTTCCGGCTCCGCAGATATAAAAGGCGGGAGCAAAGCATTTTTCTCCCACCGATTATACCATAATATATGATATGTAAATGTCATGTGCAGTTATTTAAGGTAAATTTTAACTTATTTGCCTCTCCTGAAAATACATGCAGTAATCAGAACAAAACATACTGCTCCTGCATTTCCTGCAATCATATCAGTTACTGTATCAACCATGCCCCTTTGCATATCTCCTCCCGTCAGCCTGTCGGCGGCAAATTCGAATATTTCCCACATGCCGGCACATGCACTTGAAAAAAGAAATGCAAATGACATATGCATCGTATTTCCTTTATCATTCCCCCAAAGTTTCTTAACGATTTCAAAAGCTGCAGCTGCAAGCAGGATACCGCTGGCAAAATGCACTATCTTGTCATACGGCTGCCATATCCTGTACATGTCTATGACCGACCCCACAGGAGAGGCCAGGAAGACAAACACCAGTATAAGGTAATACAATCTGTCAGGCAGCCTGAGATATAGTGATAAAGCAGCTGCAGTCCCAGCTGCCGCAAACGCCCCGATTACGGATGAAAGCGGCGGATTATCTGCAATCATGCATACAGCTGCGGTAAAGATAAGCAGAACTGCCGCTGCGGCTGTTTGTCTCTTTCCCATTTAATTACCCCCTTTACTGCGTCCTAAAGTTCATTCATGCACATAATACGTGATATTATCCGTGCACATTTTACCATTTCCGAAACGACTGCGTACTCCCGCACAGAATGCGCATTATACATGCCACATGATAAAACAATACCGCGTATACCGTGAAGTGCGAAATTGTTGTTATCGCTTCCTCCGAACGTCCTTACAAACACAGGATCTATTCCCTCCTGTCTGCAGGCCCTGGCAAAAAGCTGCGGCGCTTCTTCATTCTCACCGGTCTCAAAAGCTCTGACGTCAATACTGTATGTGAATTCACATGATGCGCCCGCTTCATCTGCCTTTTCAATGAATAATCTCTTTATATCATCTGTTACAGCAAGAGCATGTTCATGGTCAAAACTTCTCACTTCACCTTCACAGACGCACTTCTCAGGAACTATATTGACTGCATTTCCGCCTTCAATCCTGCCGATATTCACAGTAGTCTCACCGTCCACATGTCCAAGGTCCATAGCTGATACGGCGGCGGCGGAAACTGCAACAGCATGAATTCCATTCTCCGGTTCAAATCCTGCGTGCGCCGCTTTACCGCATATATCGGCTTTAAACGATATAATGGAAGGAGCCATTAGAGCAGCTGTTCCCGCACCCCTGCTCATGTCTGCTGTAAATGCTGTTTCTGCTTTTATCATCGAATAGTCAAATACCGCGGCTCCTCTGCTGAACACCTCCTCGGCCACTGTAAAGAGCACTTCGATATCCCTGTGTGACTGTCCGCTTTCACAAATTGCGCGTACAGCCTCGATTATCTCAACAATACCGCAAATATCGTCTCCTCCAAGCACTGTTGTACCATCGGATGATATAACTCCATCCTTCAGCGAGGGTTTCTTTCCCGTGCATGGAACAACAGTATCCATATGGGAAGAGAAAAGAAGCGGCTTTCCGGGAAGTGTCCCCTTCAGGAACCCGTAGATATTACCTGTATCGCTTCCATAGGCTGCTCCTGCATCATCCTCATGCACAATAAACCCGAGTTCCTCAAGCTTTGCCTTCAGAATGTCCGCAATCTGCCTTTCACCAAATGAAACACTGTCGATACAGGCAAGCTGAAGAAACTCATCTGTCATTCTCTTCTCGTTAATATATTCACTCATATTATCCTCCCTCTGCAGAAAGTATACCAGAAAAAATGACAGTAAAAAAGAGTGCCTGAGCACTCTTCCTGCAAATGGTTATCCCTCAATCTGAATCATCTTTCTTGTTTCAACCTGAGGCTTAGGTTCCTTCTTTGGAACAAACACCTTAAGGATTCCGTTTTCGAATTTCGCCTTGATATCCTCCTGTTCAAGTTCATCGCCCACAAAGAACGATCTTGAACATGATCCCTGATATCTCTCGCGTCTTATGAACCTGCCAGAGTCATCCTTCTCATCTGACGATGATGAAGTCTTGCCTGCAATTGTCAGGTAACCGTCCTTCAGTTCAGCTGAAACATCTTCCCTGCTGCATCCCGGAAGCTCGATATCAAGCTCAAAGCCCTTCTCGTCCTCCCTGATGTCTGTCTTCATCACCTTTGGGACTTCTGTCCTGCCTACTTTTGCAAAATCATTAAAGAAAGAATCAAATAAGTTTTCTCCGAAAATACTTGGCATTAACATAATCTCCACCTCCAAATAATATTAACTATACCCTTTAATCTATCTGAAACCTCTTTTGAACGGGAACCTCTTCCCGATTACAGTTACATTATACATCCTTTATTAGCACTCGTCAATAGTGAGTGCTAATAAATTTTAAAAAATTTTTCCCCTTTCTGTTAAATGCCGATAATTGTAAAAGCGCCTTCATTTTCCAGACAGTCTTCCGCCCACTTTACGAGCATACACATTCCTTCCGCAAGATAAGGGAATTCAGGATCGTCAGAATATTCATCCGCCTTGCCGAGAAATCTTTCCCATATTTCTCTGTCAATTTCTGTTATGCCGTAATAGTCAAAATCAGAAGTCTCACGCAGCACCCGACCAATACCTGTCCTGTCGAAATCGTCACAGTGTATCAGCAGTGAGTCCTTCTTCCAGAATGTCCCGTCATATTTTCCCTTCTGAAGCTCAAAATATGCCGTACCCTGCCTGTCTTTTTCCTCTATCCATAAGCTGTTACTCATCGTCTGTTTCCACCTTTTCAATATATCCATCTTCGCCGATATACACAGTGTCTCCCGCTGAAATCTCCTCAGCCTCTATGTCGGCAGGTGCAGCTTCCAGCACAGTCTCTTCTCCCCCGGCATTTATGACGGTCACATATACTGTCCCGTCATCGCCTCTCCTGACATCCGAAACAGTATATCCCTCCTTTTCAAGCTGCTCATTTATTTTCCTGTCCCTGGCAGCACCAAATGCCATTCCTACGCACATACCAAGGGATATTCCTATGGCTATTCCGGCTCCCATGCTGCCGAACATACTCTCTCCAAGCGACGACCCCAGCGCCACGCCTATGCACATGCCGATGCCGGCTCCCATTCCCTGATTACTGCTTGTCTTTTTCATTTTAACACCTTTACTCCTTCTGTTCAGCCTTTTAGGGCTTTCGCGGTATCCCTACCCATTAACTGGTATTATACAACATTATATGCATGTTTTTTCAAAAAACATCTACCATTAACCTGTTTAGGGTGTATAATCTATACAGTATCAATGATTATTATTCAGCAAAGAACCCTCACCGCTGCGTAACGCCGGCGAGGGTTCTTTGTATTATGCTGCAATTGCAGCATACCTGTTCTGAGATATCTTTCATAAAGCTGGGACCGGAGCTCCAGTGCATATCAAGGTAAGGATCAACAAGCTCATAAGGCATTAATGTGCCTGTATGCAAGGCTGCTTCTCTGCGGTTTAAATTGTCCGGAAATGCCTGATATCTCTCTGCATCATTTCTTAAAAAAGCAGCTCTGTATTCAAACATAGCCTTGGCAGGCTGTTTGGAATAATCGAAGCTGTAATCCTTTTCTCTAAGATTGTTTTCGATAAGTTTAATCTCTGCGCGAAGAGCAGACATGGTCTTTCTGTATTCAGCAGGTGTCATATCAAGTCTTTCCGCAAGCTTCTTCGCCGCATTTACAGTCTCCCTGCCGGATGCATTAATTGAAGGCATCCACTTATCTAAAAGAGATACCCCTTCACCGAATGTACAAAAGCTGACACAGCGATGATGAGTTTCTGATCTTTATCTGTCGTCTTTTCCTGTTTAATGTTTACTTCCCAGATCTATACACAAAAACACATGCCGCTGTTTCGTAATCAGAGTTACGAGACTTGCTCAACATGTGTCGTTTTGTATACTTAAGTTATATTTAATTTCATTTCAGACTTGTCCATGCCCGAAATTTCTGTACATTTTAACTGTTTTTTCGTCTTAAATTCAAGGTGTTTTACCTATAAGCGGTAGATGAAATACTGCATAATCCCTGTTAAAAACAGACAGCTGCAGTCCTTTAAGTATCCTGAAATAAACATACTTTTGCCTTTGTTTAACCGAAGGCAGAAAGAGGGCGAACAGAATCAATAATCCAGCTGTCAAGGAATTTCATCTGATTATCTGTATGAAACCAGTGTTCTCCGTTTTCCATCACAGTAAGTGATGCGCCGACCTTATTTGTGAATTCGCGAACAGTATCCAGAGAAGTCAGGTTGTCATTTTCACCGTATAAGACAGTTGTCGGTATGTCCCAATCAACCGGGTTATTTCGCACATAGCACAAATATTCCCATGATAAAGTCTCACCAAATTCCGTGGGAATCTCTTTTTTGTTTCTCAGTTCATCCTCAGTCACATTTGACCACATCATCATATCTGTAATCAGTTTTTCCATATTTACAACAGGAGAAATAAGCAAAGCCTGTGAAATATTCTTCTCCGCCAATGCATTCATCGAAAAAAATGCACCTATGCTGTTTGCAATCAGAACAACTGATTCATATCCTTCGCTATGCAAATCATAATACTGCGAAAACTCTCTTTTCGCCTCCCACGGATTTTTCGATTTGTAGTCAAAGCCTATAACATCACTGCCGTCAAATAGCGACTTGTAATGTTCTGCTTCCTTGGCACTTCCGCCTTTGCCATGCACATATATTACTAACTGTTTCATTAAGCTTTTCCTCCGGAACTTCATCTGAGCGTATTTTTAATATGCAGCGTGATAATTGTCACTCTGTTAATCTTCAATTGAAATCACTCCATATTTATTCTTCACTTGCGGCTTTCCTGACCGGCACCTGAATCTCTGTAAGCCATTCGCTCTCATCCTCTTTATTCCAGACACCATCGATATAGCTTTCACGAATAGCCCCTGAAATCTCATATCCATTATCTTCCACATATTTCAGCACACTTTCATAAGAAGCTGCCAGCGTACTATATGATCCCTTGTGAAATACCGACGCCGCCTGAAATTTCGGCATCGTTTTAAAATGAAGCTCGCCTGTATCATACCTGAATTCGGTCACTGATTCACAAAGCTCCACCAGGACGTCTTCCTCTTTGCAGCCCGGTTCCAGGTAGTTGGTGAAACAGTATTCAAACGCATCCTGCCTGTTCCATAAGCTCGCCCATTTCAGGCATTTTATCAAACAGGTCATCATATGAATCAAGTCTTGTCTTCATATATGCCACTGTACACTCTGGCACATCCTTGATTAATACCGGTGTTAACAGACAGGATTTCTTCTTTGCCAGATATCCATCTAAAACAGCCACCTGTTTCGTAAGCTTCGCTATTTTCGAAAGAAGTTCCGATTTCTTGTTCATCAGCAGTGCTTCTTCATCTTCGCCACTATTGATGCGTGCAATTTCTTCCAGTGTGAACCCTGCCTGTTTTAATGCCTTGAATTTACAATCTAATTGCAACAAATGAAAATGACTCATACATTCTTGTATAATGGTGTTTGCAAAGACAACCAAATACAAGGAGAATGATATGAGTCATCACAAACATCTTACACTATTAGAACGTGAAATGATATTCCTATTCTTCAATTTAGGATTTTCAATTTCATTAATTGCCAGTTTAATGATGCGTAGTAAATCTACAATCAGTCGTGAACTGAAACGCAACTCTGAAAACGGATGTTATATTCCGTCTGTTGCAGAAAACAAATATCACAGTAGACGACGTAACTGCAAGCCAAAATGCAAGTTGGACAATCCTGAATTATTCGAGTTGGTAAAAGATAAATTCTTAAACCATCAATGGTCACCAGAAGAGATTGCCGGGCGACTAAAAATGGAAGAATCGAAATTCAGCATCAGTTACAACACAATCTATCGTGGCATATACGCCGGATTATTTGATACGCCAGAACAGCGACGCTCTCATGGCAACAAAGACGCATGCAGAAAACTTCGCCATCGCGGCAAATCGCGTCATACCAAGGACTACGTTGAAAAGCGAGGCAAAATCAGAATCAGTAACCATATTGCAGATCGCCCTGCGGAAGCTAACAATAGAACTCGCATAGGCGATTGGGAAGCTGATACCGTATCATGTAAAGAAGGAAAAGCCTGCCTTGTTACGCTAACTGATAGATTAAGCAGATTCCTTATATGTTCAAAAGTTCCAAGCAAAAAGGCTTCTTATGTAAGTGTTGCAATAATTGAGGCATTGCGAAATCAACCCGTACATTCAATTATTCCTGATAGAGGCAAGGAGTTTGCTTGGCATGCAGATGTAACTGCTGCATTAGATAATGTTCAATTCTATTTTCCTCTTCCACATCACCCATGGCAAAGAGGAACTAACGAGAACACGAATGGCTTATTACGAGAATACATTCCAAGAGGTATTGATATTACCGACATGCCAGACGAGGTATTATCAAAATACATACATGAGCTAAACTGCAGGCCAAGGAAATGTCTTGGATACCAGACACCATACGAGGTGTATCATTCAACGTTGTTGCAATTAATTTGACAATTCAAGGTCCAATCTCAAGTCAACTTTACTCTAGCCTAATTATTCTTTCCGGTCAATATAGCTTTAACCCTTTTTTCTCATTAAACTACACAACTACATTCTCCCATTCACTATACGAATATTATGAACCTATCATAAAACAATTACCAGCCGCCTAAAGATTAAGAGCTTAAGTTGTAGCCTTAAAAAGTCGCAGCTATGACGACTCGATTCATTGTGTAGTCGTAGTTCTACTGTCTCGAACGGGGCAGAGACGATAGGTTGAGTGGCGAATAGCCAAACAGTATATATAGTGTATTACGCGCGTCCGAGAAATGATTTCGGACGCGTTCTTTATATTTGAAATTCTGATATGAATTCCTTTGCAGCAGGGGAAAGCCATATATCGTTTCGGTAAATAAGCTGTATTTCCATCTCTATTTCAGAGTCTCTGACATTAATAACAGAGAGTGTTTTGTTCTCAATAAAAGGTGTTACTGTGAATTCTGGCAGAATAGTAACTCCAAGACCTTTTTTAGTATAGTCAATAATTGTCTGTGTGCAGCCTATTTCAAGATTTGAATTAGGAATAACATGATGTAAATTGCATAGTTTCTCGAATGAATTTCTGTAATTACACAGCTTTTCTGTCATTAATATGTTTTCCTTTGCAAATTCCTGAAGTGAAATATCGGATCGTTTAGCAAAAGGATGTGTCGCGCTGCACAGATAACGGATTGGAGTGGATTTTCTGAATGCACATACCCAGTTGGGAGTATACAGAGGATCATCAAGAGTAATCATAATATCTATTTCACCTTTGTTGAGCATCTCCATGATTTCAAGAGTTGTTGCTGTTTTGATGTAAACCTTCACGTTTTGATTGGCGATGATATACTTTTCAAGGATTGGTGGCAGGAGATATGTGGATATAGTTTCAATGACGCCTATCCGAAGCTCACCACAAGGTGTGGAAGCATCTGTTACGACAGATGTAGCTTCATTTACTTGTGCGAGAATGTTTCTAGCATAATATAAGAGTTCTTTTCCCTTGATACTCAAACTGAATCGCTTGCCATTACGATTAAATAGAGGAACGCCTAGTTCATTCTCTAACTGTTGTATGTGTGACGAAACTGTTGATTGTGTATATCCGAGATTTTCAGCTGTTTTAGAGAAACTTCCATTATCGCAAATATGTACAAAAGTCTGCAGGTTACGAATTTCCATATTGTCTCCTTATCGATATAATTAATAAAACATATTTTATATATTTGTTATACAAATATTATATTTTGGATTAACATATATGTAAATAAGTGACTGAAGAAGCGATGAAAGGAGAAAGAAAATGAATATTACGAGAGATTCATTAAATATAGCTGTGGTACAAGCTGAATCGATTATGTTTGATAAAGATAAATGCATCGAGAAGGCAACAGGTATTATTCGTGAATGTGCAGAAAATGGAGCTGAGTTTGTTGTATTTCCAGAACTCTTTATTCCTGGATATCCTTATGGTATGACATTTGGCTTCACAGTAGGCAGCAGAAATGAAAATGGTAGAAAAGACTGGAAACAGTACTACGATAATTCTATTCTGGCCGACGGACCGGAGATGAATAAACTGATAGAAACGGCAATTGCAAATCAAGTATATGTAAGTATTGGTTACTCAGAGGTGGACTGTACAACTGCAACTTTATATAATTCAAATATGATGATTACCCCTGACGGCAAAACCTTTAATCATAGGAAACTCAAACCAACGGGAAGTGAACGCGTTGTATGGGGAGATGCGGATAGGGATTTCTTCCCTGTAATGGATACGCCTTGGGGGCCTGTAGGAAATCTTATCTGCTGGGAAAGTTACATGCCTTTAGCGCGAGTAGCTCTATATCAGAAAGGAATCACGCTATACATTTCTTCAAATACAAACGATAATCCAGAGTGGCAGGATACAATACGTCACATTGCTATTGAAGGGCATTGTTATTTCATTAACTGCGATATGGTAATTACTAAGAAGATGTATCCGGATACGTGCAATGGATCAGATGAAATATCGAAGCTGCCTGATATCGTGTGCAGAGGAGGAAGCTGTATTATAGATCCGTATGGACATACTATTTCAGAGACTATCTGGGATGAGGAAGGTATTATATATGCGGAACTTGATATGTCGAAAGTTCCAGCCAGCAGGATGGAACACGATGTTTGCGGTCATTATGCCAGACCCGATGTGTTAAAATTACATGTAAGAGATGAATAGCAGTTTATAATTTACTGAAAACGGGATATGTTCCCACATACCAAGTTCCGCTAAATGGCATTGTATTATTCCGTTAAATTGCTTCGTGTTGTTCCGTTTTTATTGATAGTATTCCATTAAATGATATAATATCAGTAACAATTAAGGAACGATTAAAAAGTTGCAATTTAGCGGATATGACGTCAACAAAAAGTCGCAACTATGACGATACGATTCATTGTGAAGTTGTGACTGTGCTTGTTAAAGCTGAATAATAGAGTGGGTATGAGGAACTGCCTATATTACATTCCCTGTCGGATCAGATTTAAGAAGCAGATTATCAGATAAAGAATGGAAAAGCACTTATCCAGAATCCGTAATTATCAACAAAAAATAGAGTGATTCTAAAATGATTCTACACTCGATGCGTCAAATCAACACAGTAAAAAGCCCCAAAACGTTGATATTTCAACGCTTTGGGGTCGTTTTTTAATTAAAAAACCTATTCAAGCTCGATTGTTCCCGGAGGTTTAGAGGTAAGATCATACATTACTCTGTTTACACCCTTAACCTCGTTTATTATTCTTGATGTTACTCTGAAAAGAACATCATACGGTATTTCAGCACATTCTGCAGTCATAAAGTCACTTGTAAGCACTGCTCTCAGTACTACCGCATAGTCATATGTTCTGAAGTCTCCCATCACACCTACCGAACGCATGTTGGAAAGACCTGCAAAATACTGTCCAAGGTTCTTGTCAAGACCCTCCTTTGCAATTTCCTCTCTATATATTGCATCCGCATCCTGAACAATTCTGACCTTTTCCTCCGTAACTTCACCCACTATACGTATTCCGAGTCCGGGACCCGGGAACGGCTGTCTGTAAACCAGATTTTCAGGGATTCCAAGCTCAAGACCTGCCCTGCGCACCTCATCCTTGAACAGCATTCTGAGCGGTTCGATAATTTCCTTGAAATCAACAACACTCGGAAGACCTCCAACATTGTGATGCGACTTTATAACCGCTGATTTACCAAGACCCGATTCTATAACATCAGGATAAATTGTACCCTGAACAAGGAAGTCAACTGAACCTATCTTCTTTGCTTCCTCTTCAAATACTCGTATAAACTCCTCACCGATTATCTTTCTCTTCTCCTCAGGCTCTGTCACACCTTTGAGTCTGTCATAGTATCTCTGCTGTGCATTTACTCTGATAAAGTTGAGTTCATACGGTCCGTCAGGTCCGAATACTGCCTCAACCTCATCTCCCTCATTCTTGCGAAGAAGTCCGTGGTCTACAAATACGCATGTAAGCTGTCTGCCTATCGCCTTTGAAAGAAGAACTGCCGCCACGGAAGAATCGACGCCTCCCGAAAGCGCACATAATACTTTGCCGTCTCCTACCTTCTTCCTTACAGCTTCTATCGTCTCTTCTACGAAAGATCCCATCTGCCATGTTCCCTTGCATCCGCACACATTGTATACGAAATTTCTGAGCATTTTCTGCCCTTCCTTGGTATGCATAACTTCCGGATGAAACTGAGTTGCGTAAAGTTTCTTTTCAGCACACTCCATTGCAGCTGCAGGACATACATCTGTATGCGCACTGATCCTAAATCCTTCAGGAACCT
>JAEDDI010000047.1 GCA_016293805.1 Bacillota bacterium | reverse complement strand
AGTCTGCACAGATCCCTGGCAGAACATTCTCAGAGAGAAGGAATCAGCATGAATCAATATTGTGTATATCTTCTTTCAAGAAATGATGTGATGTTCTCAAAATAAATGCTATTAAACTTATCTATGGCATTTATAATGAAGTTGCAACAAATTGACAATAGAAAATCAGCGAGCCAAAATAATATATGTAACAGGCAAAAAAGATACAAAACTTAAACAAATATATTTAAGAATATCTTAGGACTTGCCGAACCGGATAACAACCTGAGAGATACGGAGCAAATACCGCAACATTGATGAAGAATAGGAGTAGTCGTTTATGAGTAAAACAATTATATATCACGGCAGCAATGTAGCAGTACCAATTGTTTTGATGAAATGACAGAAGAATGGCTGGAATTTGTGGTCGCTTGTCGCAGAGGCAAAGAACATGATTATGATATTGTAGAAGGACCTATGGCAGATGATCAGATTTGGGATTATGTAGAAGACTATATCGCAGGAAAGATAAGTAAAGCTGCTTTCTGGGAACTTGTTAAATTTAAATATCCCACACATCAAATTGTATTTTGTACAGAGGCAGCTTTAAGCACATTAACATTTGAAGGGAGTGTGACACTATGACAAACATTTACTTTCAAGATGAAGAGATTACAACCAATGACTTGTATTTTGTATGCTATATGATTGAGCGTGTTGCACGGAAACTTCATCAGAAAAACTGTTATGTAGTCAATGCCATTGGAAAAGCTGAATTAGAACATCTGATTAGCGTTGCAAATGTGCTTCATTGTGAAAATCCTTTGCAGGTGGAAGATGACTGGATTAATGAATATGAGCTTAATACAGGAGATTATGATGTAACGAATGTTGACAGAGAATTGGCGGGGATAATTCCTACACCCTTAGAAATGGGTAAAGTATATCAGAGACTTATTTCTGATACACTGCAGCCGGGAGAAGACTATGTGGATGGAATTATTCGTGTCTATAATGATGACATATGTGAAGTGATTGACAATTATAATAGTAGTGCATTTTATGAGCCATCGTATGTAATAGCAAGAGCTTATCAGAATGGTGGATTTTAGATTTGAAGGAGGCGCAGTCGTTTATGGCAACCAATATGAAGGAAAATGGATGGCTTCATGAGCGTAAATGCCGCCCGAAAAGATTAACCAGGGCAACTACTGAAATACAGGAGCATCAATCTATTCCGATAAGTACGATTATCGGAATAGATTGATGTCTGCAAAATCCCCCTCTTTTTCTTCTTCGAATGTAAAAAAGCTGCTTCTCAAAATGAGAAACAGCTAAAAAATACTAAGTTGGATTTTCTGCTCTCTCCTAATCAAAAATAATATATGTAATGGATGTGAAAAATTTATATCTGTAGGACAGAAAGGAATTAATCCTGATTGAAGAGAGCAGAAAGAAGCGTTTGTGTCAGATATTTGGTAAGTTCTCTGATACCTAGAATATATCGTATTAATCACCTGTTGTCGATACTCGTAAGGTATCTGTTTTCGTATAAAAATGCGTAACAATTAACGCATTCAATCACATTTTCTGAATTGGCGTATCCACATCGAATGTATCAATCCCCTCTCTGCAGAGCCTGTCCGAGGCTGCCATATGCACATATGCCTTTCGGTATATTGAGAAGATGGATAAAGCCTTAGGCGGAAGACGATATATATATAGCAAGAACAGGCAAAGAGAATTCTCTGCCTGTCCGAGGTATGCCTAGAACCATATTCTGGTTTCCAATATGATGAACACTTAATATATACAGGTATCTTATGATTAAATCAATAGACATGGTCCGAAACGACAGTTAACAGGCACGAATGGACTAACTATCATATGCCGGATCTGTCAAGGTATGATATAAGGGCTCTGTATGTTCCGGTGCTGCTTTTCATAAATTCAATGTCAGATGTATCAAACAGTATACATCCGCAGTGTCCTTTGAAAGTAGGAAAACAGATAACCTTGAGATTTCTGTCAATCTCGGGACTGTAATCGATTATCTCAAGAGTATCACCAAACAGAACCGCCCTCTCATAGCACCTGAGCCACTTGGAGTCCATATTGGAGAAAATGCTTCCGAACGAGGAGCCGATGAGACGTGAAAGAGGAAGTCTTTCAAGCTCTGCAAGCGCCCGGTTACCGTATCTGAAAAACCAGTCAACAGCATGCTTATTGTCATCAAACACCATTTCAATATCAGCAAATGCAAAAGGCATATTGTCAAAACTTCTGTAATAATCCATGTAATCAGCCTCAGTGACAGGAATGCCGTCTCTGCTGAAACTTCCGACGATGTTTCTGCGTATGCTGCGGAATCTGTCGATAATCTCCTTTTTCTTTCTGATTGTGTATGTTAGAGATTCCCCGTTTACAAGCTGTATACTGTCTGTGATGTCATGAACAGCCATAGCAGATACCACGCATCCCCTGTGAATCTTGATGAAGCCGTTTCCAATTAGATTTTCAATCTCTGCCAGCGTCATTCTGGTTTTATACACTTTACCGTCTGACATGTGTATCTGTATGTTCTTGTCAACCTTCATAATGTAGAGAATCATCTCTGTGTTGAGAACAATCTCTTTTCTGTCTGATATTACTGTTATATGTTTATTCTGCAAATCTCTCCTCCTTGATATCAGGAAGTGTAAATCGGTCAGAAGTATTATACCATTAATCAGGTTGATATGGATATGTATTTAACCGGTCATATGTATGCGAAAAACCAGGCTGCAGACAGCCGTTCTGTTAATGGGAACATAAAGAAACGGTATTCAATACACTCTAAACTGCATTAAATACCGTTATTCTCATTACTTATGACCCTGGAAAGTTAAGATTCAGACTAAATGTCCGATCTTTTCTTTTAAAGAGCCTAATCAATTATACAAGCATATACTAAAGAGCGCTGTTTGCCTTCTCTGCAATCTTATTCATGCTCTTTGTCTCATCCTTGATAGCTTTTGTAACGTCTTTCTGAAGCTGCTCTGCTGCTGCCTTGTAAATGCTGATTGCATCATCAAAGTTGCAGTCAGAAGGTGCCATTTCATTGTAGATGAGCTGCTCTGACACTGATCTTGTAGCATCATATGTGTTTATAAGTTTGATGGTTTCGCCTGTGCTCCAGTCATCAGTTGAAGTTCCTTCAACCTTAGGATCGATGCTGTGTCTAATTCCGTTTGCAGAATCGATAACTGTTGCGTATGCTTTCTCACCGAAGCTGAGTGCATAGTATTCTGCACCGCCCCAAAGTCCGAACATTGTTCCAAAAAGTGAATCCATATCTTCGAGTGAATCCTTGTTTTCAAGCATAGATACAATGTCATTGAGCATAAGAAGGTTGCTGCTTCCTGTCTGCGAGTAAGGCATTACAGTGCCTGAGAAACCGATAAGTTCTGCCTGAACAGCCTTCATTGTTTCAAGTACTGCAGTATTGAGAGCTATTCCCTCTTCGCGTACAGCAGCTTTTTCATCATCTGAAGCTTCTGCATATGCAGTCTTTATCTCCTGAGCCTTTGTCTGAAGTGCAGATGTAGCTTTTTCAAGTGCTGCCACTGAATCGCTGTACGCCTTAAGTGTATCTGCATCAACATAGTCTTCCAGTCCTTCAACTGCAGCATTAAGGTCTGCTATACGTTTTGTAAAGTCAAATTCCATAACAGGCTGCTTGTCCATATAGATACCCATTGCACCGTAGTATGCGGTATTGAAGTCCATCAGTTCCTGAGAATATGTTGAACTGTCATCATACTGAGTATGATATCTGTCCATGTGCCAGTTTCCGCTGTATGTATCTATCGGCTCGTCAAAGTCCGGCTTGTTTATAATTGTTGGAATTCCACATGACTGGTAGCTTATACAGTCACTCATGTATGTCTGGTCATTGTTATGTTCTTCGACATCAACACCTTCTTCGTAATACGCGTCAACACCTGAAATCAGGTCTGCCTCTGTAAAGCTCTTAAGGAATGCTGACATTTCATATGTACTCTGAACATATCCCTTAGTCTGTCCGCTTGCGATGGCAGGCATTTCAAAGTTGATGAATGCAAGGGTTGAACCCTGCCAGTCCTTATGTACATCACTTATCATTTCCCATGTAGCCTTTGCCCAGTCACACTGCGCACCTGACTGTCCCCATTCTTCAGCGCCTGTTGCAACGAAGTAGATGTCGTTATATGGCTGATATCCTGAGCTGACCATTCCTGATGCGATTGCTGCCATAAGGCCTACTGATGTACAGTCGTCGTTAAGTCCGTAGAAGTACTTGTCATAGTGTCCGCCGTAAACGATTCTCTGACCTGAGTTTCCTGTTCCCGGTATCTTGCCTATTACTTCCCATGACTCGCCGCCGTCAGGGATAAGTTCGCTTGTAAGAAGGAAATCTGCCGAAATGCCTTCTGCATTTTCATTTTCAATGACCTGCTTTATAGCATATGCTGATTTAGGTGATATTCCGGCACAAGGGATATAGTCTCCTGCACAGATATCCTGAACGTTGATTGTATCCCACTCTTCTTCACCGTTCTGGCATCCAAGAAGTCCGTCGCCTACTCCTTCGTCATCTTCTCCCGGAGTACGCTGGTATACGATTACAGCAGCAGCACCATGGTCGTATGCTTCTTCGTATGGAGCATCAATCCATGCATCGTTGTTCTGATTTACTCCTGCGAGAACGATTTTACCTTTAACGTCTATTTCTTTACCGTTTTCATCGTAATAGTCTGATTCGTAGCCGCAGCCTACATCAACTATATCCATGTTCTTCCACTGATCCTGAGTGAGTTTGCCTGCACCCCTGTCGTTGCCTGTTGTTGTGGTAGTGCCGTTTGACATGTATGAAATCATGTCAGCATTTTCAAGTTCGACACTTTTCTCTTCTCCGTTTTCAGTGTAGGAAAGGATTAAGTGCTTGTCGCCTGTTGACCACTTGTCGACCTTTACAGGTAAGATTTCTGTTTCAAGACCGATTTCTTCGAAGGTTTTCTTCAGGTATTCAGCAGCAGCATGGTCTGCGTCTGAACCTGCAGTACGAAAGCCTGTCACATCGCCTTCATTGAAATACTTCTCATCAAAGGCTAATGTCTGTGATACCTCATTTGCAATTTCGTAATCGACTGCATCTACAAATGCTGATATGTCGGCATCAGAACTTGCTTCCTTGGATCCGCATGCGGAAAACGAAACACACATAGCAAGAATCACTGCAAGTGCAGTCACAATTGAAAGGGTTTTTTTGATTCTTTTCATTTCGATATTTGACCTCCTTTATCAGATAATTAGAAAAGACGGCGATTGCCGTCTAAATATTATCCTAATTCAGAGAATATTGATATTACCCAATCGGGTCATTTGGGCTTATCCCCTTACTTTGCGCACCATTTCAACTCTGCTGCCCACATCCATCTTCGCATAGATGCTGTGCAGATGATGCTTGACTGTATTTATCGAGATGAAAAGCTCTTTCGCTATATCAGGGTTTGTTTTTCCCTCGCATGCCAGAATGAGAACGTCTTTTTCCCTTTCGCTTATTCCGTATTTTATAACCGCTGCATTTATGAGCGCATTCTCATCCGGAACTGAAGAAGAAAGAAAAGTACTTTGAAAATCAGTCTTGTATATGTATATGAGAGTAAGTACAGTTATACCTGCGAGGCAGTAATGAGTACTGTATGTGAGCATAATGAATCCGTCTGTTTTGAGCAGCACAAGAACGCATACAGCATTCCACCATCCGTTTACAAGGAGTAAAAGGCTTACTGCTGCCGTATATATTACAGACAGTCTGCCGGGCTTTTCCCTTATAACGCTGATTTCTCCTGCAATCTGAAATATGGATATTCCGGTCGCAATTGCAATCTCGGCTATGGCCGTAAAACTGCTTGTTGCCTCGTAGCCTGAGTTTATAAAAAAGCCGTATGTTATGAAGCTGATGATGAAGATGACAGCAAAACCGGGGACGGATAACCTCTTTAGAAGCGTATTTTTTTCAGAAGTGCTGCTGAAAAGATATCTGACCCATATATATGCCTGTGCTACGAAAAGAGAAATATCGGCAACTCTGCAGACGAAACTGTAGCCGAAATTGCCTGTAATCACTTCGTGGAAAGCCTCCCACAGGTAAAGTGCACCCATCAGGAAGTTAATCAGTATGAATACTGCGAGGTATTTAAGGTATGAAACACTTTCAGTATGCTTTGTTCTAATCAAAAGCAGCACTATCGTTGCGGCAGATACTGCAAGAATGCCTGCAACGAGATAGACTGCAAATGTGTCTGTCAGTAACATATTTAATCCTTTAATATATTGTTATGAATATATTTTAGTAAGTTCGTTTCAAAGAAGCAATATGTTTTTAATATACAAATCTTTGCGGTAAGTGTTTTTTGCTTAAACAGCAAAATACATACTGTATCTTGCTGCATAATACATTTATTCATATACCTGCTGAAGGTATAATTAGAATTGTCAAAGGGAGATAGTGATTAGAGACCTCGATTTAAGACATTGATGCTTTCCTTTAAGAATTAGTAAATAGCAATAACGACAGAAAATCCGGCAGATAAATAAGCTGCCGGGTTTTTAGTTATCTGAGCGGCTGGATATTGTTTTTCTCGCACCACTTTAGTGCTATGCGTTCATAGGCTTCGTTTCTGAATGCGAACCAGCTGTTTTCCATATCATAGGCGATTACAGCTTCTCTGAAACTTCCGAACATTCCCCTGCCCTTCATTGACCTGTAGATTGTATCCTGGAGAGTTCCTTCAGGCAGTTCATATATGAATTCCTTCATTATCTGGTTTTCATCTATTTCATATGCATCGGGAAGAGGTATGTACGTTTTCATATCATCTGCATCATTTGCAGAGACAATGCTTCCGTCTTCCATGCTGTAACAGTACGTATTGTCATAATCTGTTGATGCTACAGCATCCATAAGCGAGCTTAGGTTTACTTTCATCATGTCTTTCTCCTTTCCTTATTATTCTCTGTATGATTCTGCTGCATATATGCCTTTTTCTGTAAGAAGATTAATCAGTCTTGCGACTTTTTCTACGGGTGTTTCCATACCGGTCTTGATCCAGTCCTTTATTACTGCGATTGTTCCGTTAAGACAGTACTCTATTATTCTTCTTTTGGTCTCATCTGACAGATTGTGATCCCTGTCAGCCCAGTCCGATATAAATATGTCCATGGCATTCTTGGTTGATTTTTCCCAGAAATCATGCGGACAGTACGGCGAAAACAGCACCCTGCACAAATCGGCATTGTTTTTCATGATGCTGAGCAGGCTCTCAATTGATATTTCACCCCGCATGGAAGAGTTGATGCTGTTAAGAAGCTCCTCTTCGATGCTTTCCAGAAGTTCCTCCGGACTCTTGTAATGGGTATAGAATGTGTTGCGGTTTATCCCTGCATGTCTGCAGAGTTCTGTGGTGGTTATCTTTTCGACAGGTTTGGTCTCCATCAGAGCCAGCAGACTCTCTCTGAGAAACATCTTAGTGTACATAACCCTCCTGTCTTCTTTTTTTGTTTCCATCCTCGCCTCCTGTTATCGAACGATTTTTATTCAATCTGTCAGTAATCAGACAGATTGATCCCTGCCGGATACATAATGTGTGTTATTTATCGAACAGTCTGTTGACTAAAATACTACATGCACATTATAATCTCTGTTATCACAAAAAACAACAGTCTGATAGAAAGGATTGGGACAGATGAGGGAATTTCTGGGAAACTTAAGAAAATACATAATAATTATATCAGTCTTTACTGCAGCACTTCTTGCAGGATGTGCATCGCTTCTTATCTTCAGCCCGTATGTGTTTGCAGACCTGATCAGATATGCACTGACTGCGCTTTGCATTCTCGCAGCATTACACATATGCGCTGTGATTATAAGATACCTGATTTTATGCAGGAAAGCGCGCCGGCAGAGAGCTGCATACAGACATGGATAAGAAGTTCAAAGACAGGCTTCTGCTGATTGTAATCGCTGCTTTACTCTTTGCAGCTGTGCTTAATATCGATAAGGCAGGAAAGCTTCTTAATTACATATTCACACTGATTCTGCCCGTTATAGTCGGCCTTGTGCTCGCTTTTGTACTTTCAGTTCCGATGAACGGGTTTGAAAATCTTCTCGCAAAGATAGCGTTAAAACGCGGAAAGCATCCAAGTGAGAAAGCACTGACATTTGCAGGATTTTTTATGACAGCCGTTTCTATTGTGACGATTGCAGCAGTTGTACTTGTAGTGGTTATTCCGCAGCTTGCCGAATCTGCAGGAAGTATAATGCCAAGGCTTGAGGAAGTGCTTCCCCGCTGGATTGATATACTGAGCGGATACGGTATCAATACGGATGTATTAACTAAATGGGCAGAGGGGCTTGACAGGGACAGGATAATTGATTACTTAACAGGAAGTGCCGGAGATATCCTTGCATCTGCAGTCGGTATTTCGACTACGATACTTTCCGGAATAGTGAATGCGGTATTTGGAATCATACTGTCAGTATATGTGCTTTTAAACAGGAAAACGCTCGCAAGGCAGAGCAGAAAACTCATATACGCGTACTGTAAAACGAAAGCGGCAGATAAAATAGTATATATTGCTGCGCTGATCAGGACTACCTTCACAAAGTTCATCTCGGGGCAGTGCGTTGAAGCCGTTATTTTAGGCTTCATGATATTCATTTCATTTTCACTGGCAGGACTTCCCTACGCAGGACTTACAGGTGTTCTGACAGGCGTTTTCGCATTTATCCCGTATGTGGGAGCATTTGCAGCCTGCGGCACAGGAGCATTTCTCATGCTTCTTTCAAGTCCGTCAAAGGCGCTGCTTTCAGTGGCAGTATTTCTTGCAGTACAGTTTATTGAAGGTCATTTCATCTATCCTTATGTTGTTGGAAACTCAGTGGGACTCCCGGCTCTTTGGACGCTTGTCGCAGCTCTTCTTGGCGGCAGGCTTTTCGGAATAATCGGAATGATTTTCTTCATACCGCTGACATCGGTGATATACACTCTTACAGGTGAGAGTGTGAACAAAAGACTTGTTTCAAAAGGGATTAAAATATAGAATTCTAATGTGTTTTTTTTTCATACTAAAACTTTTCCACTGATTAAAGACAGACTGCCCGCAGTACGGGCAGTCTGTCCTGCTATTGTGTTAATCTATGCTATGAATAGTCGAAATTCAAAAACATCGGTTTGATGGATACGATTTCATCATATTCATCCTGTTCAACAGTCACATCGCTGTTGATTTTTTTTAAGTCATTTTTTACAGTGTCAAGAGCCTCATCCATTGAGACCGCTCTCCCCTCTTCTATCGTTCTGATCATTCTGGCAAGCACTGCCGGATGGGCATATCTTGCAGGCAGATAGAAATCAGGATAGCCGCTGATGTATTTTTCCATGTTCTCAAGTGCCCTGTCAGCTCTTGTCATAACAGATTTTCTGTTGTTCTTTGCAGTAGGAAGAACGCTGACTCCGGAAAAGAAAAAGATGGCTGCCATGCCGAACAGGGCAAAATATATGCCGAAGTTTCCGTTTCCTGATGCAAATGACCAGATGCCGTATACAAGAGAGGCCGCTCCGAGAAGAGTGATTGCAAGGGCAACCCAGCCGTAGCTTGAACTGTTTGTAAGAAAAGCTCTCTTTCTCCTTGAAGAAAGGCTCAGCTCTCTTGATATACTTTCGTTATCAAGAAGATAGTTTCTCTGCTTTTCGAGTTCTTCGATGGTTTTCACAGCTTCACCTGAAAGGTTTTTAATTTTTTTCGACTCTCTTTCCTTCTGCCTTAAAGCCAGCCTGACTTCTGCATCATGACTTATCGTCTTAATATCAGGTCTTGTTTTCCTGATATATGAAATCATATCATCGACCTGGTTTTCGTGCTTAAAAGTGCACTGTTTCTCAAGACCGCCGTCATACTCTACCACAAGGTAGGGGATTGAGGCAAAGATGCCTTTGCCTGAGAAGCCTCCCCTGCTCATGGCTACCCGCTTGTATATGCGGCTGATGCTTCTGTAAGGTATATAATAGTGTCTGTCGAGAAAATATCCGTTCAGGTATACAGCAAGATCTCCTGCCCCGCACGGACCGAACTTCCTGCAGGCGTTTTTATCCGCTGCAAGTCTGCTGTCATCTATTGATTCTTTCCCAAGTTTTACAGGTTTCATACTGCCCTGCCCCCTTTTTTACTTTCAGCATACAGCCTTATCAGGATTCTTCTTAGTTGCATAGATGAATATTCCAAGGATTAATGCGGCTCCGATTATACCCACAGGGTATGCAACCGATACCGGAAGTCCGAGGCATTCGTCTGCAGCGAAGAAGTATGTTACAGAAACTGCACTCATGAAAGTTGCAGGAACTGCTGTAATCCAGTAGTTCTTCTTCTGTCTGAAAAGATACATGCTTGCTGTCCATAACACAATCATTGCAAGAGTCTGGTTTGTCCAGCTGAAATATCTCCATACGATTGTGTAGTCAAGATGCCCTATAACTGCGCCTACTGCAAGAAGAGGAACGCAGAGGATAAGTCTGTTTCTGAATGATCCCTGATCCAGCTTGAACCAGTCTGCAAGTGTAAGTCTTGCGGAACGGAATGCTGTATCACCTGATGTGATAGGACATGCGATAACGCCGAGCATTGCAAGTACGATTCCTATTCCGCCCATGGTCTTTGAACATACATCATATATAGCAGCGGACTGTCCGTTTGCAAGCGCATCTGCAAGTCCTGTGTTTAATCCGCCTGTAACTTCGTATATTGAACATCCTGCCGCAGCCCAGATGAGTGCAATTATACCTTCGCATACCATTGCACCGTAGAATACGAAACGTCCCTGTCTTTCAGACTTCATGCATCTTGCCATAAGAGGCGACTGTGTTGCATGGAATCCTGAGATTGCACCGCATGCTACAGTTATGAACATGAAGCTCCATACAGGTGTTTTTGAAGGATGCATATTTGTGAAGTTGTTCCAGATTTCAGGAATTACATAATTGTCGTTTGCGAATATACCGATTGCAACACCGATTGCCATGACTATGAGACAGATACCGAACAGAGGATATATCTTGCCGATAATCTTGTCGATTGAAAGAAATGTTGCAACGAAGTAGTATGCAAGGATTACAAACAGCCAGAACTCTGTGCTTGTAAGAATACCTGATGCGGAACCTCCTGAATTTATCAGTGCTACGATAAGTCCGGAAGGACCAACCGCAAATACTGTTCCCACCATTACAAGAAGAATAACCGAGAATACTCTCATCACATTCTTCATTCCCTGACCGAGATATATTCCGCATACTTCTGAAATTGAAGCGCCGTCGTTACGTTCTGACAGCATTCCGGAAAAGTAGTCGTGAACGCCTCCGCAGAATATGGTACCGAATGTGATCCACAGGAACACAACAGGACCCCAGAGTGCGCCTGTCAGTGCGCCGAAGATAGGACCAAGGCCTGCAATGTTTAAAAGCTGAACAAGAAACAGCTTCCATTTGGGCATTACAACATAGTCAACGCCGTCATTGATTTTTACCGCAGGCGTTTCACGGTCATCTGCTTCGAATGTCTTGTCGACAATTTTGCCGTATACAAAGTATCCGCCAATAAGAAGACAAAGACAAAGAATAAAACTAATCATTATTACACCCCCCTAGTGTTAAAGGCCCTGAAATCAAGGCCGAACTTTATACATTTATCTTCAAAAATGGTATAGTTCATCTGCGGAAAAAGTTCAAGGGGATGAAAAGCAAAAAGAATAATTAGGGAGTTTACTGTATTCAAAAATAGGGTTTTACTGTAGTGCCTGTCTGAGTTTGCGGAAAAAGCTGTGCAATATATGAGCAAATGCGCTGAAATATGCCCTTAAAATGGTTAGAAAATGGCTCAGAAATGAGCCGGTAAAGCCCGCATGCAATCATAATCACAAGAGCAAGTGCAGCTGAAACTAGTCTCTTCATTTTCATCATCCTCCAATCAATATGTATGCTGCACATATATTCTATCACCGTAAACCGGTTAATGGATGAGATTGGCAGAAGAGACAATTTGACTAATTGTGTCAATCGAAGCAGGATGTGTATAGATATATAAAATGGAGACAGATACTGTATCGCTCGGGGAGGTGATCACAGCGCTGTCTCCAAATAGCACAATAGCGGATGACTCCGCTATTAACCCCTCATCATAGAATTTTCTATGACTGGTGAAAATTGACAATTATATTATACAACCATATCTCAAAAATCCAATAAAAAAATACAGGATTTTACAATTTAAGCAATTAACATTATACAAGAAAGCAAAATAGTAATACTGTATTAATATGGATATGTATGAAATCAGGTCCCAGGGCTACCGGGTTTATGGAAATTCGCAGAGGTTTCTATCTGATGACTGGAAAGGGCCTGCATTAACTGCAGACCCTACCTTAAACAGGTTATTTAGCCTTTATATACTTGATACTCGACATCGGACCGTAGTATGTCTTTCCGTCAATCACCTTGTACACTCTCGCCTTGTAGTAGTATCTCTTACCTTTAACAAGTCTGTTACCCT